>CAYSEG010000014.1:27061-31378 GCA_964430135.1 uncultured Candidatus Saccharibacteria bacterium | reverse complement strand
TTTTTAATTTTAAATTTGATAGGGCAGGTACCAAAGTGGTCAAACGGAGCGGTCTGTAAAACCGTTGCCTTCGGGCTTCGGGGGTTCGAATCCCTCCCTGCCCACCATAAAAATCAAAATTCAAAATGCAAAATTCAAAATTAGAAAATAATGAAAAGAAAGGAGATAATTTTTGCATTTTGATTTTTGACTTTTGGTTTTTGGCTTTGACCGAAGGGAATGCCCACTTAGCTTAGTTGGTAGAGCGTCTTCCCGCTTACATGCCGACGTAGCTCAGTTGGTAGAGCACCTCCATGGTAAGGAGTAGGTCGTCGGTTCAAATCCGACCGTCGGCTCTATATTTCGGCGGGCAGGCATAGTAAGCCCGCCCGCCTGACTGCCATCAGGCATGTCGGACAGGGAGAAGGTCCGCAGTTCAAATCTGCGAGTGGGCTCAGAAAATAAATTTGAAAACAAAAATTTATGATTAAAAAAATCCGCTCAATAATTTTAGTTAGTATTCTGGTGGGTTTAATTTTGGGAATTGGTCTTTATTATATTTGGCAGATAGACCAGAAAAAACAAATTCCGAGAGTATCAACTACTGTTCCTGAAGCGATTCAAAAGCCATCTCAAGATGAATCTATCTATTTAACCCGTCAGGAAGCAATGAAAGATATAGCTGAAAAAATCAATAAAATTTCGCCGATTGAACCGACTTTAGGAGGTAATTGGCATGTGCTCCGATTCTGGTTTGTAAGAGAAAGTAATCACGATGTTTATGTGGAATATGAAGATGGGCATATTATTCGTCAACTTTTAATCTTAGTGGAAGGAACTAAAGAAGCGCCGGAATATAAAGTGATTGCTTATTTTGAGCCGGGTCAAAATAATTGGGTTTTAAAAAACGGAAAAGATACACAATTCGGCAAGTTATTGGATTTGTACGAGTATGATAAAAATACTGATGAGTGGATAAAGAAAAATTAAATACAAAAATGTCATTCTGAGGAGCTCTAACCCTGAAGAATTCCGATAATTTATGGGATCTTTCAGTCGTCCCATAAGGGATTCCTTCAGGATGACGCCTCGTGTCATTTTTAACTTAATTTATGCCGCAAAAAAATCTTATTAAATTACAATGCACAAAGTGTAAAAGAATAAACTATTATTCCCGCCGAAACAAAAAAGAAGGCAGGGAAAAATTAGAATTGAAGAAATTCTGCAAGTGGTGCCAAGCTCATACCCTTCATAGAGAAATGAAAAAATAACTAATTTTGAGCTTCTTAATTTTGGGGGGCGTGGTTAAGTGGTATAACTCTGGTCTCCAAAACCAGCGTCGGGGGTTCGATTCCCTCCGCCCCTGCTTGTAAAATGACCGGTTATTTACGCGGTTGTTTTTTGTACCTAAATTACGGGATAATCTTATCTTTCGCTTAATGCGATTGGATAATTTATTTATTTTTTTTAGATAGCCGTCAACTGTTTGTCTAGTAGGATAAAATATGTTAATATAATTTTAAGATTATAGAATATAACATTTTAAAATATCATTAGTAGAAGTTCAGAATATGAAGTATTTCTTTTCACTCTCCGGATTAAGTCTCTTTCTGTAAGTCTGAATTATTATCTAATCCTGATAATCCGGAGGGAATTAACAAAAATGTTTGGTGGTTGCCGGGAAGCGTAGAAGATTTTATCAAAAAGACAAAGAGATTGCATATTAAGAAAGTTAAAG
Source organism: uncultured Candidatus Saccharibacteria bacterium (assembly GCA_964430135.1). Taxonomy (GTDB): domain Bacteria; phylum Patescibacteriota; class Minisyncoccia; order JAHIHE01; family DAOWLE01; genus CAYSEG01. The sequence continues at coordinate 29,661 of CAYSEG010000014.1, read as the reverse complement.
AATATTAATTAACTATAATATAATTTTATGTCACACACTTGCAAAAATCTTTTGATTCGTTGTATGGATTTTCGTCTTAATGGCGAGGTTGAGAAATGGGTAAAACGGTCAAATCTTTTTGAAGGCGGGTTTGATGTTATTTCTCTTGCAGGCGCAAGCAAGGATCTTACCGCGTCGGCGGTTCCGATTGACGGGAGCGAAGAGATAAAAAATAATTTTTTGAAGCATATTGGCGTTTCCGTTAATTTGCATCAGGCAGAAAAAATTATTATATTTCATCATAGCGATTGCGGCGCTTACGCACAAGATTATCAGTTTGATTCGCCTCAAGAAGAAAAAGAAAAACAGCTTGAAGATATGAAAAAGGCAAAAGCCGCTATTTTGGAGAGATATTCAGAAGTGAAAGTGGTCCTTGTTTGGGGAGAGTTGAAGAATGATAAAGGAGATGAAATTGAGTTTGAAATAATATAATTGATTATACCCGTACAAAATTCAGCTTTCTTATTGTTATTTCGACTGGAGCGAAACGGAAGGAGAAATTTCTTGACTTGTGCTTAACGCGAAAACATAAGTTGAAGAAATTTTTCATCCGGTGCATATTTATTAGAAATATTTTTCCTAAGTAAAATCTTAGTTAAGATATGATTTATAATTAAAAGAACTAAAAATATGTGCGGGGTTCAAAATGACAAAAAGTATTTTGTAATTCAAGGTTAGAATATCTATGGACCTAGAGCTTTTGCGAAAATTAAAAAATTGGAGAAGCGCCACGGCGCGGGAGGAGGGTGTGGATCTTTTTCGCGTTCTGCCCAACAAGACTATTGAAGCCATTGCGGCGCTTAAACCAAAAACAAAAGAAGCTATAATGGCTATTAAAGGAATTAGAGAGAAGAAATTTGAAAAGTATGGAGCGAGCATATTATTGTTGGTAAATGAAAATTTAGAGGGAGTAACGAATCAAAAAACAGAAGAAAAAAATAAAGAAAACAAAAAGCCGTATACTGTAAGTGATTACTTAAATTTTCTCAATGCCAAACTTAGGGAGGATAAAGCGCGTGTGCAGGGCGAGGTTAGTAGTTTGGATATTAGGGACAATTATCTGTTTTTTTCACTTAAAGATATGAAAGATGAGAGTATTCTCAATTGCTTTATGTGGAAGAGCAATTATGAATTGTGCGGTATTTCTCTTGAGGAAGGTATGGAAATTATTGTTGACGGATTTTCGGAGGTGTATAAACCGAAAGGATGGATGAATTTTAAAGCTTTGACCATAGAACTTGTTGGCGAAGGCGCCCTTAAAAAGGCGTATGATGAATTAAAAAAGAAATTAGAAAAAGAAGGGTTGTTTGCCATTGAAAGAAAAAAGCCTATTCCGGAATTCCCTCAAAAAATCGGTCTTGTTACTTCGGAGACAGGCGCAGTCATCAATGATTTTTTAAATAATCTTGGCAAATACGGATATCATATTAAATTTGCGGATTCGCGAGTTGAAGGCCAGGTCGCAGTTCGGGATTTACTTTCGGCCGTTGGTTATTTTAATGACAAGGATATTGATGTCTTGGCGATTATCAGAGGCGGAGGAAGTCTTGAGAGCTTAATGGCATTTAATAATGAAGTATTGGTGCGAAAAATTTCAGATTTTAAGGTTCCGGTGATTTGTGGGATTGGACACGATAAAGATGTGCCGCTTGTTTCATTAGCCGCCGATAAGGCAGTTTCGACGCCTACGGCGGTAGCGGTTATTCTCAATAAATCATGGGACAAGGCTTTGGGCGACATCACAATTTTTGAAAAAGATATAATATATAGATATCAGAGATTATTGGAGCAAACAAGATATTATTTTGAAAAATTATCGGACAGATTGAGAAGACAATTTGGCGCTATTTTTCAAAAGTTTGAGGAGTTGAAACACAGCCTTAAAGATGCCTTAATGAATATAGATTATGCGATTAAAGATATTAAAAAAACACTGGCTGTTTTTTTAAATTCACTTTTAGATAATTTGAAAAGAGTCTTTAAACAAAATAATAATGTTTTGGATGATATAGAAAAGCGGTTGAAAATTTTTGATCCAGTTCGCCAGCTTAAGCTTGGTTATAGCATTACTTCAGTTGCTGGAAGGATAGTAAAAAATGTTAGACAGGTGAGTGAAGGGAATGAGCTTGATATCCAAGTTTCTGACGGCAAAATAAAATCTAAGGTAAAGAATATTATTAATTAATAAATTTTAAATTTATGGCTAAAAGCAAACTTAAAGATTCGCTAAAAAAGCTTAAAGGAATTGTTGAGTGGTTTGATAAGCAAGAAGAAGTAGATGTGGAAGCGGGGCTTGAAAAAGTTAGAGAAGGGGCGGTTCTTATCAAAGAAAGCAGAAGGAGGTTGAGAGAGCTTGAAAATGAGTTTGAAAAGGTAAAAGAAAGTCTCGGAGAAGAAATTGAATACGATGCAACAGATGAAGATAAGCCAAGTTATAAGGATGTGTTTTCGCATAAGTCCTAAATAAAATAAAATGGGGCTGTATTTAAAATTTATAAAATACCTATCAGTTTGGATATTTTATAAAAATTTCCTGTTAAGCTTATTTCCGATAATGGCTT
>CAYSEG010000014.1:0-26961 GCA_964430135.1 uncultured Candidatus Saccharibacteria bacterium | reverse complement strand
CTAAACCCGATGCTTATGGCGCTTCAAAGATAGCGGATAAATACACGTAACAAAGCCAAAAGTCAAAGGTTGAAAGTCAGAAGTATAAATCAAAATTCAAAAATTTTCCTAACTCAGACTGTCTAAGAACTGGAATTTAGCCTTTAGGCTGTTCTGGATTTTGCCCCTGATTAAATCAGAGGCAAATTATGAAACCCTAAGGATAAATTCCATTGATTTTTTGAGTTTTTGGATAGTCTGGGACCGTTTATCTTTTTCGCCTCTTGACAAATTTTTATCAGGATGTATAATATAAAAGTAAAATGAAAGATGGTAAATTTCATTTTGCCTCCTAAGGCGTTCTTAGAAGAAAAATTGTTCTTTTAAAAACTTTTTTAAAAACTTCTTTGAGATGACAATCTGGTTGTTAAGTTTATTTTGGAATTTACCCTTTAGGGTTTCATTATAGCCTGAAGGCTGAATTTCGCTAATTAGAGAATTAGTAATCAGTTTGTCATCTCAAAGAACAAAGAGATGACATAGAATAGAACAAAAAGGAGAAAAAAATGGAAGATAGAAGTGTATTGTCTCTGCGGGACGAAATCGAATTTTACGGAGAGGAGCCATTAATAGCTGGTATAGAGATGAGAGATAAATGGTTGATAAGCATAGAGGCATCGAAGGCATTAGAAGAACAAACAATAAGAAGAGAATGGGAAAAGTTTTTTTTATGTAAAGAAATATTGAAAAACTACAGAAGAAACAGAAGAAAAGGAAGAAAAGCACGCAGGAGAAGAAAAGAAGGAAGAAAAGCACGCAGGAGAAGAAGAGAAGTGCGCAAAGTGTTGACAAAAATTCTTGCCATCCAGAGTAAAAAATTCCCGGAAATTTACCGGAGATTCGAGGAAATTTATCAGATATTGTCAAAAGAAGGAAAAGGAATAAAAGAAATGAAAGAAATTAACATTATAAACTTATTATATTATAGCTGAGCCTTTTTATTTTTTAAGGGGCTTAACAACAAATAAAGGAAGTCTAACAACAAACAACAAAACGACTACAGACTTCCTTTTAATTTTGTATCTAAAAACAAGATTCCGAAAAACAAGATTCCGAATCTTTAAGAGATTCGGAATTTTTTGACTTCCTTAAAAATTTTAGCTATAATATAAAAAATGAAAATAAGTGATTTAAAAAAAGGAAGAATATTGATTTTGGGGCTTGGAAAAGAGGGAGTTGATACTTTTTTATTTCTGAGGGAGTTATTTCCTAAAAAACACTTTGGATTAGCTGATAAATTAGAATTTGAAAAACTTCCCAAGAAAATAAAAGAAAAAATTTTACAGGACAAAAGAATTAAGTTATATTTGGGAAAAGATTATCTTAAAAGCATTGAGAATTATGATATTATTATTAAATCGCCGGGAATTTCTCCGATAACTTTAATTCCTTTTAAAAAAAATAAAAAATTTACTTCACAAACCGAAATTTTCTTTGAAAACTGCCCGGGAAAAATTATTGGCGTCACTGGTACAAAAGGAAAAAGCACAACTGCTTCTTTAATTTATCAAGTATTAAAAACTGGCGGTTTTAAAGTTCACTTAATTGGGAATATTGGCAGGCCGGTTTTGTCTTTTTTATCTAAGGTAGGCGACATTGACCAGGTAATTCCTGTAGGCGACATTGGCCAATGTCGCCTACATAAAGAAGAAGATATCTTTGTTTGCGAACTTTCCTCTTATCAATTATCTGGTCTTAAAAAAAGTCCCCAGATTGCCGTATTTCTGAATATTTTTCCAGAACATCTTGACTGGCACCAAACTTTCAGTCGATATCTAAAGGCAAAAGAAAATATAACTCGATGGCAGAAAAAGAACGATTACTTGATTTTTAATTCATCATTTCCAGAGCTTAAAAAAATTGCCGCAAAAAGCAAAGCCCAAAAAATTCCATTTGGAATTAAAAAACAAAAAATTAAAAGCCAGAGCTGTTTCATAGAGAACGGCTATATTATTTATTCTCGCGGTAAGAAAAATGAAAGAATTATAAAGGTTCAGGAATCGCCGCTTGCTGGGGGGTTTAATCTTTTAAATATTATGCCGGCGGTAATTATCGGGAAAATTTCTGGAATTTCTACCAAGAATATTATTAAAGCAATAAAAAATTTCAATGGACTTCCGCATCGTCTTGAATTTGTTGGGTGTTATAAAGGAATAGAATTTTATAATGATTCTTTAGCAACAATACCCGAGGCGACAATCGGGGCGCTTGATGCCCTTGGCAGGAATGTTTATACTCTTATAGTCGGAGGGTTTGATCGGGGTCTTGATTTTAAAAAATTAGCTGAAAGAATTATTAAAAGCAAAATTAAGACTATAATTCTTTTTCCAACTACCGGCCAGAAAATTTATGACGCAATACTTTGTCAAACGGATAACAAATTCCGTTTCACTTCGCTTGTCAGCCCGTTGCATTTAGAAGGATTGGCATATACAGCAAAGCGGAGTATGTTATCTTCAAGTCGGGCTTTACAGACCCCGGTATCACGATACAGGAGAACTACGGAACCAGCAGGTTTAAAAACGTTTTTTGTCAATAATATGAAAGATGCGGTAAGTCTCGCTTTTAAATATACTCCAAAGGGAAAAATTTGTTTAATGTCCTGCGCTTCGCCAAGTTTTGGTATTTTTAAAAATTATCAAACAAGAGGAAACCTGTTTAAAAAGTATGTACGGAAATATAAAATCACATGAGCCGGATTATATTTTAATGACCGCAATATTTGCTTTGGTAATTTTTGGCTTAATAGCTGTTTCTAGCGCCAGCGTTCCTATTTCGCAAGAAAAATTTGGCGAGCCTTATCATTATTTTCGTCACCAGGCTATATTCGGTGTTTTTACTGGTTTAATATTTTGGGCAATAGTTCAAAAAATACCTTATTGGATCTGGAAAAAGTTTGTTTTTCCGGCATTGATATTAACCTTTTTGCTTCTTATTTTAGTGTTTATACCCGGTATTGGCTATGGTTATGGCGGAGCAGAACGTTGGATTAACTTAGGTATTTTTTCGTTTCAACCGGCCGAGCTTTGCAAGTTGACATTTATTTTATATTTGGCTGCATGGCTGGAAAAAAAGAATGAAAGCGTTAGGAGCTTTTCAGAAGGGTTTGTGCCGTTTATTACCGTTATTGTTTTTGTTAGCACGTTGATGATTCTCCAGCCAGATATAGGAACCTTAGGCCTGATTGCTCTTGTTTCTTTAATAATTTATTTTGTTGCTGGAGCAAAACTGAGATATATTGGATTTTTAATTGTAATGGGATTAGCCGCGCTCTGGGCGCTTATTAAAATAGCTCCTTATCGAATGAATCGCTTGACTGTTTTTCTTCATCCGGATGTTGATCCTCAAGGGATTGGTTATCAAATTAATCAGGCGCTTCTGGCTATCGGCTCCGGCGGAATTTTTGGAAGAGGATTGGGATATAGCCGCCAGAAATTTTTGTATCTTCCAGAACCTATCGGTGATTCCATTTTTGCTATTATCGGGGAAGAGTTGGGTTTTATTGGCGTTAGTGTTCTTATCGTTTTATTTTTGATTTTAGCTATTCGTGGTTTTAAGATAGCAATTTATGCCCCTGACGTTTTTGGGAAATTAGTTGCTGTTGGAGTTACTTCCTGGTTTGTTTTTCAGGCTTTTATAAATATTGCCGCAAATAGAGGACTTATTCCCTTAACCGGTATTCCTTTGCCGTTTATTAGTTATGGCGGTTCTGCATTAGTAGTTTCTTTAATCGCGGCAGGAATACTTCTTAATATATCTAAGTATACTAGATTAAAGAAGGCGCATAGAAGATAATTTTTGTGCAGTAGTTTATTTTGACAAAATACTAAAAATGATTTAAGATTCAAGATTTATAATTTAAGAATTTTATAAAATCATAAATCGTAAATCATAATTCATAAATCATTTTTCTTATGAGAATTTTACTCGTCGGCGGGGGAACTGCCGGTCATCTAATACCGATTTCGGCAGTTATCTCTGAGATAAAAAAAATTACCCGAGAAAAAAACTTAGAAAAACCTGAATTTTTATTAATTTCCGACTCTAATCAATTTAAGGAGTATTTGATTGGAGCAGAAATTCCTTGTAAATTTATTAAGGCGGCAAAGATAAGACGTTATTGGTCGTTGAAGAATTTTATAGATTTTTTTAAAATTCCTATTTCAATAGTCCAATCTCTCTGGCATGTTTTTTGGTATATGCCTGATGTTGTTTTCAGTAAGGGCGGATACGTTGCCCTGCCGGTTGTCTTCGTCTCTTGGCTTTATAGAATTCCGGTAATTATCCATGAATCAGATATTGAACCGGGCGTGTCTAATCGAATATCTCTCCGTTTTGCTCAAAAAATAGCTGTTTCGTTTAAAGAAACCCAGAAATATTTTCCATCCGACAAAGTAGTTTTAACCGGCAACCCTATTCGAGAGACTATTCTAAAAGGAGATAAGAATCGGGCTCAAGAAATTTTTAAGCTCAATTCTAAAAAACAAACAGTTTTTGTCATCGGCGGAAGCCAAGGAGCTCGTCGGTTGAATGAGATACTTTTTGAAATTCTTCCGGAAATTCTTGGAAAATGCCAGATTATTCATCAATGCGGCATTAAAAATTATAATGAGGCAAAAAAAAGAACCGAAAGAATGAGCCTTCCGCAAATAAGCGATTATCATCTTTTCCCATTTTTGAAAGAGAGTATGAAAGATGCTTATGCTGCTGCAGATGTTATTGTTAGTCGAGCTGGGGCTAACGCCTTGGCTGAAATAATGGCTTTGGGAAAACCAAGCATCCTTATTCCTTTGCCAAATGCGGCGCAGGATCATCAGACAAAGAACGCTTTTTATTTTTCTCAAAGAGGAGCGGCAATTTTAATAGAAGAGCCAAATCTTCAAATTCATATTCTAAAAGGAAAAATTTTGGGATTACTTGATGATAATCTTTGGCGTATGAGAGTAAGCCGAGTTGCTTTGTCCTTAGCCAGGCCTGATGCGGCTCGAAAAGTTGCTGAAGAAGTTTTAAGGCTTGCTAAAGTATTGGAGTAATGAAGGATTTTATAGGCAGATTAATTAAAATACGGGCATAACCGATTAGAATTCAGTTATTAGGCCGTTGGAAATAAAAGAAAGCCTAAAGGGTTAATTTCCAATTGGCTTATCTGTAAATTATACTTACAATAGTATGTCTTTTCCGTCTTCTAAACCCACTAATTTTAAAGATTATTACCTACAAAGAAGTTTTGAGATTTTGCCGGCATTCCTAACGTGGTTCATTTTGGTAAGCTTATTTATTTTTTCTTTTTTTTTGCCTGTTTGGGTGGCAATTTTCATTATTATTTTTGATCTGTATTGGTTGATTAAAGCGATCATTTTTTCTTTTTACACGATAGTCGCTTATCGCAAAACAAGAGAGTGGCAGAAAATAGATTGGCTATATAAAATCAAAAATCAAAAATCAAAAATCAAAAATTTTAAAAATTGGCAGGGTTTGTACCATTTAATTATTATTCCGACTTATAACGAGGGATTGGAAATTTTGCGGCCGTCTTTTCAATCGTTGGTTGATTCAAACTATCCAAAAGATAAGATGATCGTCGTTTTGGCTATAGAAGAAAGGGTCGGCCAAGATGCGCTAAAACGAGCAAAAATTCTTGAGAATGAATTTTCCGACAAGTTTTTCATTTATATAACTACTGTTCATCCGTCAAATATTCGGGGCGAAGCAAAATGCAAGGGGGCAAATATTACTTGGGCCGCCAGAGAAGCTAAGATTGTTTTGGATAAGAAAAAGATAAATTATGAAGATGTGATTGTTTCCGCTTTTGACTGCGATACGCGAGTTCATCCTGAGTATTTTGCGTGTGTTAGTTATCAATGGATGGTGAACCCTGACCGCATGCGGCTTAGCTTTCAGCCGCTTCCGATGTATCATAATAATATCTGGGATGTTCCGTCTTTTGCGCGATTTGTCGCTTTTTCTTCTACTTTTTGGCAAATGATTCAAAGTATTAGTTTAGACAGAATAGTTACTTTTTCCTCTCATTCAATGAATTTTAAAACGCTCGTTGAAGTAGATTATTGGCCGGTGAATACGATTTCTGACGATTCAATCATTTTTTTTAAATGTTTTTCGCATTATAATGGGAATTATCGAGTTCAACCTATTTATTTGCCGGTTTTTATGGATGCTGTTATCGCCGACACTTGGTTTAAGACTTTTTTCAACCAATACAAACAACTGCGCCGCTGGGCATATGGAGTAGAAAATGTTCCGCTCATTTTAAGAAGTTTCTTGGCTAATAAAGAAATTCCTCTCAGTAAAAAAATTGCACATATTCATAAGGAAATAGGAGGACGTCTAATGTGGGCGACAGCTCCAATCATTATTGCCGGTTTAGGATGGCTTCCTTTAATTTTGGGAAGCGAGGAGTTTCGCCGAACTGTTATTGCCTTTAATCTTCCGCGGATGGTAGGCACTTTAATGACTATCGCTATGTTAGGGCTTATTGTTTCTATGTTTTTGTCTTTTTTTCTGCTTCCTCCGGTGCCGAAGAGATATAAGCATAGAAAATTAAAACGGTTCTTTGTGGTTATCAGCAGTCTGCTTGCTCCTATTATCGCTATTCCTTTAGGCGCTCTTCCAATGATTGACGCCCAAATGAGACTTGCTTTAGGAAAATATATGGAGTTTTGGGTGACGGAAAAAACAAGAAAGTAATTTTAGATTTTTTACAAGATTATTTCGTTCCGTTGCAGTTCCCGCTTGTGTGGGAAACTATGATGCAACGTGAAACAGGTTTATTTTTTAAATTTTTAATTTTGTCATTTTGCATTTTTTATTTCTTACCCCGCCCTTTTTGACGATTATCAGAAATATTATCAGTCAAAATTAACAATTGATGTTAAATAATGAACAAAAAATGCGGGGTGAAAATTTTGCATTTGACCAAAGGGAATATGCAGGCAGTAATTTTAGCCGCTGGAAATTCTTCTAGAGTTTATCCTTTAAGCGCAACACGGCCCAAACCTCTTTTAAAAGTAGCTAATAAGACTACCATTGAACATAATCTTGAACAATTAAGAGGTTTGGCGCGGGAGGTTATTATTGTGATTGGCTATAAGGAAAAAATGATCCGTCAGTATCTGGGCAGAGATTTTAAAGGAGTAAAACTTAGCTATATTGAACAAAAACATCGCTTAGGCACAGCCCATGCTTTATTGGAAGCAAAAAATAGAATAAAAGGAAAATTTTTAGTTCTCTATGGCGATGATTTATATAATCAAAAGGATATAAAAAAGTGCCTAAAACACAGATGTTCTTTTTTAGTTCAGAGGATTCAAGATCCGTCGCAGTTTGGTGTGGTAAAAATAGAGGGAAAAGTAATAAAAGAAATTGTTGAAAAACCGAAAAAATTTATCTCTGATTTGGTCAATGTCGGTGTGTATGTTTTTGACGATAAAATTTTCAAAGTCCTTAAAAATTTGGGAAAATCCCAAAGAGGAGAGTATGAACTGACCGATGGAGTGAATATCTTAGCCGGCCAAACTAAGATTTATTATGAAAAAGCAAATTATTGGCATCCGATTTCTTATCCGTGGAATTTACTTGAGGCAAATGCCTTTTTACTGAATCAGTTAAAAAAGAAAACTATCAAAGGAAAAGTAGAGCAAGGAGCAATAATTAAAGGTAAGGTAATAATTGATAGAGGAACGATTATAAAAAGCGGCACTTATATTGAAGGACCGGTCATTATTGGGAAAAACTGTATTATTGGACCTAATTGTTTTTTAAGAGGGGCAACGGCTATCGATGATAATTGTCATATTGGCCAGGCAGCGGAGATAAAAAATTCTATTATCGGAAAAGCTGTTAATATAGCTCAATTTTCTTATATAGGAGATTCAATTTTAGGTGAAGGAGTTAATTTTGGAGCAGGAGCAACTACAGCAAATTTAAGGCAGGACGACAAAAATATAAAAAGTATAGTTAAGGGAAAACTTATAGACTCAGGTCTTAAAAAATTGGGGGTTATCATAGGTGATAATTGCAAGATTGGAGTTAATACTTTTTTTTATCCGGGAATAAAGATGGTTCCTTTTACTCGGACCTTACCGGGGGAGGTTGTAAGAAAAGATACTGAATCAGTTGATTAAATAATTAAATCTTAACACATACGTTGTGATCGTGATATATGTGTTGTAACTGTAATAGGTTAATACGATGCAAATTTTTAAAATCAATCCTGAGCGGCCGGAGAGAAAGCTGATTAAGCAGGCGGCTGAAATAATTAAAAAAAATGGAGTGGTTGTTTATCCGACAGATACAGTTTATGGAATGGGTGTGAACGCCTTAAATGAAAAAGCGATTAAAAAACTTTTTGTTGTTAAAGAAAGACCAAAGAACAAACCTTTTTCAATAATTGTTAAAGATGTTAAAATGGTTAAGAAATTTGCTTGTGTTGATTTCCGAATTGAAAAAAAATTAGCCAAACTTTTACCAGGGCCGATAACAGTGATTTTGTTTAAAAAAGAAATTTTATCCCGCGCCCAAAATTTTTTAATGCGGGGTTTGCCTGATATTTTAACCTCAGGCACGGGTTTAATCGGAATCAGAGTTCCGGATTATAAAATCACACGGCTTTTGTCTGCAGCGTTAAATATCCCTTTTACTGCAACCAGTGCTAATATTTCCGGCAGATCCGCTTCTGGAAGGATTAAAGAGGTTGTTAGGCAATTTCAGAATAAAAAAAATCAGCCGGATTTAATTTTAGACGCCGGAGATTTGCCAGAGAGCGAACCGTCAACCGTCGTTGATCTAACAAGCCGTCGCTCAAAAATTTTAAGATCAGGCCCGGCAGATAACCTTTTAAAGAAAATTATTTGACGGATTTTGGTTTTTTGTTTATACTAATACAGATAACAAAATATTATGACAAATCCAGAGGGTTTTGGCCCATCACCAGAAGAATTAAATATTGAGATGGGCGGAGAGATTAAAGAAATAATTCCCCTTGAAACAAATTTTTCACCGGAACATTTTAGTGAAAGAGCTGAAGCTGTAGAAGAAACTTTTAGTGAGTTTCAAACGCCGCCAGCGCCAGAAGAAGTGCCGACAGAACTTAACGAGGTAGGTGAGAATATTTTAGAGTTTGCAGGAGATACAGCTGTTCCAGCGGCAGTATTACTTATTGTTTCTTATGGAACCTATAAGATGTTTGAAGGATTTAGAAAAGATAAATCTAAAAGATGAATCAGATCCAAGAAAAACAATTAAGGGATTTTATTAAAAAGATATTAAGCAGTACTGAAAAAGCAAAAAATTTCTGGGCGTCTTTGGATACTAAACAGTATGAGGAAATGATTAAACTATTTAAAGAAAAAAACAAGTCAGTTCCCAATGATAAATATAGATGGGTGATAGAATTATTAGAGAAATTAAGATTAAAATTAAAAGAAGTTGATAAAAAATATGAGTGAACTAATTTTTACCGACCAAAATTTTAAGGAGGAAGTTTTGGAATCCAATCTGCCTGTTTTGGTGGATTTTTGGGCTCCTTGGTGTCCGCCTTGTAAAATGATCGGACCAGTAATTGAAGAGATAGCAGAAGAATTTAATGGCAAGGTAAAGGTGGGAAAATTTAATGTCCAAGAAAATCAGCAAGTGCCTGTTCAATACGGCATTATGGCTATTCCTAATTTAAAGATTTTCAAAGACGGCCAAATTGTTGACGAAATTGTCGGGCTAGTGCCAAAAGAGGTAATTATTGAGAAACTTAATTCTATAATTTAAAATATGTCAAAGCTACCAAAAATCAATCAGGAACTTTGTATAGGTTGCGGTTCCTGTGCCAACTTATGTCCGGAAGTTTTTAAAATGGCAAAAGACGGCAAAGCTGAAATTGTTAATCCAAAAGGATGCGAAAAGTGTGATTGTGAAATGGCAAGAGAGAACTGTCCGGTTGAGGCAATAAGTTTGGAGTAGAATGCAGTGTTATTGCGAGCGACTAAAAGAAATGAAGCAATGCTGTAGAATGACAATAAGATCTTCAGTAGAAGTTTATTTTACATCTACGGGATTGTGAAGTTTGTCCTGAACAAAGTAAAGGATAGTTTTATTTCTCGCAATGGCATTTTAGATTATGTACGATTTAATTATTATCGGAGCAGGTCCGGCAGGAATGGCTGCTTCTATTTATGCTTCCCGCTACAAATTAAATCATTTAGTTATTGCCAACCAAATTGGCGGCATGGCAGTTGACGCGCATGAAATCAGAAATTATCCGGGATTTAAATCAATTTCAGGAAAAAAACTAATGGAAGCATTCGGTAGTCATGTGCAAAATCTCGGGGCAGAAATTAGAAATGAAAAGGTAGTTGAAATAAAAAAAGAACTGATTTCTGCGGGAAAGTATTTTTTTGAAATTACAACCTCAACAAACCGTAAATACAGAGCTAAGGCTCTTATTTTGGCATTGGGAACAAAACAGCGAAAGCTTAATATTGAAGGCGAGGATAAATTTATTGGCAGGGGAATAAGCTATTGCGCTGTTTGCGATGCTCCTTTCTTTAAGGATAAAATTGTTGGGGTTGTCGGCGGAAGCGATTCCGCGGCCACTGCGGCTTTGCTTCTTGCTGAATATGCTCAAAAAGTTTTTTTAATTTACAGAAAGGAGAAAATAAACCTCCGTTGCCAGCCGGTACTGATTGATGAATTAGAAAAAAATCCAAAAATTAAGATGATTTTTAAAACAAATATTATCAAAATTAAAGGGAAAAATAAAGTTGAAACAATAGAAATTGATACGCCTTATGAAAATAAAAATGAGTTAAAGTTAGACGGGTTATTTATTGAGATTGGCTCTATGCCGTTGGTTAATTTAGCTCAAGGTATTGGAGTAAATTTAGATGAAGAAAATTATATTCAAGTGGACGAAAATTTTAGAACGAACGTTGACGGGGTTTTCGCCGCCGGGGATGTTACCGCCGGTTCTGCAAAATTTAGGCAAATCATTACTGCCGCATCAGAAGGCGCAATTGCCGCGGCGAGCGTTTATGAACATTTAAGAAAACTATGATAATATTTGACCGAAGTTCCTTAAACAGCGTAAGTTGTAATAGTAGTATTGGAGGGATTTCTCAGTGTAGCCTGCCTTGATGAATCTCGGGGCTTTGAACGGCGAGAAACAAATGTTTTGTATCTGGAGAAAGTTTGTATCTGGAGAAAGCTAGTTATTATTTGCGAACCCTAAAGCATAAACGGCACAAACAAAAAAGCGATCATTCCAAAAACGACAAAAATAATCAAAATTTTCCAGATGAGTTTTATAATATTTTTTTTCTTCATATGATTTCATATTTCGTCCAAGAACTTAATGAGGACGAAGAATTAGTAGAAATTATCCGCAAGCACTGGATAATATTAGCTTTACCTTTCCTAAAAGCTCTTTTAATTATAGTAACAGCTTTTCTTTTAAGTCACTGGCTTTTATTTTACGAATGGGGGGTAGTTATTTTTTTTGTTTGGCTTTTGATAGGACTTGTTTATTGGTTTTACAAATGGCTGGTCTGGTATTTAGATTGTTTTATTGTAACCAATCAAAGAATTATTGATATCCATCAGAAAGGTCTTTTTAACAGAGTAGTTGCTGAAGCAAATCTTAACAATATTCAGGATGTTATTTATCAAATTCAAGGAATAATAGCGACATTTCTAAATTTTGGGGAAGTCAGAATTCAGCTTTCGGGTAATTCAGGCGTTATTGTAATGGAACAAATAAAAGCCCCCCAGAAAGTGCGGGAATTAATTGTAGAGCTTCGAGAAACAGAAGTAATGAATCAGGAAATTAAGAAATCTGGAGATTAATTTTTCAATATCCAAATTTCTATATCCAGTATAACATAAATATGAAAATGATGAAATACTCTAAGGATGATTTCAAAACAAGGCTTTTTTCTTCAAAAATATTTATAGTTTGTGCTTTTATTATTCTTGTTTTTGCAATAACGGGGGTGGCAAAAGAACTTTATCGCAAATATCAAATTCAAGAAGAGATTTCAGCGCTAAAAGAAGAAATAGAAAAAGTTGAGAAAAGCAATAGAGAATTTTCTGATTTGATAGAATATCTTAAGACAGAATCTTATTTGGAGAAAGGGGCTCGCCTTAGACTGTATCTACAGAAGCCCGGAGAAAAAGTAGTTATCGTTTCTCAGAACCCCCAAGGAATTTCTGAGGAAAAATACAGCGATGGAGCGGAGAAAGCTGAGGAAGAAAAAAAATCAGAAGAAATTTCCAATCCGCGCAAGTGGTGGAATTATCTGTTTGCTATTGACTAAAATTTTAAAAATAAAAAAACTGGACAGAAAATTTCTGCCCGGTTTTTTATTTTAGAAAATTTGAGCCGTCTATCGGAATTGAACCGATAACCTATCGCTTACGAAGCGATTGCTCTACCGGTTGAGCTAAGACGGCTTTTTTGAGCGGGATACGGGAGTCGAACCCGTCTTTCTACCTTGGGAAGGTAACGTTGAGCCGCTCAACTAATCCCGCTTAAATAAATTCATTTCAATTATACATCGTTGTTTTTTATTTTACAAGCTTATTTTTTATGTTATAATATCACTATGAAAAAAACACTAGAACAATTAAAAGAATTACAAAAAAAACTTTCTCAGATAAAAGACCATCTTTGACTTTGCCAAAATTAAGGCTGAAATCGTTGGATTGAAAGCCGAAGCAAAAGAGCCTAATTTTTGGGCCGATTCAGCAAGAGCCAGCCGTATTATGAAGGAAATAGATGAGCTTCAGAGTATAATTGAACCGTGGAAAAAGATAGAGAGGGAGATACAGGATTTAATAGAAATGGCCGAATTAGCCAAGAATGATAAAGAAATAGAAGGCGAAATAGAAAAAAATCTGAAAAGTTTTAAAAAGAAATTTAAGAAATACGAATTTCAGGCTTTACTTTCCGGCAAATACGACAGGAAGGGTGCAATTTTGGCTATTCATGCCGGTAGCGGCGGCACTGAAGCCCAGGATTGGGCTGAGATGCTTCTGAGAATGTATCTCCGCTGGGCAGAAGCCAAAAAGTATAAAACAAGAATCCTTGATCAATCATTTGGTTCCGAGGCAGGGATTAAAAGTGTTGTCCTGAGTATTAATGGACTTTATGCTTACGGTTATTTAAAAGCAGAAGCCGGAGTCCATCGTCTGGTTAGGCTTTCTCCCTTTGATGCCGATCATCTCCGCCATACTTCATTTGCCTTAGTTGAGGTTTTGCCAGAAGTAGGGGATACTGAAGAAATTAAGATTAACCCAGAAGATTTAAAAATTGATACTTTTAGGTCATCCGGGCCCGGCGGGCAAAGCGTCAATACAACCGATTCAGCGGTTAGAATTACTCATTTGCCGACCGGGATCGTTGCCGCTTGTCAGACCGAGAGAAGCCAAACTCAAAACAAAGAAAACGCAATGAAACTTTTGCGAGCGAAACTTTGCCAGTTAATGGAAAAAAAGGAAAAAAGAGAAAGAGAAAAAATTCGCGGCGAGTATATTTCCGCTGAATGGGCGAGACAAATCCGTTCTTATATTTTACATCCCTATAAGTTAGTTAAAGATCATCGGACAAAAAAAGAGACAGTTGAAGTGGAAAAAATTTTAGACGGAGAAATAGACGAGTTTATTGAAAGTTATTTAAGACATAAGATTTAATGATTTATGATTTAAGATTTGTAATTCAAGAAAGCTTAATTTTAAGAATTTATTCGTAAATTGTAAATCATACTTCATAAATCATTCCTTATGATATTATTTAAAGATACAACTAAAATTTATCCGAGGAACGTTGTAGCTCTTGAAAATATTAATTTAAAGATTGACCGGGGTGAATTTATTTCTATTGTTGGACAAAGTGGGGCCGGGAAGACCACCCTGCTTAAACTTTTGACTCTTGAAGAAAGACCGACCAGAGGTAAAATTTTTTTAGACGGACAAGACATTACTTTATTAAAAAATAGCCAATTTCCTTTTCTTCGCCGCCGTATTGGTGTGGTCTTCCAGGATTTTAAACTTTTGGAAAAAAAAACGGTTTTTGAAAATATCGCTTTTGCTATGGAAGTTGCCGGTTTTACGCCGGATGAAATCAAAAAAGACGTGCCGCAGATTTTAGAAATGGTTGGTCTTCGCGATAAAGAAAAAAATTTTTCAAGTGAGTTGTCCGGCGGAGAGAAACAAAGGGTTTCTCTTGCTCGAGCTTTAGTCAACGGCCCGGAAATTCTAATGGCTGACGAGCCAACTGGTAATTTAGATTTGCTAAATACAAAAGATATTCTTAAATTGCTTCTAAAAATTAATGCTCTTGGAACAACGGTAATTTTAGCCACTCATAACAAGGATATTGTCAACGTTTTGAATAAAAGAGTGGTTACTTTAGACAGCGGTCGAATTATCCTTGATCAGCCAAAAGGAAGATATATGATTTAAATTTAAAATTTTAAATTGATATGTTTATTACCCTAAAAAGGATTTTAAAATCTGGATTTAAGAGCTTTTGGCGAAGCGGTTTTTTAAGCTTGGCGACTGTTGGTATTATGGTTATTACCCTTTTTTCGATTAGTAGTTTGGTAATTTTAAATATGCTTATTGCCTCAACTATTGATGAACTTCAGAAGAAAATAGATATCAGTGTGTATTTTAACCCTGATGTGCAGGAAGCTGATATTTTAGAAATAAAAACTGATCTGGAGAAATTATCCGCAGTGAAAACTATTGAATATGTATCTAAAGAAGAAGCCTGGATGCAATTTAAAAAAAAGTATGAAGGAAATTCGACTATTATTCAATCCGCTGAAGAGATTGAAAAAAATCCTCTTTTTGCGACATTTAACATAAAAGCCAAAAGTCTTGATGGGTATCCGATTATTGTTAATTTTCTTGAAAATGAAAGGTATAGCCAATTTATTGATAAAATAAATTATAGAGAAAGCGAAAAACAAATTTCTAAACTTTCAGCCATTAGTAAATCTATTCAAAGGAGCGGTTTTGTTATAAGTTTAATTTTTGTCACCCTTGTTATACTTGTAACTTTCAATACTATCAGATTGGCAATGTATGCCCATAATCGAGAAGTAGAAATAATGAGATTAGTTGGGGCGACAAGCTGGTTTATCAGGCTTCCTTTTGTAATTGAGGGAATACTTTTTGGAATCTTTGGATGTTTAATAACAATGGCTGTTCTTTACGGCGTTATCTTGGTTATCTCGCCGAAGGTGGTTGAATTTTTGCCGGGATTTAATCTGCTTGACTTTTTCCAAGCTCACTTTCTGGTGATTTTTGGTATTCAATTGTGCGTGGGAATGGCTTTAGGAATAATAAGCAGTTTAATTGCTATAAGAAAATATCTTAAAGTATGAAATATTCCGGGGTCGTCTAATGGTAGGACAGAAGACTCTGGATCTTCTAATTTTGGTTCGAATCCAAACCCCGGAGCCAATCAGGACAAGCACCGCCTAAAGCGGTGTTTTTTCTTTTTTTTAATTTCGGCACTTTTAAGCGGTTTAAACTCGCTTTTTTTTGTTGCCTAACGCAGAGTGGATTCTCTACATGGGCAAGAGGCAGTTTTCTATAAAAAAAGGCTCGTAACCGGCCACCGTTATTTAACGATGAACGATTACGAGCCCTTGAACCCCTGTTTGCTGACAGGCAGGCGGAATGCCATTCAGGTCTGCCCCGTGAGGTAGAAAAATATTTAGTATAGCAAAGTTTTTGAAATGCAACAATGGGGATAATTTTTAATTTTATATAAATAGATATTGCCAATAGTTGCTTGCAATTTAAAATTGTATTTGTTATAATTTTAACTGGATGTTAGGTTAAACATAACTAACAGTTAATATTATGAATAAAAAACCAACAAAAGGCGAATATTTAGATGTTTTATTAAGATCTCCTAAAACCATCTTTTCTAATAAAGATGTGGCTTTGTTGTGGGGAGAAGAAGCCGAGAATGCCGTTAGGGTTAGATTAAATAATTATGTAAAAACAGGAAGGTTAATCAGATTACGCCGCGGCTTTTACGCTAAAGATAAAAACTACAATCGTTTTGAATTAGCTACCAGAATCTATACCCCTTCTTACATAAGTTTTGAAACAGTTTTAACCCGTGAAGGTATAAATTTTCAAAAATACGATTCTATCTTTGTCGCCTCTTATGTTACCAGAGAGATTAAAGTGGATGGACAAAATATATCTTACATTCGTATGAAAGATTATGTTTTAAGCAATACAATTGGCGTTGAGCAAAACGGCAATGTAGCCATAGCCACCAAAGAGCGAGCTTTCTTGGATAGAATCTATATTAGCAAAGATTATCACTTTGATAATTTATCAATCTTAAACTGGGATAAGGTTTTTGAGATTTTGTCTATCTACAATAATAAGCGAATGAAGAAAAAGGTTAATGTTTATTTTAAAGAGTATAAGAGTATATAAGAAAACAAATTTATGACAGTTAATTACGCCAAGCATAAAAACATCTTGTTGCAGATATTAAAAGATGTCTATTCCGACACTTCTATCTCGCCTCACTTAGGATTTAAGGGCGGAACAGCGGCCAGTTTATTCTATGGCTTGAATAGAGATTCTTTTGATTTGGATTTTGACTTGTTGGACGAAAATAAACAGCAGATAGTGTTTGAAAAAATCCAAAAAATAGCCGCAAGCTATGGCAAAGTGATTGATTCCCGAATCAAGAAGTTTAATTTGTTGAATGTTATTTCCTATGACGCTAAATCGCAGAATATCAAAATTGAAGTCAACAGACGAGATTTTGGATCAAGATATGAAGTAAAAACTTTATTAGGCATCTCTATGTTGGTTATGGTTGAGGAAGATATGTTCGCCCATAAATTGATGGCTATGTTAGAGAGGGTCGGCAAAACCAGCCGGGATATTTATGATGTTTGGTATTTTTTAAAAAATAACTGGCCGATTAATAAAGAAATCGTGGAAAGGCGTTCGGGCGTTTCGTTTAAGAAGGCGTTGCAAAAGTGCGTCCAAGAAATGGAAAAGATAAAAGACCGCAACTTATTGGTCGGCTTGGGAGAGTCGTTATCTGACTCGCAAAAAGATTGGGCTCGCACCAAATTAAAATCAGAGACTATCTTTTTATTAAAAGCTCGTCTGGAAAGTTTATCCCGTTAGATATAAAGTTATCTTACGGGGTGAGAAATAATCAATTAGAATAATGAAAATAAAAATGAAAATATGGATTCAGATTTAACATTTATTACTAATAAAAAAAATTGCCAAAGTATTAGGTGTTGGTGTTGATGATTTAATGAGATAATTATGGCAAAAATAAAAGATCTTCCAAAAGTAGATAGGCCGCGAGAGAAATTAGAGAAATATGGACCCGAGAAACTTTCTAACTCGGAACTTTTGGCTATTCTTTTAAGAACTGGTGGTAAAGGATTAAATGTGATTGAAATGTCCAGAAAGATTTTAGGCAAATTCAGCGGAAGCGGCTTGGCTAAGGCTAACTTTAAAGAATTAAAAAACACTTTTGGCTTGGGCGCGGCTAAGGCCTGTGAGATTATAGCTTGTTTTGAATTAGGTCGTCGGTTTTTACAAAATAAAAAGAGCCGGATTTATCTTACCCCAAAAGATGTTTGGAATGAATTAAAGGATGTCCGAGACAATAAAAAAGAGCATTTCGTTATTTTCTTTTTAGACGCGCGCAATCAAGAAATTAAAAGAGAGATTATTTCAGTTGGCTCTCTGAATGCCAACTTAGTCCATCCCCGAGAAGTTTTTGAGCCGGCAATAAGACATATAGCCGCTCAAATAATTTTAGCTCACAATCATCCATCTGGGGATGCTGAACCGTCAGAAGATGATTTAGAAATAACAAAACGGCTTTCCGAGGCAGGTAAAATTTTAGACATAGAACTTATAGACCATATTATTGTTACTAAAAATAATTATTTTAGTTTTAAGGAAAATAACTTAATTTAAAAAAATATGAGCATTACCTATAAACCACAAAAAGAAAAAGTCATTTCAAAACCAGAGGAATATTTAGAGCTTGGTCAGAGCAGAGGATATTTTGCATTGGACGGTAAAAAGATTAAATATTTGGCCACTGGCAAAAAGTATAATTTTTCCGATCCAGAGGAAAAAGTTCGGGCTGAGTATTATTTTGATTTGATTGAGAAATACAATTATCCAGCCAAGCGAATTGAGCTTGAAGTGGAAATGCCCGACCGAACGCCGGAAAGATACGCTGATATTGTGATTTACAAAGATGACGAACAAAAAATTCCCTATATTGTGGTTGAGTGCAAAAGAGACGGCATTACTGATGCAGAATTTGAGCAAGCAACAAAACAAGCTATTGCTAATGCTCGGGTATTAAAAGCTCCTTTTGCGATTTGTGTTGCCGGCAATACTCGCCGAGCAATGGAAACCGAAAAATGGAATGACAAGACGCCGGAAAAAGCTATTATCACTGACATTCCAATCTCCTACGGAAAAATTGAAGAATTTAGATATAAAAAAGGCGATCCTAATTGGGATTTAAAGGTTTTAGATAAACAAGAATTAATTCGCGCGCTTAAAAAATCACACGATACTCTTTGGGCAGGAGGCAAAAGAAATCCAACAGTTGCTTTCGATGAACTATCCAAAATTATTTTCGTAAAAATTCGCGATGAAAAGAAAGGTCGCAAAAATGGCGAGTATTACGATTTTCAGATTAAAACTCATGAATCAGCCGAGAGTGTTTATAAACGAATTAACAATATTTATGAAGAGGCGAGAGAAAAAGATCCCGAAATTTTTAAAGAAAATTTAAAAGTGGAACCGGAAGAACTTTATACCGTAGTTGAGCATTTACAAGGGCTTTCATTAAATAAAACCGATCTGGACACTAAGGGCGTGGCGTTTGAGCAGTTTATGGAAGATTTCTTTAAAGGTAAAAGCGGTCAATACTTTACTCCCAGAGAAATTGTTAATTTTGCTATTAAGATGATGGATATTAAAAATGATGATTTAGTTTTGGACCCGGCTTGTGGCTCTGGCGGATTTCTTTTGCATGCTTTGGATAAAGTCAGAAATGATGCTGAAGAATATTTTGGCAGTGACGAAGCCGAAAAATACCGTTATTGGCATAACTTCGCGGCCAACAATCTGTTCGGTATTGAAATCAACGATTCAATCGCCCGGGTAGCCAAGATGAATATGATTATTCATGACGACGGCCATACTAATGTTATTGGTTTTGACGCTCTGGAAGATATTGATAAGATGAACCGCAAAAATCCTGGTTTTGCTAAAAATCGTTTTGATATTATTGTCACTAATCCTCCTTTTGGCGCCAATGTTAAAGCCAGCGAGCATCCATATTTGGAAAAATATTTTTTAGGCAAGGATAAAACCGGTAAAAAAACAAAAGGCAATCAAAAAACAGAAATATTATTTATTGAAAGGTGTATAGATTTTTTAAAGCCGGGAGTAGGAAGAATGGCGATCGTGTTACCAGATGGAATTTTAACAAATTCAAGTTTACAACCAGTGAGAGATTATTTAATGGAGAAAACACAAATTTTAGCAGTGGTCAGTTTGCCACAATTTGCTTTTACTCATTTTGGCGCCGGGGTTAAATCGTCTTTGGTTTTTGTCCGCAAGAAAGCTGATAACGAAAAACTTGGTAAATATCCAATTTTTATGGCAATTGCCGAGCATATTGGCTATGACGCTACTGGGCGCAAGGACCCAAAGAATGATTTGAATAAAATTTGCGAAGAATTTAAGAAGTTTAAAAGTAAAAATAAACTAAATTAAAAAATATGAACCCACATACACCACAAAAACTTCCATTAAAAAAATTAAACTGGGAAAAATTTGTCCACTTAATTGGCAAGGCTAATGCCGAAGTGGCCCGTTTTGACGGACTTTTGCAAAGTATGCCTAACCCTGCTGTTTTACTTTCGCCTTTAACTACTCAAGAGGCTGTTTTGTCCTCGAAAATTGAAGGAACAAAAGCAACATTGCAAGAGGTTTTAGAATTTGAAGCAGATCCTAAAAAGGAAACTGAAAAATATCATGACATTCAAGAAATTTTAAATTATAGAAAAGCAATGGCTTATGCGGTTAAAGAATTAGACAAGATATCGTTAACCACGCGCCTCATAAAAGGCATTCATAATATTTTATTGGATAGTGTTAGGGGAAAAGATAAATATAGGGGCGATTTCAGAAGGATTCAGGTTCACATAGGTAAATCTCATAAAATTGAGGAAGCAATCTATATACCTCCTCTTTGCAAGGATGTTCCAGATTTGATGTCTAATTTGGAAAAATATTTTCATTTTGATGACAAAGATTATTTAGTTCAGCTAGCAATAGTACATGCTCAATTTGAAATCATCCATCCTTTTGAAGACGGTAATGGCCGTGTGGGCAGAATACTCATGCCGATATTTTTGTATTTCAAAAAAGTGCTTTCAAGTCCGATGTTTTACTTGAGTGCTTATTTTGAGTCGCATCGTGATGAATATTATCAAAGATTACTTGGAATTTCTAAGGATGGCGATTGGGAGAATTGGATTGAGTATTTTTTAAACGCAGTAATTATCCAGTCAAAAGAAAATATTAGCAAAGCTAAGGCAATTCATAAGTTATATGATATTAAAAAGGAAAAAATTGTAGAACTCACGCATTCGCAATTTGCGATTAAAACTTTAGATTTTCTTTTCTGCAATTCAATATTTACCAGCTCCCAGTTTGTTAAAGATTCAAAAATACCTAAAGCAAGTGCTTCTAGAATTTTAAATTCATTGGAAATTGGTGGAGTAATAAAAGTAATTCAAAAAGGTGTCGGAAGTAGACCTACGACTTATATCTTTATAAAATTGTTAAATATAGTAGGTTAATTTAGTGTCTCATAAATATATAAATATGATACACTAAAATATTAGTATATCATGGATGAGATACAAAATATTTAGTGCCCCATAAATAACAAAATGTGTCGCACTAAATATTCGGCACGACACAGGTGTCGCATAAAAACTCCCATTTGCCATTTGCCCGCCAGAGGCGGACAGGCAAAGGGGTATGAAAATGGATAAAAAAAATATGAATTCTATTATTCAACAATTACAAATAGAGGCGGCAGAAAAAAACAGCTCTGTCGTTGAATTATTAAGAAAAGCCAAAATAGCCGCTTCTAAATTGGAGCTCAGTGATTTTTTAGACTGGATTGAGAAAGAATTAAATGGTTACAAGACAACCGACACAATACCAGAATATAGGGAAATTCATGGTGACCCAAGAGGTTGGAATCCTTATCATGGCTGGATACCTTTATTGTTTGCAGAAGACTCTAAAACTCAAGACTTAATTTCAAAAAGGAAGGTAATACAATCGGTAGGAACACTTGAGGGGCTAATTTTGAATAAAGATTCATCAGGTAGCCTAGAGATGCCATTTTCGCCTGAAGCAAATCAACAAATATCAAAAGCTGTCGGATTTACTACTAAATTTACTTTAATGATTTCTAGTTCATCAATTATTTCAATTTTAGACACAGTAAGAAATATTATATTGGATTGGAGTATAAGATTGGAAAAAGAAGGAATTTTAGGCGATGGTATAAGTTTCTCAAAGGCAGAAAGAGAAAGAGCACAAGAGAAAATTGTCTATAACATTGAAAAGATAGAGAATTTTACAGGGAATATGGGTGTAATGAAGGATAAAGCGAGCATTAAAATAGAACAAAATTATTCTGAAAGCGAGATAAAAGAATTAAAAAATATCATGATACAAATAAAAGATAATTTAAATACTATTAATTTAGATGAATCACAGCAAAAACAATTAGAGGCAGAAACACAAGCTGTGCAATCTGAATTAGATAATAATAATCCTAAAAAAAAATTTATTCGGGATAAATTGGGATCAATAAAAAGAATTTTAGAAGGAGCGACTGGAAATATTATAGCCCAAGGAATATCTTTGTTAATTGGTAAATACTTATGACTCAAACTAAAACTCAACAATTAAGTTCTACCTCCGTTAAAACTTCGGCGGACAGGCCGCAGATTTTTACTGTTTGGAGTAACGAAATTGAGGGAAGAATTGATCCTTCTTTTTATCGTCCCGAATTTAAAGAATTAGAAAAAGTTATTATTAAAGGCAAATATGAGGTAAAAACTCTTAACGAGATAGCCGAGAAAATTTCGAGCGGAGCAACTCCTTTATCTGGTGGGGATGCGTACACGGATAAAAGTGAAGGCATTTCTTTTATTCGTAGCGGAGATATTAGGGAGGATAAAAGTATTGACTTTGATCAATTGCTTTATATTAAAAAGGAAATTCATCAGAAAAAACTTAAATCCTCCCAGCTTAAAAAAGGAGATGTGTTGGTTGCTATTGTAGGTGCTACAATTGGCCAAGTTTCTTTATATGATTATGACAAAGAAGCAAATATAAATCAGGCTATTGCCATGGTTAGAGTAAATAAGGATATTAATCCCGAATATGTTAAAGAATACTTACTTTCAACAGTCGGACAAAATCAATTAAACAAAATTAAAAGACCTGTTGCGAGGGCAAACATAAATCTTGAAGAAGTTGGTAGTATTAAAATCCCACTCCCGCCTCTCTCAATCCAAAACAAAATCGTGGATATAATGCGGAAAGCCTATCAGGAGAAAAAAGAAAAAGAAACAAAAGCGAACAAACTACTTGAGTCTATTGATGATTATGTTTTAAGCGAGCTGGGAATTAAAATGCCGGAGATTAAACGAGAAATGGTTTTTGAAGTAATGAGTGATAAGGTTAAAAGTAATCGGATAGATGCTGAATATTGGCAACCGTTTTTAGGGAAGATTGAACAGATTATAAGATGGAGTAAATACAAAACTCAAAAGTTAAAAAACTTCATTACTAAAATCCATTATGGCGCTTCCACCTCAAACGCTTATGTAGATAGCGGAATTCCCTTACTTCGTATTTTAAACTTAAAGCCAAACTATATTGATGTATCAGATGTAGTTTATTTGCCAGAAAATTTTCGGAAAGAATTAGGCAACGCTTTTGTTAAAGCCGGCGATCTACTTATATCCCGAAGCGGCACGGTCGGTATAGTGTCGGTCGTACCAAAAGAGGCAGACGGCTTTGCCTTTGGCTCGTTTATGATTAGGTTTTGTTTGAGTGATGAGATAAACAAAGAGTTTGTTTCTATCTGGCTGAATAATAAACTTAATAGGCTATTAACTGAACGAGAAAAAATCGGCGCTATACAGGGCAATATTACTATTGGCACGATTGAGAATTTTGATATTCCAGTACCGTCCTTAGTAATCCAAAACAAAATTGTAGAAAAAATAAAATTTTATTATTCCCAAGCCCAAAAATTAAAAGACGAAGCAAATAATAACCTACAAAAAGCTAAAACCAAAGTTGAGCGGATTATTTTAGGGTAATGAAAAAAATGCAAAAAAAATGAAAAACAAGCCAAAGTCCGCGACTACGAAAAACAAATTGACCAGATGGTTTATAAGCTTTACGGGCTGACCAAAGACGAGATTAAAATTGTAGAAAAAAAACACATCTTAGTATGAATGAAGAAAAAGTGACAATCAAAACCAGCGAAGAGATCATTGATGAATTTCTTAATAATGAACTAAAACAAGATGAACAGTTCAGGTTTATTAGAGCTATTTTTAATGATGCCAATAGTGATGATTATATTTGGAGTCCTACTGATTTCGATAAAAAGTTTCAAGAAATAATATTAAAACCCGACGATCAAATAAAAAAAATTGATAATATTATATCTGAAGTAAAAGATGTTACTATCCCAGATAATGTAAGGATTAAATCATTTTGTATTAGCGGCTTTAAAGGATGTTTGGAGCCTTTCCAAATATCATTGGACGGTAAAAATTATTTTGTTAGTGGAGAGAATACCTCTGGAAAGACTACTATTGCTGATGCTTTATATTTTTTCCTCAACCGTAATATCTCATGGGCAGAGGGTGGCGGCACTGGTGATTTTTATTTAAAGGACATTAGACACATTAAACTTGACCCCCAGAAAGACGCCTCTGTAGAGGTTGATTTTATGTCCGATGGTGGTTGTTTTAGTGATACTATTACTCTTACTGAATTAAGTCGAACCTCTTATTTAAAAAATAATCAATTTGTAAGAGAACTCCAAAGAGAACAAGGTCGCATCTATATCCGTCACGGACTGTTGTTAAATTTTATGAATAAAGGAGATAAAGATAAATGGGATGAAATAGTTAGCCTACTCGGATTTGAAAAAATAAATCGAATCTACAAACTACTTAATGATATAAGAACTAAATTAGATGAAAAAATAAGAGGGGTATCTAACGATCTGATATACGCAGAGGAGAATTTAAATACACAATTCTCCTCTATGAGGACACAATTAGAAAATATAGAAAACGAGTTAGGAATATCTCTTGAACCGCTTAAGGAGAGGATTGGGCAGAAAGAAATAATTAAGAGAATTAATGACATAATTTCTATTATCGGTAAAAAACTAAAATTAAAAGAGGAAGACATCACGCTTAATCAAATAATAAAGATTTTGAAAGAAAAAAGCCAAGCAACAAAAATTGATGAGAATAAATTAAAAACCCTGGAAATATTAAATAAAATTACAATTCCTAAAGTTAAAGAGACAATTTCTCAAATTAAACAATTTAAGGCAAAAGTTATTGAGTGGCAAAACAACAAAGAACAGATAAAGGAATTATTACTGCATGAAACGTATCGCTATTTATATCAAGCCCTTAATTCTACAGAAGCACTCGTTGAAGAGTGCCCTGTTTGCGGAAACAAAATATTCCCGGATAAACAACCAATTAATAAGAATATTTTACTGCAACGTTTGGAGATCAAACAAAAAGAAAGTGAAGCTTTAAACAAGCAGTTCAAAAATGATCTCAATTCTTTAATAGAAAAAATTAATCCAAAAATACAAAAAGCGAAATTATTTTTAGAGACTATAAATAATAATTCTGAATCATTGGAAGATATTTTACAGAACGCTTTCCCAAGTTCTGAGAAAAGTTTTCAAGACAAGCTCGCTGAATTGCTTAATAACCCATGGTTCTCAATTAATATTACTCGCTTTACAGAAATGTCTTTTCTTACAAAAGCTGATAATATAGATAATTTTATTAATTTTTGGAAAAATGTATCATCTTTTATAGAAAAAATTACTCCAATCATTACAAAGTCTCATAAAAATTTAAGTGCGTGGTTCAAAAAAATTGAAAAAGAAAAAAAGAATAAAAAAGTAGATGAATTCTTTAAATGGTATGAACAATGCATTGAATTGAGATCCATAAAAAACAATATAGATAACTTAATAAAAAATAAAAAAATTCAAGAGATAGAATCAAAGAAAAAAAATAAAACTTTATTAAAACAAAGATTAGGCATTTTAGATGGTGCAATTTCAAAGTTTATTGAACTTAGAAGCAAATATATACAACTTGCCTTTAATAAAATATCTACCCTTATCGATGATTATTTTCATGCAATTCATCCTTATGATAAAAAAATATCTGATATAAAATTCTCTACTGATGGAGGAAAGGCGTCTCTTGTCTGTAAATATTCTGGCAAGACAGACATAAGCCCCTTAAAGGTTTTATCCGAGGGTCAACTTTATTCACTTGGATTATGTATTTTTCTCGCATCTGCAAAAATATTACAAACAAAGATAAACTTTTTAATTTTTGATGACGTAGTCCAAAGTTCAGATATAAATCGTCGAGAAGATTTATTAAAATTATTATCAGAAGAATTTAACGATAAACAGATTATATTTTTTACACACGATGAGAATACTCATGAAAGAGCGGCAACTTTTTGGCATAACCACAATACACTGTATCAGCAATTTTCACCATCAGATTCACACGGTCTGGTGCCCAAAAAAGACTCCCCAGAAATTTCATTGTTCTCTTTAGAAGATAGACTAATCGGCTACACTATTAATAGTGATAAAGGTGCTATAATTGGTAGATGGTTAGAATTTAAACTAAAAAGAATATTAAAATTATTAAATGGTTCGGGGTGTAATGTTTACGTTAAAGTTCCTTTTAATGATCTCAAATTAACCTTATCACCTTTGATGGATGCACTTATTAAATTCGTAAAAGAGAACTGTCAAGACAAAATCCTTAGTAATATTATTAAAAAACCAGAATATAAAGAATTATTACGTCTCGATAGAAATAAGGTGCATGGTGATGAATCCTTTTCAGATGAAGAAATAAAAGCTTTTCAAGAGTATGCCAACAAACTTGTTTCAATATTTATATGTCAAGAATGCGGAGAATTTGTTAGGGATTTATCTGGAGTATGTTTTAAAAAGCATATTAATGATGACGGAAATATTATTCCGGTTCAACTATATCCAAAAAGATTACATTGTAAAAAATGTGGAGCTGTCTGTTATGACTTTATAAACGCAAGACATTTAGATGATGAATGTGATGGTAATTTTGAAATAGAAATTTTTTCAGAATAAATATGTTTAGACTTTCACCAACAACCGGATTAAGTTTATTCAAAGAATGCCCACGTTGTTTTTGGCTTCATTTTAATAAAAATGTCCATAGGCCAAGAGGTATTTTCCCCTCGCTTCCGGGCGGAATGGATTTGGTTATCAAGAATTATTTTGACAGATACCGCAGTATGGGGCAGGCCCCAGTAGTAGAAGCTTCGCTTCACTGCGGGGTAAACAAAAAAAAGGAAATTGGATAAATTTTAGATTTATTGTGGAGACAGAAAATAAAAATCAAATTTGTAAAAAAATGAAGAAAAATAATATCAATAAAAAATTTAGCAAAGGTGAAATAGTTATTTATCAAACCTCTAAAAAAGAGG
>CAYSEG010000013.1:0-32163 GCA_964430135.1 uncultured Candidatus Saccharibacteria bacterium | reverse complement strand
TGCGCGAAGAAGAAATGAAAAGAATTGCGAAATTTATGAAAGAGGTTATAATGGACAGAAGGAATGTAGAAAAAGTAAGGAAAGAAGTAGTTCGGTTTAGGAAAAAGTTTCAGGGAGTAAAGTATTGTTTTAAAAACTCAAAAGTCAAAAGTTAAAGTTCTCCGAAGCAGAACAAGTTCGCTATGGGCAGGCAAAGCCAAAGCGCAAAACTTAAAACTACTGGTAAAAATTCCAAACTCCAAACCCCAATGACCGATGACCAATCAAATCCTAAATCATAAATCATAAAAATAAGAAATAAAAAATAATTGGGATTTGGGATTTGGTCATTGGGATTTTAGAATGGTTTTTAGCTTTGAGTTGTGGTTTTGACTTTTGAGTTTTGAACTTTAAGTTATTTTCTATTATGTACAAAAATCCTTATCCGGGGAAATTTATTGTTATTGAAGGGATTGATGGAGCAGGTTCTTCCACTCAAGCTGATAGTGTAGTTGGTTATTTTAGAGAATTAGGCAAAAAATTCCATTTAACCAAAGAGCCGACTAATAGTTTAATCGGTGGTTTAATTCGGGGACAATTAACAAACGACTGGAAAAGCAGCCCAGAATGCCTTCAACTTTTATTTGCTGCGGACAGAGCCCATCATTTAGAAAAAGAAGTTATTCCTTTGCTTATTAAAGGTGTTTCCGTTGTTTCGGATAGATATTTTTTTTCAACAATGGCTTTTGGAGCGATGGAGATTAAAAATCAGGATTGGCTTCTTATGCTTAATAAACCTTTCGTACTGCCGGATTTAACTTTTCTTCTTGAAGTCTCTCCGGAGGTGGCTATAAAGAGAATTAGACAAAATCGTTTTTCTATTGAACTTTTTGAAAAAAAAGAGAAACTGAAAAAAACATGGCAAAATTATAAAAAACTGGCTAAAAAATTTAAGAATGTTTATATTATTGACGGCGAAAAGCCAATTCAGGAGATAAGTTATGAGATTATTAATAAAGTGAAACGAGTTTTATAAATCAAGTGTGTATAGTATAGTGGTATTATTTTTCCTTCCTTGTCTGTCGTTGCCTTATGCGGGTGTAGCACAACGGTAGTGCGCTTGCCTTCCAAGCAAGGTACGAGGGTTCGACTCCCTTCACCCGCTCAGCGCACACATACGGCCGGCAGACAAGGAAAGGGCACGGGTTTGAGTCCCGTTACTCGTTCAGAGTTTTAAGATAAAGAAGGCGGCATTTTGAATGTCGTTTTCTAAATTGCGCCAATTTAAATTTTAAGTTATATTGTTTATTAGTTATTTCTAAATAGTACTATGACAATCCGTTGGTTCAATTGTCCTCAATTGAACCATAAATTTAGTTTTCTCGCGGTTAAAACATTAAGGTTTAATCGTGGACGGCTGAGTTAACAGAAGATATGACACTTTTTTTCATCACTGGAAATAAAAATAAATTTAAAACAAATTGCTTTGAATAAAGGAGTTTATGAGAGCAAGTAATTTATGAATGATCAATTCTTAAAATTCCCAGATGATTTTTTATGGGGCACGTCTACTTCAGCTTATCAAGTAGAGGGCGGAATTGAAAATTGTGATTGGTCAAAAGTGTATCCGGCAGGCAGAGCTTGTGATCATTACCATCGTTGCCAAGAAGATTTTGATTTGGCAAAATGTTTAAATCAAAACGTTCATCGCTTTTCTATTGAATGGTCTAGGATTGAGCCGCAACAAGGAAAATTTAATCAGAGAGAAATTGAACATTACCGTAAAGTTCTTTTGGCATTAAAAAGAAGAGATATTAAATCGTTTGTTACTCTTTGGCACTGGACTATTCCTTTGTGGCTGGCAGATATAGGCGGCTGGTCCAATAAAAAAGCAATTGATTGTTTTAACCGCTACACAGAAAAAATTTGTTCAGAATTGAAAGACAATGTTGAATTTTGGATTATTTTAAATGAACCATTAGTTTATGCATCTAATTCTTGCTTGAGAGGTATTTGGCCGCCAAAGGAGAAAAATTTAGTTTCTTATTTTTTAGTAATTAAAAATTTAATTAAAGCCCACAAGTCAGCTTTTAAAATTATTAAAAAAATAAATCCCAATGCCCAAGTTGGGATTGCTAAAAATAATGTTTATTTTGAAAGCTATAAAAATAGGTTATTCAATTATTTGCTTAAAAAAGTTATTGATTGGCATTGGAATTTTTATTTTTTAAACCAGATTAGAAATTGCCAGGATTTTATCGGTTTGAATTATTATTTTCATAATCGAATTAACTACGGTTTCGGCAGAAATGAAAATAAAATCAATTCTGATATGGGTTGGGAATTATATCCCGAAGGAGTTTATTATGTTTTAAAAGAACTCAAAAGATACCGAAAGCCGATTTATATCACTGAAAATGGATTAGCCGACGCAAAAGACGAAAAACGAACTTGGTATATTAAGGAAATTTTAAGAAATATTCACAGAGCGATTCAAGAGGGCGTAGATGTAAAAGGTTATCTTTATTGGTCGCTTTTGGATAATTTTGAATGGGACAAAGGGTTTAAGCCGAGATTTGGTTTAATAGAGATAAATTATAAAAATTTAGAAAGAAAAGCGAGAACAAGCGCTTTTGAATATGCAAAGATAATTAAAGAAAACGGCTTTTATATAAATAAATGAATTATTATTTCTCCTGTAAAAATTTTTTGAAATTGAAGCAAACTTTATTCATTTGTTTTATTTTCTCTTTGGCTGTTTTTTTAATTCCGCAAGTCGTTTACGCTGATTCTTTAGGTGAAGTCCATACTTTTTATATTGATTCTTCATACGATCATATGGGCCGTTCGGAAATTACCGCAACATTAAGGAAAGTCGGAAAGCATTCATATTTTTACGCGGAAGATTCTTATTGGAATAAATTATCTTCGTTTGAACAAAATATTTTAGAGAATAACATTAGTAATTTATCTCAAGAATTTGATGAGACTGTTTATCCGAAAGAAAGAGAAGTCTTTGGCGAAGAATTTTCTCCGGGAATTGATAATGATTCTAAAGTTACTGTGCTTTTAACAGAGATGTCAGAAAGCCCGGGCGGATATTTTAATCCAAACGACGAATACCCTAAGGAACAAATTTCTGACGGCAGAAGCAACGAGCGGGAAATGATTTATTTGAATATAATCTATCTGTCTAGTTCTCGGGCAAAAGCCTTTTTGGCTCATGAATTCCAGCATTTGATTAGCTGGAATCAGAAAGAGAATCTGCGGGGAGTGATCGATGAGGTTTGGCTTAATGAGGCGCGGTCAGAATATGCCCCTACTCTTTGTGGCTATGATGATATTTATAAGGGAAGCAATCTTGAGGCGCGGGTAAATAATTTTCTCCTAGAGCCGTCAAATTCCTTAACCGAATGGCAAAATTCTACTTATGATTATTCACCAATAAATTTATTCATCCAGTATTTAGTCGAGCATTATGGAGAAAATATTTTAAAGTTGATGATGAAGACTGATGCAGTGGGAATCGCCAGCATTGATGCCGCTTTAAAAGAGATTGGATCATCTAAAACATTTAGCGATGTTTTTACTGACTGGACAGTGGCAAATTATATAAACGATATAGATATTTCTTCTGGACAGTATGGATATACCAATCCTGATTTAAATTATAATACTTTCCATATTTCGCCGACAGACGTCCATCAGATTTTCCCCGGGGCGAATTTGAATGTGACAACTTCTATAAAAGATTGGGCTTCTTATTGGTATGTTTTTGATGGTTCGCTTGTTCCTTTGTTTGATAGCGGGAAAGATATTCTCAAATTAGATTTTCAGGGAGAGGACTCCGGAAATTTTAGAGTTCCTTACATTACAACTACTTTTGACGGGAAAAGCAGGGTGAATTTTTTCGCGCTTGATGCCGAACAAAATGGAACAGTTTATATTTCTGATTTTGGCAGGAAAATTTCTTCAGTGGTAATCATACCCTCAAGCCAAACCAAGAGGAGCGGTTTTACTAATAAGGGTAATGAGCCTTTGCATTCCTTTTCTTATTTTGCCGAAATGACAAGTATTTTTTCAAAGTGGCCTGATGGAACCTTGCTTAAAAGCAGAGATGACTTTAAGGTTTATCTTGTTGAAAAAGGATTTAGAAGATGGATTAAGAGTCAGGGCATATTTCTCAGTCGCTGGAATTGGGAAGATGTTAAGATAGTAGAAAAGCAAGAGTTAAATTCTTTGCCTTTAGGCAGTGATGTTGATACTTTTTTAGAGGGAACTTTAATTAAAGGAACTAAACCTTATGTGTATGTGATTTCCAATGAAAAGAAAAGATGGATTAAAAATTTGGAAGTTTTCAATGCGCTTGGCTACAAATGGGAAAATATTCTTTCTGTTTCAGAAGAAGAATTAAATTCTATTCCAAATGGTTGTGATATTTCTAATACAAATATTCATCCTGATGGTAGTTTAATTAAGGGAACAAGTGATAAAGTTTATTTTATTGAAAACGGATTAAAACGCTGGATTAAAAATCCAGACGTTTTCACAGCATACGGTTTTAAATGGAAAAATGTTATTTTAGTTTCTGATGCGGAAATTGATAGGTATCCTTTGGGGTTGGTGATTGAATAGGTAAGGCAGTAAAGCAAGGCGATTGGGTTTTGGATCCATTTTGCGGATGCGGCACAACCGTGGCGGTTGCGGAAAAATTAAAAAGAAATTGGGTAGGAATTGACATTACTTCTTTGGCAATCAATTTAATAAAACACAGAATTAAAAATCAATTCGGTTTAGGAAATAAACAAATTTTCGTTGACGGACTGCCAACAGATTTAGCCGGAGTAAAAGAATTATTTAAAAAAGATCCGTTTGAATTTGAATACTGGGCTTTGGATTTAGTTAATGCAATGCCGGCACAAAGCAAAACGAAAGAAAAAATGAGAGGCGCGGATAAAGGAATTGACGGAGTTATTACTTTTCATAAGAATTCAATAAACGGCAAATGGGAATATGGGAAAGTAATCGTCCAAGTCAAAGGCGGGAAAGTGCAAAGAAACCAAATTGCAACTTTAAAGAGCGATGTAGAGCGGGAAAAAGCCGACGCGGGCGTTTTCATAACTTTAGAAAAACCAACCAAACCAATGATTAGCGAAGCGATTGACGCCGGAACTTTTATTACTCCTTTAACCAAAAATACTGAAATAGAATTTCCGAAAATCCAAATTTTAACTGTCGAAGAGTTACTGCGGGGCAAAAGACTTAATCTTCCTCAAGGTTTGGAAAAAAATTATTACAAAGAAGCGAAACCAAGTGAGGTTGAAGAAGATAACTTAAGTCAGAAGGTATTAGGTGTGTAGATCTTTTGTTCAGAAACAAATTCATAATCCATTTCCAAACTTTCAAAATACATCTATTATTTATTTTTTATGTTAGTTTTTATTGATGAATCAGGAGACACTGGATTAAAAATAAAACAAGGGTCAAGCTGTTATTTCGTAATTCAAGGTGGATAACTTTTTATGACATTTTTGAAATAAAACCGAAAATTAAAAACCTTGGGGAATATAAAACCATTGAGCAAATCAAAAGAGATGATTTAAGAATTGTTGAAAATTATAAATCCCAAGATAAAATTATGGCTACTAAAATCGTAATTTTCAAAGTAGGACGGATTTTCCAAGAGGTGAATAATCTGTGGATATTTGGGGCTTGACAAATTCTGTGGTTCTGTTATAATAAGAGAGTAAAATTTAAATAGTTGAAATTAAGGGTGAATCTTTCCCTCGCAAGGCGGAATTCACCTTTATTTTTTGGCTATATTTTCACTATTGGAGGGATTTTTTAGTGAAGAAGAGTAAAATAAAAATAGAAATTAATACCACTGAAAACAATTATCTATTAAGCGCATCTTTTTGGTGTGCTTTTTATTTTAAAATTTTATCAATTTAATTAATTGTTTCATGTTTCATGAAGTAAAAAAGGAGGAAATAAAAATGAAAACTTTAAAAAGAAAAATCAAAAAAAACGTTAGAGGAATTTTAGCGTCCTTTTTAATGATGACAACGATTATTTGGTCGTTGGGCGTGCCGCTGATGGCGCTTATACCGGTTGTGGAGGCGGCGGACCCGCCGGCAGTCGGACAAGTGGTAATCAGCGAAATAAAAGTTCAGGAAGGTTCTGATACGACTAAACAATTTATTGAGCTGTATAATACTACGGAAACAGAATTTGATTTAGCCGGATGCCATATTGCTACGGCTCCAGCAAATTCTACCGGTTCTCTTAACTGGACGCCAACTAGTTCAATTGACGCTAATAACCATCGCACCATTCCCGGCTATGGTTATTTTTTGTTCGCTTCTTCGGGTTATCAACCCCATGGAGTAACCGAAGATATTGCCGGTGATTTAAATCTCGGGATCAACGGCGGTTATGTCGCTCTTCGTTTAAGTGACGGAACTGTGATTGACTATGTCGGATACGGCTCGGTAGAGGAACCTGATCTATGCAAGGGCGGAGTCTGCGCTTTGGCGCCCGGCGCCGCTTCTATTGAAAGAAAAGCTCAAGCTGATTCAACTTCCGCTTTAATGCAATGGGGAGGCGCTCATGAATTTTTAGGCAACGCTTATGACGCAGGCGCCACCGATGCGGATGATTTTGTTTTGCGTTCAGATGGCGCGGACGATCCCCAGAGGTCTACTTTCCCCAGCGAGTCCAATAATTTTATCATTATGCATGTAATGCCGATGGGACCGCAGACGGTAAGCGTGATGTTTAACAAGGCGATTGATTCCGCGACAATACCAGCTGATTTATCTACCCTTGTAACGCTTTCCACCGCTGACACCACTGATGATGAGACAATTACTTCGGTTACTTTAAAAAATAATAACGAGCTGGAAATTTACGCCAGCGGGGCGAATATTGATGGAAGCACTGGAAACGATACGGTTGCCATAAGCAATATTCTTAAGAGCACTGACGACGATGCCAATACTTCCACCGACGCCCAAATAATTCAGTTTTATATGCCGCCGGAAATAATGGGGGTGAAATATGAGAATAAGGATAGCATTAAAGTTATTTTTTCAAAAGCGATGGAAGAGGTGAGCGCGGAGAATGCCAGCGCTTACGGAGTTTTTGTGAACGGTGCGGCGGTTACGATTGCCGATACGGACCTTAGCTTAAATATCGACGAAGACAGCAAGGTTTTGACTATTACCAAAACCGATGCTTTTGCTGATCTTGCCAATGGCGGCGCTGACTATATAGAAGTGGATTATGACCCTTCGGTAGTTCCCAAAGATACTGAAGGCAGTGAATTGATGCCGACCTTCGGCTGGCAGAAAGAATTTCCAATTGATGGAACAAAGCCTTATATAACCGGCGGAACGTTTGATACTGCCGCTGGGACGGTTACCTTATATTTTTCCGAAGAATTAATGCCTGGGCCGGATAGTCCGGTCAGGACTGCTAGTAATTATACTTTTGCGGGCGGGACAGCAAGTTGTAACGCGCCTTCATCCGACTTTAAACAAAATATTGACGGACCTCCTTCTTTTAATATAGTGGTTATTAATTGCGCCGGCGGGCTTACCTTAGGAGAGGGCGATACAGTGACCGTTTCTCCTAATATTACCGATAAAGCCGGCAATCAAATGGATGATTCTGGCACGCCGCCTAAAAATGTTTTCACAGTGGCGGCTGGAATTAACAATCCGATAAAAATTGCTTCTGTTTCCGGCAACCCGGCGGGCGGCAGTTATAGTATGATGATGGATGGATGTATGGATCAATATGGAGAGACGGGAAATTGGTACAACGGAACAGACGGTGCAAATGGATGTAATGTGAACGTGGCGACAAATCGAGATTCTTTAACTATTGTTTTTGACGGCTCAATAAATCCAGACAGTATTAATTATAATTCAACTGACAACATTGCCTATAACATTGGATCATATCTGGAAATTTACGAGAAACATACTCGAGCCGCTTCCAGTTCGTCCGAGTGCCAGTCGTGGGAAATTTGGAACGGCTCTGACGCGTGTGTGGAAAAAATGATGGGGAGTTTGGGAGACTCTTTTGCGGTTTTGGAAGATGATGGAGGAAAGACCAATAACAAGTTAACTATTTATCTGCAGGGCTGGGATGTTAATATCCAGCCGGGGATGGAGATTAACCCGATTGGAATTGTGGGGATGAATGGACTAACTGCCCAGCAAAGTGATACTCCGGCTGACAATAAATTCAAGATGGATTTTGCGGAAGTGGAAGCGGTAACGGCCACCGGGGTTACTGATGGTAGTATAGTAACGATGTTTTTCAGCAGCGATATGACAAGAGGAGATATAACCGATGCCGCCTCTTTAGCCTCAAAATTAACCCCGGTTCAACATATGCCTTATTGGGAGGAACACAGTTGGGGAACGGATGCCACAGTTGCATGGGGAGATTATGATGGAACTGCTTTTACCTGTACAATAGGAGGACCTGTTGCTTATGACGATGCAAATGATACAGGAAAAGATTGCCTTAAAATTACTTTGGGCACTGCCGCAAACGGTCTTACTGTGGCTAACAAAGACGAGATTATGGCTAACGGTTTAAGAGATAGTAACGGGATGTATCTTGGCTGGGGAGGAATGATTGATACGACTCCGCTGGCGGTGAGCAACTATACTTGGAATTCCGCTTTTACCGAGTTAACTTTGGAGTTTAATAAAATGTTAAGAGATTACAACGCTTCAGGTGATCCTCCTATTCCTGATTTTACCGCGGCGGGAGGTCATGAGAATACGATTGGTTTTACTGATGCTAACACGGAAGGCGTAACTTTAGCCGGTAAAATTCCGGTTTTTGATACAACCTCCGGCGATATGGGCGGGATGATGATGGATATGTTCAAAAAAATAAAATTAACTTTCAGCGGTCCGGTGGAAGTCGGCGATTCTATTGTTTTTTCCAGTTCTGAAATTGGCGACGAGAATGGCAATATCGTGCCGGATATTACAATAGTAGCCGATGCTCAAGAAGATTTATCATCGGGCAAGATAGAACTTGCCGTAGATTCTGTTGGCCCTGTTCTGGCGCAAGTAATTACAAACGATTGGAATAGCGACGGGGTTCTAAACGGCGGCGATGAAATGATATTCAAATTTGACAATGATGCCGACCAGACGACCATTGTTTCCGATGTGGATTATTCCACGGTAAGTTCTGATAATCTTAAAGCCGATTTTATAGTCAAGAGAGGTTCAACTGCCGTAGCAGGAGAATTATGTCCTGCTGACGGCGCTGGAGTTACTACGGTGGCCAATCCTTTCGGGGAGTGGATTGATTTTTGGGTTGATATGTGGGAGGAGCATGCCGGCGAACTCCATTTGAATTTAGGTCCGAGAGCGGACATTCGGGCCGGGGATATAATTTGTTCTTCGTCTGCCGCTTCTCATATTAAAGATTTTGCCGGCAACAGCTTGGAAGCCGGCAAGGTTCTGGCGGTTATTAAAGAGTCCCGCGATGCGAGAATTAACAAGGTTGTTTATAGTGATGCCGATAAGAGCGGAACATTAACTAACGGCGATAAGTTTGAAGTTTATTTCTCAAGTGCGATTGACCCTAATACTTTAGGCGCTTATACTGCTGGGGCTACGCCAGAAGTGACCAATATTGATTGGGGATTGGGTGTTGAATTTAACTGGGAAGCCGGTTACGGTTCAACTTACGACCCCGGAATAATAAAAACATGGGGAAACAATTCAACTGGAAAATGGAATACTGATTTTACACAGTTAACTATTACTTTAGTTTGTGATGGTGCCTGCGACGCTACTGACGGAACAGAGCCGGTACTGTCCGATTTTGATATGGTAATGCCTTACGGCGTTCAGACAGCGGACGGAGCGTGGGTCAATAAACCGGGATTTATTGATATGACAAGGCCGGTCTTGGAGCAGGTTATTTTGATTGAAGACAGCGACGGTGATGGAAACGCTGATCCGGGCGATAAAATTATTTTAGTCTTTAGCGAAGAAATGAACCAAACAACAATTACCGGAGCAAATTTTGCTATATCAAGCGGGGATTTTGGAGCGAACCCCACGGTTAATTGTTTGTCTATGGGAGTCTGCGAAGTAACACTGGATTCGGACGCAGCGGAAATTTCAGCCGGAGCCACATTTGATCCCGCGGACGCGGTGACGGATTTAGCCGGTTTAGCCGACAATACAACAACAATTCCAACCTTACAGTCAATAAATGTTAAGCCCGTTTCTAATGTCATTTTGTCCGATACGGATGCAGTTTATCCGGGTATTGACGGCCGGGACATTGATGTAACATGGACTGCTCCGGACGGCGCTGACGCAAATTACACTTATGACATTTATCTTCTGCCTGACTTTGTGCCATTTGATCCGGACAACGACGGAACTTATACTTCTGGAGAAAACACTCAATTTCCAATAGCTCACCTTAGCCATTCTAATGTTTGCAACCAGACGGCTTGCTCTTATATTGGTTTAGCCGGCTTAATGACCGATAGTCGGACAGCGGTGGATACTTCCGTTGGGACGCCGCAGAGCGGAGCGCCGTTCTTTCCAATCAGCGATTTGGAAAGTTATGTCGCTTATGTGGTCGCCATAAACGGGAGCGGTGAAAGATCATTTCCTCAAAAAACTTCCAGCGCCGTTCGTTTGACAATGGAATATGGCGGAGAGATGGATGACCAAGCGCCCTGGGTGGAAGGAACAATGCCTTTTGATGGAGCGATTGTGCCAACCAACACCGCCAAAATGGGAATTAAATTCTCCGAGCCGATGAAGCGGGATTCAATTGAAACAAGCGGAAATATCAAGTTGCAAGTCTGTCTCGCTGACTGCCACTTAGAAAATAATTGGTCTGATGTTTCCGGCGTCTATGTCAGCTATAACGCGGATCACAATAAAGCGGAGATTAGTTTATCCAGTGATCTGATTCCTAACGCTAAATACAGATTTGACATTCCTTCGCCGGGAGTGGAGGATTTGTCCGGACTTGCCTATGCGGGAAAGCCGGCTTATTTCCGAGCCAGTTCAGGATCGGACACCACAGCGCCGAAAGTGATCGGAAACAGCTTTATGTTTGAAGGGAAAGATCTTAATTCTGTTTCCAGAACCGAGCCGATGGTCGGAATCGCTTTTGACAAGGATATGGATCACAGTTCTTTTTCCACCACCTCGGTTAGTTTGACCCCGGCGGTTCCCGGTTCAGAATTCTACTACGAGCCAATGATGATGGGAATGGGCTACTTTTTCGGCAGTCCCTTGGAAAGCGGGCAAACTTACACTTTAACTTTGTCGGGCGTCTATATTAAAGATGTTTCCGGCAACACTCTGGACGGCGACGGCGATGGAACAGCTTCTGGAACCACCTCTGATAATTATACTTTAACCTTTACGACAAAAACAGAGGATTTAAACACAACAGCGCCGATCGTCAATTGGATTTTCAGCGACGGCCACCATATTGATGTTGGTTTCAACGCCGATATGAAGAAGAGCGCGGTAACTGATAAAACTAACTGGATTTTGACTGACGGAAGCGGAGTGGTTGTCAGCCTGCAGGCGTCTCATTTTGACTATGATCCATTTATGAAGGAGTTGCACATTGGGCCGATTGAACTCGTTCCGGGCCAGACATACACTTTAACTCCAAACTCTTCTGTTTTAGGAATGAACAATGTTTCAGTTGATACGGCCAACAGCTCTTTGAGTTTTGTTCCCGAGTCTTGGGATGTTGTTTATAGTGATGGAGTGTTTGATGATGCTATGTATGAAGAGGGAGGGATATTTGGAACAGGAGGAATGTTCCATGAGGACACAATGAAACAGTATGATCAGATGATGGGAACGGGAGGCGCTTTTGACCCGATGATGGGGGCTAAGATGATGATGAATGACGCCTATATGGATCACGACATCAAAACATTTATGCCGATTGACGCCTGGCCAATAAATCAGATTGAAGGTCAAATTTCTAATTACCATATCAGTTTCCCGACGAGCAAAGCCGTTCCTCATGAAGGAAAAATTGTTCTTCAATTTCCGGTGGGATTTGATCTAACGAACGCCGCTTTGGCCGTTGACGAGTTTATGGGAAACAATCAGTTATTTTTCTTTAATCAGGACATTAATGGTCCCGGCGGAACAATGGATGAAAACGGGACGTTTAATCCGGACGGAAGAGTTCAGATCAGCAATGTGGCGGTGAATAATATGGATAAGACGATTACGCTGACAATAGCGGTTCAAGACAGCGCCGGATGTACTTTAGATGCCGCAGGAGCTTTTGAAAGTGCTTGCACCGATACCAGCGAGGCGGGAACAAACAGCACAATGCCGTTTGACTATTTTGACTTTGAACTTTCGGGAATTAAAAATGGATCAGCTTCAGAAATTGACTGGAAAACCGATACAGGTGGGTATCAGATTGCCATCACTACTAAAGATAATAACGATAAACTTTTAGAAGGCCCGATTAAGTCAATGAAGTTTCCGATCAAAGCGGCTGGTCCGGGAAGCATTTCCGGAAAAGTTACCGCTCAGGACGGAACTACCGGTATAGCAAACGCGATGGTCTTTATTGACAGTCCGATGACCGGACCGATTGACACGATGACCGGTGCCGACGGAACTTACAGCGTTAGTGGTTTGCCAGTGTCGGCCGGCAATACTTATGATGGCTGGTATCATATTCATATAGAATCTCCCAAAGATGATGATAACTATTTCGGCGGAGCAGATTTTGATGTGCAGCTGACTCAAGACAGTCCGACCGCCAGCAATAAAAATGTTAGATTGTCCAGCGCGGCGAATACTTTGACAGTCAAAACTACCATTAGTTCCGCTTTAAACGGCGAAGAGGTGATGGTTTGGGTAGGCGGACCAAATGGGCATAATGAAAAGAAATTCACGCTTGATTCTACCACGGACGATGATGCGGGAACTGATGGAATTCAAAATCATTTAACTATTAAAGTGGCTGACGGCGATTGGGATGTTGGAATTCATCCGTTTTTCCCCGAGACGATGTTTGTGATGGGACCGCCGCCTCCACCATCATTCCTGCCGCCGGCTCCAAAACATATTACTGTGAGCGGAGACGCGGAAGTTTCTCTTTCGCTTGTTTCTTCGGTCGCTGAATATGAAATTAGCGGAATAGTGAAAGACGGGACGACTGAGAAAGGATTGAGCAATGTCCATGTCAGCGCTTTCACTCACTTCGGTCCGGGCTTTCATTCAGATACTGAA
Source organism: uncultured Candidatus Saccharibacteria bacterium (assembly GCA_964430135.1). Taxonomy (GTDB): domain Bacteria; phylum Patescibacteriota; class Minisyncoccia; order JAHIHE01; family DAOWLE01; genus CAYSEG01. The sequence continues at coordinate 18,892 of CAYSEG010000013.1, read as the reverse complement.
ACTAGAAGCGATGGAAGTTTTACATTGAAAGTGGCTCCAGGATTTTATCAAATAGAAGCGTTCAAACCGGGGCTTCCGCCAATACAGGAACAAAGTGTGGAAGTAAAAGACGCTTCAGTTTCAGGAATTGAGCTGATTGTCCATAAGCCGAACAGATCAATTTCCGGTAAAGTTACCGACGGCACCAACCCCATTCCTCATGCCGGAGTAAACGCTTGGGATAACAACGGAAGATTTGTTTTCGGAGAGACCGACACAGAAGGCGAATTCATCTTATTTGTTGATCCTTCAACTTCGTGGAGCGTGGAAGTTTTCGCTCCCGGATTTGGAAAATTGGAAGCAGACACTGGAGTAACGACTACTAATTTAGACACCACTTCTGCCGATGTGACCGGAATTAACTTTACCGCTTCCAATTCTAATATCGTGACTATTTCAGGAACGGTGAAAGATCCTTCCGGAAATGCGGTTGAAGGCGTTAAAGTTCGCGCCGATGAGGTTGCCTGGGTTGATGGCGCCGAGGGAGCAATGACCGGTAGGGGGCTTTCTGTCAGCACTGACGCTAACGGTGCTTATGCTTTGACAGTACCGGCTTCAACCGCCAACACCAGATACCGCATCAGCGCGACCGATGAAAATTCGGGAGATCTAACGCCGATAACCGGGATTGACGCTTCTTCCAATGTTTCCAGCGCCGATGACAGCAGATTAAATCTTACTTTGCCGACAACCAGAACAATTACTATTGACATTCAGAATGCTCCCAGTGATAGTTTGTTAGATCCTGATGACACAACTAGTTTCTTTATAGATAAAGCGTTCCTTAATATCTATTCAGATACCTCTAAAAAAGGAAACAGTAAGAAAATTATTGACACCGATTTATCCGATGCTACGGACGGAACTTTGAGTGTGCCGGAAGGATCTGGCTATCGGGCGAGTTTGTATATCCCGGGTTACGGAGAGTTTGAAGCAACAGAAAACGGCAGTACCGGGTTTTCGGTGAGCGGCGGCAACAAGACCATTCACTTTGATTTGAGAAGAGGCGGAGCGGTAATTAATCCGTATAGTATTGAAGGTCAGGTGACGGCGTCGGGTGCGGGAGTGTCAAATGCTCATGTTTCTGTAATTAATGAAGATACCTTTGAAGTGGCAAGCACCCAGACCGATGCCGATGGAAATTATAAATTAAAAGTTCCAGACAAAAATCCTAACGGCACCTCTGCCACTTACAAAGTAAGAGTTGATAAAGACGGATACAGCTCTTCTGCCGTCAAGGAAGGAATTGACGCCAGTGAAGCAAATGTTGATTTTCAAATGACAGCCAACAATTCTGTGATTACCGGTACAGTTTACACTAATGCCGCTAAAACTATTCCGGCGGTCAATGCCGCGGTAATGGCAAAGGAAGTTGGAGGAGAAGGTTTTGTAAAGATTGTCACTGACAGCGAAGGAAAGTTTAACCAGGCATCCGGCAATGCGCTGGAAGTCGCTTCTGGTAAAACATGGAATATAATCGCCAAGTCCGCCACCGGCGGCAAAGGGCAAAAAATGAATATTCCCTCCGGTTCAAGCGGCATTGAAATTGTTCTGACTGATACGGTTGCCGCAAAAAATCAGCTGTCAACCACCCCAAAAACTGAATCAATTACGCCGGCTTCCGGGGGAGTGGTTGATCAGATTGACACGGTGGGGGCTAAACTGACCATTCCTGAAAAGGCTTTCGGTGATTCTGTTACCGGCGGGGGAGTGCATGTTACTCTCAGGGAAACAGCCGCTCTTCCGGAAACGGCTGACTTTAAGCCGTTAGGCGGGATTGGAAAAGATATTACCGCCACAGAAGGTATTCAGTCGGGCAAGATGATTGATCTGGAGTTTGTGTATAAAAAGGACAAAATTGAAGCGATGACTGAGACCAACGCGGAAAATAATAATTTAGCTCTTTTGGACCAAGTGAGAAATGTTTATTGGGATGACAGCGCCAATAACTATGTTCCTTTGGCAACCACCAGAACGGTGGAAATAAAAGCGGCCGCTGACAGCGAATGGATGCCGACCGACTGGGATGACTTCATTGCCGCGGTGAGCGTTGATAAAGACGCCTATAATGATTATCAGATAACCTTAAAATCAGCGACGGATCACTTTACTATCTTCGGTCTCAAAGTCGGTTCTGATTCAACCCCACCTTCTGCCCCTACCGGACTTGCCCAAGTTTCAGGAGACGGAACCTCAGTTGTTCTTGACTGGAACGATAACAGCGAAGCTGATCTTATGGAGTATGAGATTTATAGATCAACTTCATCCGGGGTTACCGCGATAAACGCGAATCAAGTTAATACTTCTCAAGTTGCCGTTTCTAATTTCACCGATTCAACCACAACCGCTTGGACTTCTTACTACTATACCGTAACAGCGGTTGATGACAGTGGAAACGAATCAACGGTGGCGGCTGAAATTCAGGTTTGTTCAACAATGAGCGTGTCTAATGGAACTGTTGCCGCTGATTGTACGATTACTTGCGACAGCGGATACACACTAAGCGGGAATAGTTGTGTGGCTCAAGGAGGAGGAGGATTTACAGGTGTTTCCGTTCCAACTTCTTCTATAGGACAGGTGGCAGCTACTCCATCTCAAGGAGGAATAGTCAGCAAGACTAACGCAGATGGAACCCAGGCAAAAGTAACTTTACCGGCTAATGCATTAAGCGAGTGTACAACAGTTACTATTACTCCGGTAAATAAAGCCACAGTAGTTATTTCTCGTCCAGTTCCAGCCAATAAGAATATTATTGGTGATATGGTTTATAACTTTACTGCTTTCTCCGGAGCAACCACGGTAAGCAGTTTCAACAAAGCAGTCACTATCACCCTTACTTATACTAATGCACAGATAGAAGGATTCAATGAAGAGACTCTGAAGATTTATTACTGGGATAGTTCAAATAATCAATGGGTTGAACTTGCCGATAGTTCTGTCAATACTTCTCTTAATACTGTTACCGCAACAACAACTCACTTTACTTACTTTACGATAATGGGCGAGCCGGGAGAAGGAGAAAGCGCAGAAGTTCCATCTACTGTAACTATTAACGACGGCGACCTTATTCGGGCTGCTGGCGATTATAAAGTCTATATTATCAAAGGAATTTACAAGAGGCACATTCTTGACGGAAGAATCTTTGATTTCTATGGCCATCTAAATTGGGATGCCGTTAAAGAAGTAAGCGATTTACAAAGAGATTCTTATCAAGATTCGGCTCTCATCCGTCTGGATGGAGGGATTAAAGTTTATGATGTAAATGGCGACAAAACCAAACACTGGCTTAATATGACAACCGATCAATTTCTTGCCACTGGGAGAACTCCCGGAATGATTTATACAGTTAATGCTGATGAATTGAATTTCTACACCGCTGGCGCTGATGTGATTTATCCTCACCTATAAAAACAGGGAGCGCGTATATTCGTTCCTATACCAGAATAAAAGAGCGGTCGTATTTCAGACGGCCGCTCTTTTATTTATGCTTAACATTTAATAAGTAAGCTGATATACTAAAAATAGACGACTAATTTTAGATTATGCTCTCATAGTTTAATGGATAGAACGTTTCCCTCCGGAGGAAGAGATGCAGGTTCGACTCCTGCTGAGAGCGCTGATATTTGTTCTTTTGTCGGCAAAAAATTAAAAAGATATCGCAGATAAAATTGCGGCATTTTTTGGTTCCCCCTTTTTTAAGTTTAGAAAATTTTGTAATACTGACGCTGACAAGTTTGCCGGATACTTATTAGTTCCGAGGGAGTTATTAAGGAAAAAATAAACGGAGTAATTAAGAAAACGAAAAGAATAATTGACTTGGGGAATTTTGATAAAATATTGTTGAGATCTTATATTATTAATCCATTATCAAAAGAATTTGGTATTTTGCAAGAATCTATGGAAATAGTTTTAAGCAAGTTTGATATTTTTAAAAATTAATGAAATAAAAATGGAGAGGTTTATAGTTAAAACAAAAGGACGGGGTGATTTTATCAATATTACCGATAAGGTAATTTCAGCGGTTGAAAAATCCGGTATTAAAAACGGAGCGGCGATTATTTTTATTTGTGGTTCAACCGCGGCTTTGACAACAATGGAATATGAAAAGGGTCTTATTGAAGATATGAGGGAATTTCTTGAAAAAATAGCGCCGGAGAATGCTGATTACAAACATCACCAAAGGTGGGGGGACAGAAACGGCGCAGCTCATATCAAGTCAGCTCTGATCGGCACGGATTTAGCGGTGCCGATTAAAAATAGAGAATTGCAGTTGGGAACTTGGCAACAGATTATTCTGATTGATTTTGATGAACGGCCGCGGGAACGAGAAATATTGGTAAAAGTAATTTGATAACGGCGAAAAACTTATAAGCAAGAAATAAAATAAAAATTAAAAGCCTTAAAGAAAGGCTTTTAATTTTGTATGTGATGAAATACATAGGTAACACTTCTGGAACCTAAGAAATATACTGGAAATGATCGATAAAGAAGGCGTTAAAGGGGTTGCCGCTCTTGACATTTAGTTCTATCTATGCTATGTTGTTATATTAAATTATTTTGAAATTATTTTGTAATTTATTCTTATTAAGTTCCATTGAATTTCTAATAAGCTTGACAATTTTCTTAAAATATGCTATACTTAAATATACTTAAAAAATTAAATATAGCCTGTTTTGAGAAATTATAAGGTAAATTATGCAGAATAAAAATGAGAATCAACAACTTGATCCAGTTAAACTTGTCTTTGAAATGTTAAAAGATTTAAAAGAACGTCCTCGCAGTGTTATTATTAAAAGATTTAATCTTGATGGGAAAGGTGAGAAAACTCTTGAAGAAATAGGGAAAGAATTGGGGGTTACTCGGGAAAGAGTTCGGCAAATTCAGAGTGAGGCGCTGAAGAAATTATCTAAGGCGGCAAAAAACGGCTGTTTAAATCCAATTTTTGAGTTTATCCAATCTACTTTAGCTGAAGGCGGAAATTTAATGACAGAAGATTCTCTTCTAAAAAATCTACTTAGAAGCAAGAATATTTTAAAGGTATCTAATAAAAGATTTCTTCAAAAGCAGAGTCTTCTTTTGATTCTTTCTTTAAATGATTTATTTATTGAGGTTAAAAAAACTAAAACTTTAAAATGTTTATGGATAATAGATAAATCTTCATTAGAATTATGCAAGGCAATTCTTGAAGATCTGGAGGAATATTTAAAGAAGAACCAAAAAGTAATGGATGATAAAGCAATTTTAAGGGTTTTAAAGACGCGTCCTTTTGTTAAAAAAAATATAGATAAACTTTCTGACAAAGTTTTATTAAATTGGATTTCCATCAGCCAGAAAATTATAAAAAGTCCTTTAGGCAAATGGGGTCTTAAGAGTAATTTTCAGATTTCTCCTCGAGGAGTAAAAGATAAAGCTTATTTAATACTTCAAAAAGAGAAAAAACCTCTCCATTTTACAAAGATCACTCAGTTAATAAATCAAACTTGGTCAAAGGACAGAAAAGCTCGTTCTCAAACCGTCCATAATGAACTGATTAAAGATGAGAGGTGCGTTTTAGTTGGAAGAGGAATTTATGCTCTTGGAGAATGGGGATATCACAAAGGAACTGTCCTTGAAGTTCTTCAACAGGTGTTAAGCAAGAAAGGTTCCTTGTCATTTTCAAAAGAAGATCTGGTTAAGGAAGTTTTAAAGAGGCGTCTAGTCAAAAGAAACACTGTTTTGCTAAACTTACAGAACACTGATTATTTTATAAAATTAAATAACGGAAAATATAAACTGAAAGATTCTAAATTTTAAACAAATGATTGAAATTATTTTAGAAATTTTAAAAACTGCTTGGTTTTTGTATCTTGATTGGTGGTGGCTCGTGAACCCGCCTATTTTGTTTTGGATATTTATAACATTATGGATGAATTATATTCAGAGAAAATATTTAGCTGAACTTGAGTGGTCTCTGCTTGAAGTTCGTCTGCCGCGGGAAATTGAAAAAGGCCCTAAAACTGCCGAGCAGATGCTAGCCGGTATGTGGAGTATTTATGACAGCGCAATTGACACTCTTTATGATATTTATTTAGAAGGAGTTGTTGATTATTATTTTAGTTTAGAAATTGCCAGTTTTGCCGGCGATGTCCATTTTTACATTCGTACTCCAAAGACTCTAAGGGATTTTACCGAGGCTCAAATTTATGCTCAGTATCCCGAGGCTGAAATTGTTGAAGTAGAAGATTATGTCAAGAATGTTCCTCGCAATCTTCCAAATAAAGATTATGACTTATGGGGGACAGAAATGTTATTAAGCAAGGAAGATGCGTATCCAATTATGACTTATTCTCAGTTTGAAGACAAACCCACCGGAACTTTAGTTGATCCGGTATCTGTTGCTGTTGAAGAATTGGGCAAGCTCCAGGAGGGCGAACAAACTTGGATTCAGATTCTTATTCGTCCAACTGGAGACGAGTGGAAAGAGGAAGGCAGAGAATTAGTCGCAAAACTTATTGGCAAAAAGGTAAAGAAAAGTCCCAGTAATATTCTGCAAATGTTAAGTCAAGAAATTGGGGATTTTGGACGATATTTAGTCTCTGCTGTTACCTTTCGCCCTCCAGAAGCTTCATCCCTAAAAGCCGAGGAAGGGGCAGAAGCTCCAGAAAGTTTAATGTTGTATCTTTCTCCTGGTGAAAGGGAAGTTGTTGAGGCTGTTGAAAAAAATATTGCTAAGCCTGGATTTGAAGTGAAAATTCGCTGGACTTATATAGCGAAAAGGGATAAATTTTTTAAGCCGAGAGGCGTATCCGGCGTAATGGGGATTTTTTCTCAATTTAAAACGGTTAATCTTAATAGTTTTATCCCGGATTCCCGCACTAAAACCAGTGCTTATTATTTTTTGACAGAATTTCGTAAAACTTGGCGTAAGAGAGAGATATTTAGAAATTACAGGGAAAGGGCATTTTGGGAAAATGGATTTGTTTTGAATACGGAAGAATTGGCAACGGTTTTTCATTTTCCGACTATTACAACAAAAGCCCCAATGGTTTCCCGAGTTGAAGCCAGAAAGGGCGAGCCGCCAGCAACTTTACCAGTGGAGTAAATTTTGTTGTGTTTTTTGTTTTAAGATAATGCAATTAACGCAAGCAGATGAGACAATTAACAAAAAATAGAAGAAATCAACAAAGAGTTGTTTTATAAATTATTTTTAAAAAAGGAAAACAAAATTATGAAACAAGAACCATTATCACTGAATCTTGTAAAAATAATTATAGTGCTGATTATTTTTATCTGTTTTATTTTGGGTGTTGCGGTTGAGTATTTAGCGACAAAGCCGAGAAGTGAATCGGTTGTTTTGCAACCGACAGAAGAAGAATCTGAAATTGATATTTCTGAATGGGAGACTTATAATAATAAAAAATATGGTTTTGAATTGAGGTATCCGCAAAATTGGTTTATAGATGAAAAGAAAGGAGACGAAATATTAAATCCATATTTTAATTTATTGGAAATTAAGTTAAGTAAAAAAGAATTAAGTGAATACACGTCTCCCTCTATTTCTATTAATATTGTGAATGAAAATTTTGTTTTAGGAACTCGAGACTGGGAAAATTTTAAAATTGGTCAAATAAATGGATTTATTACCTGCTATAAAGAAAGTGGTTGTGAAATAATTTTTGAATCAAATAATAATCAAAGCTTTTATATGGTGACAGAAAATAATCCCTTAAGAGATAAGATTACTAATCAAATTCTTTCCACTTTCAAATTCCTAAAGGACTAAAGCAAAAATACTTAAAAAAGACATGGAAAAAATAACCCTAATTGCCCAGACAAATTTTCGGGGTCAGAAAAAACGTTTCGGAATTAAAAATGACGATCGAAGGCGTCATGTTTATGTTGTTGGAAAAACAGGAATGGGGAAAACTACCCTTCTTGAAAACATGGTTATTTCAGATATTCAGGCCGGAAGAGGTGTTGCCGTTATTGACCCGCATGGGGATTTTGCTGAGAAAATTCTGGATTTTATTCCTTCAAACAGAATTAATGATGTAGTTTATTTTAATCCGTCAGACATTGACTTTCCGATTGCCTTTAATGTTATGGAAAAAGTAAATCCCAGATATCGCCACTTGGTTGCTTCGGGGCTAGTTGGTGTTTTCAAAAAAATATGGGCTGATACCTGGGGTCCTCGACTTGAATATATTTTGCGTCATGCGATTCTGGCTCTTCTTGAATATCCGGGCAGTACACTTTTGGGAGTTCCTCGGATATTGGTTGATAAAGATTACCGAAAAAAGGTTATCGGCCGAGTTACCGATCCAGTGGTTAAGTCTTTTTGGGTTGATGAATACCCTAAATATTATAACCAGTTTTTGGTTGATGCTATTGCTCCGATTCAAAATAAAGTTGGTCAGTTCCTTTCTACTTCTTTAATTAGGAATATTGTTGGGCAGACAAAATCAACTATTGATCTTAGGGATATTATGGATAACGAAAAGATTTTTGTTGTTAACCTTGCCAAAGGAAGGATCGGAGAGGATTCCAGCGCTCTTCTTGGGGCAATGATTATTACCAAAATTCAACTGGCAGCAATGGGAAGAGTAGACATTCCCGAAGAAAAAAGAAGAGATTTTTATCTTTATGTGGATGAATTTCAAAATTTCGCCACAGAATCCTTTGCTAATATTTTATCCGAAGCGCGCAAATATCATTTGGATCTAATTATTGCTCATCAATATATTACTCAGATGGATGAGACGGTTCGGGATGCTGTTTTTGGTAATGTGGGGACAATTATTTCTTTCAGAGTAGGTGCGGCCGATGCGGAATTTTTAGAGAAAGAATTTGCTCCGGCTTTTGAGATGAATGATTTGGTTAATTTAGATAAATATTCTATCTATTTGAAATTAATGATTGACGGGGTGGCCAGTCCGGCTTTTAGCGCTACAACTTTACCGCCGCTTTCAACAGTTCCAAAAAAGGGTCTGAAAGAAAAAATCATAAATGTTTCCCGTGAACGCTATAGCAAAAACAGAGTTGAGGTGGAAGCCAAAATTGCCAGATGGACTGGGATGAAAATAGATCAGGAGGAGGAAATTTTAAAGGAAGACAAGGATAAGAAAGAAAAAAATTCTGGAAAACCAGCGAAAAAAATATGGGAAGCTGTCTGCGACGAGTGCGGAAAGAAAATTGAAGTGCCTTTTGAACCAGATCCGTCTCGTAAAACTTATTGTCGGGAATGTTTAAGAAAAGTGCGGCTTGCTTCTTTTAATAATTTTCAAACTTCTTCTCTGACAGCTGGAGATAAAGATACGTCGAAGCCAAAGCGACAATTTTCTCAAATTCTGGAAAAAAATTCACCTGCTCCAATTTCTTTAAAAGAAGCGGTGGTTCGAGGCCCAGTCTCATTTCGTGAGATTGATCGTTTAACTAAGAGAAGAGAAAAGGATATTCAAATTAAAAAAGACGAACCGTTTGAGAAAGATGAACCGCAGGCTCAAGAGACTCAAGCCAGAAAAAACAAAATTAAAGAAGGCGTGATTAAACCGGGGGAGAGCGTAAAGTTATAAAAAGGCACTACGGTTTATTTTTGCGAACCTGACCGCGTTTTTGAAAACTTTTAATCCTTCACCTCCTTGGATTTTTTCCTTAGTCCATCTTGGATGATTTTGGGAAAACAAAAATCCTTCAGGATGAGGCATCATGGTGTTTTTGGGTGGAATTCAATGGGAGCTAAGAGACCGAGAAATTGATGGGATCTCTCAAAATCATTATGGATGATGATTCCGGTACAGTAAATTCCGCAAAGGAGCGTTTTTTAAAAAACTCATTTTCTTCAAGTTTCATCCTAAAATAATAATTTTATTTAATTCTAAATAATTTTTTGGCATTCTCGGTAGTGATTTTTGCTATTTCCTTAAAACTTAAATTTTTAATTTTGGCAATTTTTACTGCTATATATTTCACATAAAAAGGTTCATTCCTTTGGTTTTCTTTTTGAGGAGGAGTTAAATAAGGACAATCGGTTTCAATCAAAATTTTATCTGAGGGAGTTTTTCTAATGTTTTCTTCAAAATTAATTCCTTTAATGTTTTTAAAAATTATTCCATTAAAACCAATATAAAGTCCTAAATCTAAATATTTTTGTAATTGTTCTGAGGTCCCCACAAAGCCATGTACGACCCCTTTTAATTTTAAATTCTGGATTTTGGATTTTAAGATTTCTATAAGATCGTCGTGCGCCACTCGGCAATGGAAAATTATCGGCAGATTTAACTCCTTGGCTAATTTCAATTGTTCCAAAAGTAAATCCTTTTGTTTTTGCTTAAATAACTTCTTCTTTTTAGTTGTTTTCGGCCGCCAGTAATAATCAAGACCAATTTCGCCAATTGCCACTACTTCTCCAGAGCCTGTCAGTTTTTTGTATTTTTGACAATCAAATTCTCTTTCAAGCTGTTTGCTCTCTAAATCATCAGCTTTCATTTTTATCAAACCCGTATCTAAGTTTATCGGATGCAATCCGATTGCCGCATAAACTTCTTTTTCGTATTTTTCTGCAATTTCAACTGCTCTTTTTGAAGTTTGATAATTTATTCCAACATTAATCATCCAAATGTCATTTTTAAGACATTTTTTTATAACATCATCTCTATCTATATTAAAAGCAGCAAAATTCAAATGAGCGTGAGTATCGATTAGCATAAATCAAAATTAAAAAATCAAAATACAAAATTAAATTTCGGGATCCAGAAATTTTCTAGATCCAAAATTATTTTATCAAGATTTGAATAAAATAAAAAGTCGGCTATACTTTTCGCCTGCGAAAATTTGAAGAAAAATAAGACGCATCAGCAGCGCATTTAAAATAATAAAACAAAAAGTTGTGAAATTGCTTCTATTATTTAACATCATAATTTAAACATCAAGAGTGCTGTTGCTTGTGTTTAAGGGCGGACAATAAAAAATGCCAGAAAGCCGCAAAAATGCCAGTGAGTTTATATTTTTGAAATAAAAAACCCTATTCAGAGATTTATCTCTTTATAGGGAAAAATTTTATTGTTTTTCTTCCCATTCTTTCAACGGAATAGCGAACACAGTCTTGCCTTCCTTCTTTTCCAGAAATTGATGAAGCAAATTACATTTCGGGCATCTTTCGCATTCTCCTTTAATGAGGGCGTTCATCAGATGCGAATATATTTTAAACTTTTCTCCGCAATGAGCGCACTTTACTACTTTATAATGTTTATCAGGGGGCCAATCATATACTTCGGTTTCGTATCTAATCCAAGCGCACGCGCCTCTTGAACCTTTTCCCGGAAGACCTGGAAGGAAAAAGGGGCACTTTAAACATCGTTCGTAATTAAATCCCGTTGCTTGAGCCGGATCACCAGAATGAGGACATTCGATTTTTACTCTTTCAACCAGTTCTGTCACAATCGATACCATTTCTATTATTTTTTTCATTTCCTCACCTCCCTAAATCTTTTTTAAAGAACTCCGCCGCCTCGTTTGAGGCAAACTTCACCGCCCTCCGCTTCTACTTTAATTGTTTTTCATAAATCTGTCAATTGTTTGTAGATTATGAAAAGCATTTCATTAAATTTTATCTCTTTTTTATCTTCTTTGCGGCAAACAAAAATAAAAAATCCGCCTTGAGAGATTTTCTGTTCAGAGACGGTTATTTTTAATAAATTTTTACTTCCTTTGTAATCGTTTTTTAATTAATATTTGATTTTTTTATTAAACTATTTTTAACCAGGATAAGTAATAAACTAAACAATAAACGGATTGAGTAATAGATAACTTAAGGCTGAAACTGCTCCGGCGCAAGGAATAGTTATGAGCCAAGCGATAATCATCTTTCCCGCCACCGGATACTTTATTCTTCGGCGATTTTGGAGAAAAGTTCCGCCCAGTACCGAGGAACCAATCACATGGGTAGTGCTTACCGGCATTCCCACTATGCTGTGGAGCCCCACTATAATACCTGCTCCGGTTTCTGCCACAAAACCATGCTTTGGCTCAAGTTTAGCCAATTTCCATCCCAAAGTTTTCATCACTTTCCATCCCATTAAAAATGTGCCTATTCCCATTGCTAATCCGCAGGCTATCTTTACCCATAAGGGCACAACAAAGCTATTGATTAACCCTCCGGAAAGCAGAGCAGCGGTAATTATACCCATAGCGTTTTGGGTATCGTTCATTCCATGGGTAAAAGATACGAAAGAAGCCGAAATAATTTGAAGTTTTTTAAATGTTTTTTCTATCTTTTGGGTCTGGGATTTTTTAAAAAATAAAAACAGAGTCCAAGACAATAAAACAAAAAGCAGAGAGCCTGCCATAAAGCCGGCCGTGGGGCCTAATATTATTGCCAAAAATACTTTGTTATTTACAATCTGCCAATTAATTCCGGTAGTTCCCAAAGCCATAATTCCAGCTCCCATAATTCCGCCCACTAAAGAGTGACTTACGCTGATGGGAATACCTGATTTAGTGCAAATAAATATCCAAACAATAGCCCCAAGTATTCCAAAGATAAGAATAGAAAGAGTCAGATTTTCCGAGGAAATAATCCCTTTGCCAATAGTTTTTGCTACTTTGGTAGAAACAAATGCTCCTGCCATATTAAATACGCTTGCCAAAATTAAGGCTTTTGTCGGAGAAAGGGCCTTGGTGGCGGTTACTGTAGCAATAGAATTGGCTCGGTCATTAGCCCCGTTTAAAAAATCAAAGATTAAAGCCAAAACTACTATAAGTGTTATTAAAAATAAAGTAGGCATTATTTTATCCAAATCAATAAATTAAACCTCTCCCTTTAAAAGAAATGTTTCCAAGATATTAGCCACATCTTCCGATTGGTCCATGGCATCTTCCAGGAGGTCAACGATTTCTTTAAGAGATAAGGCCTGAAGGATCTCGTTTGTCGTTTGAACGGGCGTTGTCATAATTTTCTGAAGCCATTTTCTATTAATTTTATCGGCTTCATTCTCTAAATAATTTATCTTAACACAGCATTTAGCTAAAATATCACCCTTCTTTGAGAGGCTTCTCAAACAATCTATGCCCGTTTTAATCTCTTGAGCAGCTTGTTTTAGGTAAACGGTGAAATCAATCACTGCTTGAGGAATATTTTTTATCTGGTATATTAATAATCTACTTGCTGTTTTTTCAACGCAATCTACCACGTTGTCCATATTATAAACTAGAAACTTTATATCTCCCTTTTCTTCTGTTACCCGAGTATGGTCGTAAAGCAGGTTTCGAATAACGCTATGGACAATTTCGTCTGCTTCGTCTTCTAAAACATTAAGTTTCTTGGCAATTTTCGGAAGTTCGCTGTAGTCCTTTTCTATTTTTTCCAAAAGTTCTACCGATTCTATTATCTTGTCAGCCATTGCTTCATATAAATCAAAGAATTTTTTCTCTTTTGGTAAAATTTCCATACTAATTTTATATCTCTTTGGCCAAGGTGGCGGATTCTAACCCTTGGAATTTCCCGAGATATTTTTAAATTTAATAATTATAAAATTATTTCTTTATTTTTGTAATTTATAAAAATTTGTTTTCCTTTAATAATTCTTCCAATTATCTCAGCTTTTGCCTTTTGTTCTTTTAGCAACTCTAAAATTCTATCGGCGTCTTTTTCATCAACAATTATGGCAAACCCCCAGCCCATGTTAAAAACAGAAAACATTTCTTTATCCGAAATGCTTCCGATTTTCTGAATTAAATTAAAAATCGGCTGAGGTTTAAAATTATTAAACTCAAAGCCGACTTTTCTGTTTTCTTTCTTAAATTTTAAATAGGCGCCGCCGGTTATATGAACAGCACCGAGAATTTCAAATCTTTTGGCGATTTTCAAAAATGGCTTTACATAAATTTTTGTTGGTTCAAGGCATTCAAGAATCAATTTTCTCTTAAATCCTTCCGGTTTATCAGAGACATTAAACTTCCCACCCCATTTTTTAAAAAGAACCTTTCTCGCCAGAGTCAAGCCATTGGAATGAATTCCAGAGCTCCGAAAGCCAATTATGACATTGCCGGGTTTTATTTTTTTTCCAGTGATTATATTTTTTTTCTCTACCTCTCCGACACAGTCGCAGTTTATATGATAGGTAGCGTTTAAAAGTTCCGGGACATCGGCTGTCTCTCCTCCAACCAGAGGGCAATCCGCTTCCTTGGCGCCGGCGATTAACCCCCTTTGAATTTCCTTTAAAAGTTTGGGCTCTGATTTTTTGATATCAATGGTATCGGTAATGGCGATTGGCTTCGCTCCGCATCTTATACAGTCGTTGACGACCATCGCTATTGCGTCTTTACCAACGGTATCGTGCTTATTAACTAATTCGGCTAAAAGAACTTTTGTGCCTACACCGTCGCAGGTTTTCACTTGATACCTATCCTTCGAGATAGGATAAAGAACATTAAAAGGAGTTTTTATTATCTTTCCGTATTTACTCAGTTTATAGGTTAACTCAAAATTCTTCAGAGATCTTTTCGCTTTTTCTCTTATTTTTCTATTTACCCCGCACTCTTTATATGTAAAAGGCATGGGGTTAACTTCGGCTTTTGAATGTATTTTTATTAATCTCATATTTTATATTTTATTCCTTTTTTTTCTTCTTGGCAACCCCCGCCGTGCCAAACCGTCTAAAATACAACCGAAATTTAGACAAAATGCGGGTTTAATCAGTCCTCTGATTTTCTCCGGAATGCTTTATTTATCCTTTAAATAAACAATAAAAAGTATATTCCGGCAGATTTTCAGATAACTTTGCATTATGACGGCCAAGGAACCAATATCTTATAGAATTAAGGAAAGGATATCTAAAAACTAAATTAAAAAAAACAAAGGCCCAAATTTTCATTTCTCTTTCTATATTTTTTATTCATTCTTTGGTATAATAAAAAAATAGAAAGGTTTTTAGATGTTTAATCCTAAGAATACATGGAGGGCTAAATTGAAAAGGGCGTTAACGGGCATATTGCCGGTTGCTAAAAATAGAAAAGGAAGATGCATTAATTGCGGAGCTTGCTGCCGGTTGCCGAACAGATGTCCATTTTTGAGATTTAAAAAAGACGGCAAGAGCTACTGTTTGATTTATAAAATGAGGCCGTTTTCCTGCAGAAAATATCCTCGGACAAAGGATGAGTGGATTACTCGAGAGACATGTGGATATTGGTTTGATTGATTCTATTAACGAATAACGAATCACTTGCGAATTTACGAAAAACTGTCAACAAATAACGAATACGCAACAAATTAGTTATTCATTGATAATAATTTTGGAATTTATCCTTTAGGATTTCATTTATCTTTCAGCAGCCTAAAGGCTGAATTCCATATTTAGAATGATAATAAAAAATAAGAAACCGACAGTTTATATCGCTCTTTCCGGCGGCATAGATTCTGCTGTGTCAGCAGCTTTGTTAAAAGAGAAGGGATATCAGGTAATGGGGATTTTTTTAAAACTTTTTAGAGGGCAAAAAGAAGAGCAAGCCAGAATAGTGGCGAAAAAATTGGCTATCCCTTTTTTTATTTTGGATTTTAAAAAAGAATTTAAACGCGAGGTGATAGATTATTTTTTAAAGGAATATGAAAAAGGCAAAACGCCAAACCCCTGCGTTGTTTGTAATCAGAAAATTAAATTCGGGCTTTTATTCAAGAAAATTTTAAATTTAGGAGCGGATTTTTTGGCGACGGGACACTATGTAAGAGTCAAAAGTCAAAAGTCAAAAGTCAAAAGCGCAAGTGAAAAGTTAAAAGTTGTTTATAAACTTTTAAAGGCTAAAGATAAAGAAAAAGATCAATCGTATTTTTTGTATAATTTAAATCAAAAACAGCTTAAGCGAATTTTGTTTCCTCTTGGCGATCTAACAAAAAAAGAAGTTAGAAAATTAGCCAAAAAGTTTAATCTTCCTGTTTTTGAAAGACCGGAATCGCAAGAAATTTGTTTTGTCAAAGATTTAAATGTAAATAATTTTTTAAGAAGATATCTAAAATTGAAAGAAGGCCTGATTATTAATGAGTATGGACAAGAAATAGGGAAACATCAGGGGCTTTTTTTATATACTATCGGCCAGAGAAAAACTATCGGCATCGGAGGAACCGGACCTTATTATGTGGTGGGAAAAGATTTAAAAAAAAATAATTTAATCGTGACAAATAATTTTAGAAGCCCGTTTCTTTATAGAAAAAGTTTAATTGCCAAGAAAGTGAACTGGATTTCGGGAATTGAGCCAAATCTTCCTCTAAAAATTAAAGCGCAAGTGCGATACAGACAAGAAGCAAAATCAGCAGAAATTAGAAAAACAAAGAATAAAAATATATATGAGGTGATTTTTTCCGCATCCCAGCGGGCGATAGCGCCGGGCCAGTCGGTTGTTTTTTATAGAAGAGGAGAAATTTTGGGCGGAGGAGTGATAGAAAGTTGAAAGTTGAAAGTTCAGAGTGAAAAGTTAAAGTTCAAAATCCGAAGTTTTAGAAATTATGCATTTATTTTTTGTCATTCTGATACCGAAACAAGTTCAGGATGACAGATAAAAAAAAGACCGCCTGAAGTTTGGATTTTTTATCCAGGTCCAAAGCGGTTGTTTTTAAATTCTAAAGACTGAGGCGTTTTCTACTTATTGGGTCTGAAGTTTCTAAGTGCCATCGGTTCGTTAGCTAAGTTAGGGGCTTAATCTATTAGTCCTATATCCTTCTATTGACGGTGCGTCTCTTAAATGCCCTTTCTAAAATTTCATCGAGATCCTTTCTTTTATAATGCTTTTTTATTTTCTATCGTTCAATCATCTCTGCTATCAAATCCTTTACCGTTTCTTCTGTGTCTTTTGTGTCAACTTCTATAGCAAAGATGATTTTCTTTTCCATCTTTTCCTTTTTTTATTTCCTTAAATCTTTTTTAGAGAACTCCGCCGCTCATTAAATTTTATCTCTTTTTTATCTTCTTTACGGCAAACAAAAAATGTTGGTTCAATCGTCCCGATTGAACCTTAAGTTTAGTTTTCTAAAAAACCAATATTATTCCATTATAGGTTTATTTCCTTTCATCCGTTGGTTCAGTTGTAAACGACTAGATTAGCGAGTTGCCAATTTTTTTAAAAATGCTATAATGTGGATAAGTGGATAAAAAAAATAAGCGGATGATTTTTTACTTCTCGTTGGTTCAATCGTCCCGATTAAACCATAGGTTTAGTTTTCTTGGTAATCAAAACATTAAGGTTCGGTCCTGCCTATTCGGCAAGCAAGCGTGGACGACTGAACCAACGGATATTGTGTTATTAGTTAATAAAAATAAATGAAAATTAAATTTTCTTCTCATGCTATTTTTCAAATGAGAGAAAGAAATATCCCGAAAAGCCAAATAGAAAAAATAATCAAAAATCCATCTCAAATTTTTAAAAAATCGAAATTTAGACATATTGCTCAAAGCGAGGTAAAATACAACAAAAGAACATTTCTTTTGAGAGTAGTTTATGATGAAGTTGGTGATACAAAAGAAATAGTTACGGTTTATAGAACATCTAAATTTAAGAAATATATAGGCATAAATATAAATATATGAGAATTCATTACGATCGATCCCAAGACGCGCTTTACCTTAGATTTTCCGAAAATCCTTATCTTCAAAGCGAAGAAGTAAAAGAAGGGATAATTTTGGATTACTCAGAATCCGGAGAAATTATTGGAATTGAAATTCTTGAGGTGTCTAAAAATTTATCTCGTGAGTTTCTTTCTTCGCTTTTAAAGCAAAAAGAATTATCAATAAAGGTGGGAGTTTTATGATGTTTTGTATTAGATAAAAAAATAAGCGGATACCCTCATTAGTTCAGGTCTCTGACTTGAACCAAAGATTTCTTTCTTTTTCTATAAATCACCTAACAATCTATGCCCTCCATATGAGAATCCAATGAAAAGAATCTATGTCATTAGACCCGAAGATTGGTATTGGTCTTCAGCTAATACAAATTGTTGGTTTAAGGCAGATAGTTATTCGTGAATAGGATGAAAAAGAAACCCTAAAAAAGGGGGTTCAAGTCAGAGACTTGAATCAAGGATAGAACCAACGATAGAGAAAATTTTGTCAAGTTTTTTAATATTTAATCATAAAAATGAGAAAGATTATGAACATCAAAAAATTTAATTTTCAAAAATTTACTTTATTTTATTTGATTGTGTTATTTGGTTGCACAGGGATTTTCGGAATTGCGAAAGAAGGAAAAGCGGATTGGCGTTGTGATAGTGTATGTCCTGCTGGTTATCTTTCATCGTGTCAGTCTTTCGGATGTGATGAGGAAAATGGTAAATGCGTCGTAAGTGAGACTCCTCCTCATTGTAGATATGGATGTCTAAACAAAGGATCTACCGCTAATTGTGCTTTTAATTGTCTTTGTTTTAAAGAAATGGACTGTCCAGGTTGTAATCCTGGGGTTAATTGTACCGCTACTGGCTGCGCTGCTACAACCACTACTACTACAACGACAACGACAACAGTTCCTTCTTCTTCGACAGGATGCAGTAAAGCAAGCACCACCTCTTATGATTTTCCGACGGAGACAGGATCTTGTATAGATGATGCTGGATGGTGTGGCGGTGAGACTATTCCAGTAACTGGTTATGGAACATATGCTGATGACTGCGATGATTATTGTACAGATAATGGTTGGGTAGATGGAGGGGATTATTCAATTCCAAATTGTGAGGATAGTTTTGTAACTTGCGGATCCTCCTGTACTCCTGATAGTGATTACAAATGTTGTATTTGTAAGTGTAAAAAAGCTACTACAACTACCACCACCACAGCCCCGGGACCAACCACCACCACAGCCCCGGGACCAACCACCACCACAGCCCCGGGACCAACGACTA
>CAYSEG010000012.1:0-36834 GCA_964430135.1 uncultured Candidatus Saccharibacteria bacterium | reverse complement strand
GCAAGAAGCGGGCAGAGGTTTTGAGGGGATTATAAAAGGGTTGTATCAAGCTTTTAGCGGCAAAGAATTATACAAATCGCTTGAAGAAAAATCCGCGCACCTTTTATATTTTATAATCAAAGACCATCCGTTTGTTGACGGCAATAAAAGAATTGCATCGTTCTTATTTGTTTATTTTCTGGACAAAAATGATTATCTTTACAGGACAAGCGGCGAAAAGAAAATTAATGATAACGCGCTCACCGCGCTGTCGCTCTTAATTGCCGTAAGCGATCCTAAAGAAAAAGATGTTTTGATTAAAATTATTACCAATTTATTGAACGGATAATATGCTCTACGAAATTTTCAATTCAATAAACCCCGTTAGAAAAACACATTTTTCTAACAGGGTAAAAGGATCTTTGTAAATTCCAACCAAACAACCCCGAAGGAGAAATAAAGTTTCCCTACAGAACAAGCAATTTTAATTAAAATACTATAATTCGTTTATCACCAACAACCGGCTTAAGTTTATTTAAGGAATGCCCACGCTGTTTAATGAATTATGATATCATTAATTATAAATTTAATTAACCATCTAACATATTTAGGTATTTTTATTGGCACATTTATAGAAGGGCCGACTGTTGGCCTGTTGGCAGGTTTTTTAGCCAGAATAGGTTTTTTAAATTTATTTTTAGTATATGTAGTTCATGTTTTAGGTGATTTAACTGCTGATTTTTTTTATTATTTTATTGGCTATCAAAGCCAAAAAAAGCTTTTCAAAAGAATTAATATTTCTAAAAAAAACATAATTAGGGCGGAAAAAATAAAAAAACTTTTTCATCAACATCCGAAAAAAATAATAATTTTAGGTAAATTAACCCATATATCCGGTTTGCCGGTTTTATTAGGTGTTGGCATGTCGCACTATAATTGGCGCAAATTTTTGCTTTTTGATTTTTTAGCTACTATAATTAAATCGGCTATCTTAATATCCGCTGGCTACTATTTAGCTGAGTTTTGGACAAAGGCAAATGATTTTGTTTCCTGTTTAAGCTGGTTTGGCTTATTGTTTTTATTGATAATAATTATTTATTTTGCAATGAAGAAATTAATAAGAAATTTATGGAAAAATTAAAAATATTAATAGCTAACGAAACATATCCGCCAGACATAAACGGAGCGGCAAAATTTAGCAGTCAATTAGCTGTATCTTTAGCTGATAAGGGGCATCAAGTCGCAGTGATCGCTCCAAGCGTTACAGTTAAAGATGAAATTGAGATTAAGAACAATTTGAAAATTTTTAGGATGAGATCAATTAGCATAAAAAAAATTCATCCATATTTTCGCGTTATAATACCTTTGGATATAAATAAAAAGGTTGAAAAGATTATTAAAGATTTTAAGCCTGATATAATTCACATTCAAAACCATTTCATTTTAGGCAGAGCTTGTTTAAAAAGTGTTAAGAAAAATAATATACCAATTATTGGCACTAATCATTTTATGCCGGATAATTTATTGGAATATTTACCAGCTATTGTCGCTAAGAAAGCCAATGATATAATGTGGAAGGATTTTGTTAGAATTTATAATCAACTTGATTATGTTACTTCACCGTCGTTAGCAGCTAAAGCTTTAATAAAAAAAATTGGTTTAAAAAATAATATCGCAGTTATTTCTAATGGCGTTAATTTAAATAAATTCAAACCGACAAAGGTTAAAACCGAGGATTTTGTTAAATTTAATCTAGATAAAAATATCCCGATTTTTATTTTTGTGGGACGTTTAGAAAAAGATAAGAATGTTGATTTAATAATAGAGGCTACTAAACTGGTTTTAAAAAAGAGAAAAATTCAGGTAGCGATTGTTGGAAAAGGCAAGGATGAAAATGAATTCAGAAGAATTGCTCAAGATTTAAAATTAGAAAAAAATATTATTTTTGCCAATGAAGTTAATGATAATGATTTACGAAAATTATTAAATTTAGCTGATGTCTATATCGGTTCTGGTTCAGCGGAATTGCAGGGAATTGCAGTAATGGAAGCTATGGCAATGTCTTTGCCGATTTTAGCTCTTAATGCGGTAGCTTTGCCAGAATTGGTTAAGTCGGGAGTAAATGGTTTTCTTTTTGAATTAAATAAATATGATTTGGCTGATAAAATGTTAAAAATTATTAGCGATCAAAGCAAATTAGAAAATATGGGCAAACAAAGCCGCTTATTAATTGAAAAACATGATCAAAAACGTGTTATCGAAAAATTTGAAAAATTGTATCAAAAAATAATTAAAGATAAGCGTATTCTCTAATCAATAATTGCTAAGAAAAAAGCAAACAGACTTTTTGTTATTCAATAAGAAACCAAATCACCCAGTTAAAATTTCACTATAGATAAAAGAAGTTGGCAAAAAAAACAGAAGATAGTTGTTTCTCGGATCTGGTTGCCTCGGGTTTTAATTGTGGTATAATAAAATAAAAGGCGTAGGCGCGCAAAATTTTGCGTCCGTACGGGATCAATAACAGGAGATAATTCAATGAATAAAAAAGCAGTAATAATCATTGCTTTTAAAAATTTCAGGGATGAAGAATATTTTGTTTCAAAAGAGGTTTTGGAAAATAGAGGAGTAGAAACAAAGACTGCTTCAAACGAAAAGGGAACTGCTCTTGGAGCCGATGGCGGCGAGGTAAATGTTGACTTGACGGTAGAAGAAATTAATGTCAGTGATTTTGATGCGGTAGTTTTTGTCGGCGGTTCAGGGTGTCTTGAATGTCTTGACAATGAAAAGTCTTATAGATTATTAAAAGAGGCAATAGAGAAAAATAGAGTTTTAGGATCAATTTGTATCTCGCCGGTTATTCTGGCAAAAGCAGGGGCGCTTAAAGGCAAAAAAGCGACAGTCTGGTCATCGCCTTTAGACAGAAGCCCGATAAAAATTTTAGAGGCTCAAGGAGCGGAGTTTGTAGATGAAAAAGTGGTTTGGGACGGAAATATTATTACTGGAAATGGTCCAGATGCGGCTCGGGAATTTGGAAAAACAATAGCTGATGCTTTAGAAGCGTAATTTGCCATTGGGGCTGACCTCGTTAGAGAGACTGGAGCATAACCCAAAATCAATAGAGATTTTAAAAAGAATTAAATTTATTAAATTATTCAAATTCTTTAGTTCTCTACGGGGTTGACAGAATTTTTAGAGGGTATATAATACGATTGAAATTAAAATAAGTTAATTTTTAAAAATATAAATTATCCACAGACAGCAGGCCCTTTGGCAAGCTCAGAGCAAGCTTGTCTAAAAAATAAGTCCTGCCGAGGTAGAATAATAAGTAATAAGTAATAAGTTAGAAGAAAAGAAATAAATCTTATTATAAAGTCTGTGGAGAACAGATTTTTTTATTGTTTTTAAAAGTTTAACAAATGGGCTCCAGTCAGGGAATTGGAGTCAGTAAAAAAACCATTTAACCATTTAGCAATTTAATCTTATGTTAACTCGCAAGCAAAAAGAAAAAGTAGTTAAGGAATTAACTGATAATTTTTCCAAAGCTAAAACAGTAGTCTTTACCAATTTTCATGGTTTGAAAGTTGCCCAAATGGAGAAAATGAGGAAAGAGTTAAGAAATGAAGAAATGGCTTATAAGGTAGCAAAAAAAACTCTTATCAAGTTCGCTTTAAAGGATGCGGGTTTTAAAGTTTCTGAAATTGACTTTTTAAAAGGGTCAATTGGAGTGGCTTTTGGTTATGAAGATGAAGTAAAGGTTGCTAAAATTATTTATGATTTTGCCAAATCCAACCAAGAATTGAAAATAATAGGAGGCATCTTTAATAAAAGCTATATTAGCGATGGTAAAGTTGAAGAATTGGCTAAACTTCCTTCAAAAGAAGAATTGTTGGCTAAATTAGTTTGGACCACTGCCAGTCCCATCAGTGGATTTGTTAATGCAATGACCGGAAATCTAAGAAGTTTAGTTTATGTAATTAAAGCTATTGGTAATAAATAATAAGAGATTGTTATTTTGTTGTTGCTTTATTGTTAGGGAATCGGCAATATAGTAATGCAACAAATGACAATATGATCATTATGACAGAAGAAAAAAAATCTGAAAAAAAACAAGAAGAAGAAAAGAAAGTAGAAGTTCCAGAAAAGTTTAAAGATTTAGTTGAGAAGATTGAAAAACTAAGTGTTTTAGAATTGTCCGAATTGGTGAAAGTGTTAGAGGAAAAATTTGGAGTGTCGGCAGCGGCGCCAGTCGCGGTTGGCGCGTTTCCGCAAGCCGGAAAGGAGGATTCTGGCCAGAAAGAGGAAGAGAAGAGCGAATTTGATATTGAACTGAAAGCGCCGGGAGAATCCAAAATCGCTGTCATTAAACTTGTCCGTGAAATTACCGGAAAGGGCCTTAAAGAAGCTAAAGATTTAGTTGACGCAGCTCCAAAAGTAATAAAAGAAAAAGCGCCCAAGCAAGAGGCGGAAGAACTTAAAAAGAAATTAGAAGAAGCTGGGGCAAGCGTGGAATTAAAATAAGCTTCAAAAATGGTTTCAAAATTTATGAATTCCGTTAAACATTTACTGTTTATCGGGGTAAAGTTTGCTTTTATATTTGGAGTTATTCTTGCCGCGGTTTTTGCACTTCTTAATTGGCGGGCTTTATATTTGAGATTTTTTTGGCAGCCGCCAAATAATCAAGAGATTGGAGAAAAGATTAACCAGGTTCCGTTTTTAAAAGGTAAAACAGTTGGCGGTGATAATAAGTCTGAAGACCGGGAAAAGCCGAAGGCATCTTCGGCAAAAGAAAAAGAGAAAGAAAAAGAAAATCAAAATATCCAAGATATTTGCAAAGACAGTTGTCTTGTTATTCCCAAAATCGGGGTTACCTCTCCGATTATTTTTTCCAAAAGCAGGAAAGAAGAAGATATTCAAGAAGACTTAAAGAGGGGAGTAGTCCATTATCTTGGTACGGGCCTGCCCGGAGAAACTGGCAATTGTTTTATTGTCGGGCACAGTTCTAATTATAGTTGGCGAGGCGGTGATTACAACACCGTTTTTGTCTTTCTTGATAAATTAAAAAAAGGAGACGAAATTTTTATTTATTACAAAGGAGAAGTTTATCGGTACGAAGTTATTGAAAGTTTTTTGGTTAATCCAGAACAGGTTGAAGTTTTAGAAGGGAGTTCTGAATCGATTCTAACCTTAATGACTTGTTGGCCCATTGGAACAAATTTAAAAAGATTAATTGTTCGGGCTAAATTAAAGTAAATTGTTATCCACAGTATTACTATTGACTTTTTAGAAGATTTATGATAATATAATAACTGTGGATAAATAATAAATAATAAAATAATTATGAAGAAAAATATGACTGACAACGGAGAAAAATTAACCAACAAGTTTTTGCTGGCGATGTTGGGTTCTGGAATAGTCCTCGTTCTAATGGCTATTGTTTTTCTCTTACTTTCTAAAATGACCTAAAAAATTATGCCTAACAAAGAAGGAGATTTTTCAGAAAAACTGTTTCTTTTATTTTTATGCTTATGCGCTGTATTTACTTTAATGCAGATAAGCTTTTTTATTATTTTAAGAATGGCAACATCGCCGCTTATACCTGTTTCTCGCCTTTCGGGCCCGAGTGTAGTTGTCAGGACTCCGGAACTGCCGAAGTGCGATTCCTGCAGTGATCTCAAAAATAAACTCCAAGCTTATTATAAAGAAAGTAAAGAAAAAGGCTGGTTGCATGACGATTGGGCTAACTACCGCGGTATTCAAAAAACGGCTCCGATGACAGAAGAGGCTCCTTCTGCGCCAGGCGGCATTGAAGTTGATTATTCTGAAACAAATATCCAAGTTGCCGGCGTTGATGAAGCTGATATTGTCAAAACAGACGGAAAGTATATTTACACGGTCAGTAAAAATACTTTGACTATTTCTGAAGCTTATCCGCCAGAGCAAGCTAAGCTGTTATCCAAAATAGAATTATCAAGCGGCAGCAGCCCGAATGAGATTTTTATTGACGATGATAATCTTTTGGTTTTTGGAAGGAGAAATTATTATCATTATTATCCAGAAATGGGATGGATGGAAGAAGAAGTGCCGGAAATTTATCCTTACCCGTATCCAAACAATTTGACTTTTGTAGAAATTTATAACGTATCTGACCGCCAAAACCCAATTCTTAAAAGAAAATTAGAATTTGCCGGTAATTATCTTTCTTCAAGAAAAATTGATAATTATGTTTATTTTGTTTTAAATAGTTATCCTGATTACAGAATTTTTGAAAAAGGAACTTTTATTGATAAAAATAGGCGAGATTGGCCAATGTCGCCTACAGGTGGTGAAATTAAAGGGCTTGTTCCGGTTTACCGTGATCTTAAAGGAAAAGAAATAAATAAAGAAAAAGAATTTAAGCCCTTAGTAAAATGTTCTGAAATTTCTTATATTGAACCGATTAATGACGCCTGTTATATTTCTGTAATTGGTCTTCCAATTGATAATTATATAAAGGAGCCGGCAAAAAAAGTTATTCTTGGTTCAAGCCAGAACATTTACGCGTCTCTGAAAAATCTTTATATTGCTAACGCACGATACCAATATAGTCGCGGTTTTCTTGGAGAAATTATTGATAAACTTGAAGAACCCAGAGAGAAAACTGAGATTTATAAATTTTCTTTAGATAAAGACAAAATTCAATATCTGACAAAGGGCGAGGTTCCCGGCACGATTTTAAACCAATTTTCGATGGATGAATATAATTCTTATTTCCGAATTGCCACAACCAAACACCTGCTTATCGGCCAAAACCAGACTTCTAACAATATTTATATTTTGGATACAAATCTCAAAAAGGTTTCTTCAATAGAAAACATTGCGCCGGGCGAAAAAATTTATTCAGTTCGTTTTATGGGTCCAAAAGCCTATTTGGTTACTTTTAAAAAATTGGATCCGTTTTTTACTTTAGATCTTTCTAATCCCAAAAAGCCAAAAATTTTAGGCAAATTAAAAATTCCCGGATACTCTGATTATCTTCATCCTTATGATGAAAATCATATTATTGGAATCGGCAAAGAAACCACAGAAGAAAAAGGTTGGGGAGTGGTGGATTTAGGAATTAAAATGGCTCTTTTTGATGTTTCTGATTTTAATAATCCCCGCGAGATGTATAAGGTACGAATTGGCGACAGGGGCACACAATCTCCAATTATTCAAGATCACAAAGCTTTTCTTTTTGATAAAGAGAAAAATTTATTAGTAATTCCAGTTTTAGTTGCTGAAATTTCCCAGGAAAGGAAAGCTGATCCTGATCTTTCTCCTCATGCTAGCGGTGATTATGTATTTCAAGGTTCTTATGTCTATGATATAAGTTTGGATAAAGGGTTTGTTCTAAAAGGGCGGGTAACTCATTATGAAAGTGATGAGATATTTAAGAAAAGCGGAGATTATTTTAGCGGCGACAATCTAAACATCAAGCGCAATCTTTATATTGATAATTATCTCTATTCAATTTCTGACGGAAAGATTTTGATTAATTCGCTTAATGACTTAAGCGAAAAAGGAAAAATAGAGTTATAAAAATCAAAGTTTTGATTTTTATGGTTCAATATATTCTGTTGGTTCATATCCCTGGCTTGAACCGTTTATTTTGAAAGAAGCTTATTTGTTGGTTTAATTATGTTGATTGAACCGCAGGTTTAAATTTCAGAATTGACTATGCCAAGTAAAAAAGACTTCATTTGATAGTAACAACTATTTTGAAATCAGAAATAAAAGGTTTAATTGAGAGAATTGAACCAGCAAAGATATTTCTGATTTTCATAATTAAATTCAGCCGGAAATTACTCGGCTTTTTGTTTTTTTTGACAAAAGTATAAAAAAATGATAGTTTAAAAATGAAAATTTAGCTTAAATTAAATTTGAAGCAAAAACAAAGAAAATTATGCTTACTTTTTCTCAAGTCAAAAAGAATCCTCAAGTTTTAGAATTTATCCATCAAACTGAGATAGCTCTTGGGGCGCTTGGCTATGGCGAACATGGTTTGAGACATAGCCGTCTTGTAGCTGACCGCGCAAGAAATATCGCCAAAGAGACAGGGCTCACAAAAAGACAGCAAGAGCTTTCAGCTATTGCCGGATTTTGCCATGATATGGGAAATTTTTTAGGGAGGACTCAGCATCATTATTGGGGAGCTTTTTTGTTTCACGAGATTTTTTCCAATGAGGATCCGGTAGATGTCAGCGTGGTAATGCAAGCCATTGCCAATCACGATAAAAGCCAAGAAATGAAGCTTACCAATCCAGTGTCAGCAGTAGTAGTTATCGCCGATAAATCAGATGTTCATCGTTCTCGAGTGAGGATAAAGGACATCAAAAATATTAAATCCGATATTCACGACCGAGTTAATTATGCGGTGATGGACAGCAAGGTGAAAATTGACAAAAAGAAAAAGAAAATTCTCCTTTCTTTAAAAGTTGACCGAAAAATTATTTCAATTATGGAGTATTTTGAAATTTTTATTGAAAGAATGGCTTATTGCCGCAGGGCCGCAAAATTCCTTGGTTATAAATTCAGTATTGTTATTAATAAGATAGACTTGCTTTAAAGATAAAATTGAGATTTGGAATCATTACTGTTAATTTTTTAAAAATTATTAGCAAAAACACAATAAATATGATAACCAATAATAAATCGTCAAAAGATAAAGCGAGAAAAAGATCTCAGACGCCGCTTCGCCGTCCGCCTCGGCTTAAAGGAGAAGTTGCCAAGCTTGGAATTAAACCAATTCGCAAAAAAGCGAAAAAGAAATAATTATGTCTAAATTAATTTTTGACATTGAAACAATCGGAGAAGATTTTGACTCGCTTGATGAAACAACTCAGGAAGTTTTAACGCGCTGGATTAAAAAAGAGTCAGCCAATGACAAGGAATATCAAACAGCCCTTGAGGATTTTAAAAAAGGGCTTGGATTTTCGCCTTTGACCGGCGAGATTGTAGTGATTGGCATTTTGGATTACGAAAAAGACCAGGGAGTTGTTTGTTTTCAAGCTCCGGGCGAGAAGATAAAAGAATTTGAAGAAGATGGTATTAGATTTAAACAGATGACAGAAAAAGAAATGCTGGAAAATTTTTGGAAAGGCGCCCGAGAATATCAGGAGTTTATCAGCTTTAACGGCAGGAGATTTGATGTTCCTTTTCTTGTGGTTCGTTCAGCAGTCCATAAAGTTAAACCGACTAAAGATTTAATGAGCAATCGTTATCTGACCAGCCAGAGGTTTGACGCCAAACATATCGATTTATTTGATCAGTTGAATTTTTATGGAGCGGTCCAGCGGCGAGGCAATCTCCACCTCTGGAGTCGGGTTTTTGGAATTAAAAGTCCTAAAGCAGAAGGCATAAGCGGCAATGATGTAACAAAGTTATTTAAAGAAAAGAAATTTCTTGAAATTGCCAGATATAATATCAGGGATCTCAAAGCTACAAAAGAGCTTTATGAAGTTTGGAACGAATATATTAGGTTCTAAAAACAAAACAGGCGATGAAAAACGAGAAATTACTCAGAAATTTTTATACAAGAGATACATTAATAGTTGCCAAGGAACTTTTAGGGAAATATATTGTTAGAAAAACAGAAAAAGGAAAATTGATTGGAAAAATTATAGAAACTGAAGCTTATATTGGCCCTCAAGATAAAGCTTCGCATGCCTACAAAGGAAAGCGGACAGCGAGAAATGAAGTTGAATATTTGACAGGCGGACACATTTATATTTATTTGGTTTATGGAATGTACTGGCAGTTGAATATTACAACGGCCGAAAAAGATCAACCGGAATGCGTGTTGATTAGGGCGATTGAACCTATAATCAATAAAAAACTCAAAGTTCAAAGTTCAAAGTTCAAAACTACAACTCAAAGCTTGGAACTATTAAAGAATTTAACTAATGGGCCGGGAAAATTATGCAAGTGGTTGAATCTAGATAAATCTTTTTATGGCGAGGATTTAACTAAGAGCAAAAGGATCTGGCTGGAGGACAGAAAAGCAGATGTCGAGCCGTTTCAAATTATTGCCACCGGTCGGATTGGCATTGATTATGCCGGTCCTTATTGGTCTCGGAGAAAATGGAGGTTTTTATATAAAAGAAAATAAGCACCAAATTCAAAATCTAAAGTTCAAGACTGTTTCAAATATTGTTTTTTTTATCGTATATTACATTTATTAGTTTTAAAAAAATAAATAAAAGGTTGAAAAAGTATGTTTGACAAATTAAAAAAAATAAAACAGCTTAAAAAGCTTCAAGATTCTCTTGCTCAGGAAAAAACAGAGGTTGAAAGAGAGGGGATTAAAGTTGTGGTTAATGGAAAAATGGAAGTGGAGCAGATCCAGATTAATTCTGAATTGGAAAAAGAAAAGCAGGAAGAAATTTTACGCCAATGCCTTAATGAAGCGATGAAGAAAGTTCAAATGGCTGCGGCGCAAAAGATGTCGCAAATGGACGGATTCGGGCTTTAGATTATCTTATTCTCAATTAAAAAGTCTTTTACAGTCTCAAATATTTTCTGGTGTCCTTTTGAATTTGGATGCAGGCCGTCTTCTAATAATTTTTTGTAATCAGTTTTTGCCCAATCCTCAAAAATTTCAACAAAGTAGATTTTATTTTCTTTACAGACAGATTTTATAATTTCGTTATATCTTTTAATATATTCGTTTTTGTATGATTTATTTATATCCCAGGGAATCGGAGTTGTTTTTGCCTCATCAACAAGAGTCAAACCGACGAAAATTATTTTAGAAGAAAATATTTGAGCAAGTTTTATTAATTCACAAACATTTCCTTTAAATTTTTCAATGGGAGTTCTAAAATCATTTTTGCTATGAAGAAAATATGAATCATTCGCCCCAATAGCAAAAATAATAAAAGTTTTCTCTTCTTCTTTAAACCTTTGTCTTATTTCAAAATCAAATCTTTCTAATAAATCTTCTGTTGTATCTCCTGAAATACCAAGATTATAAACCAAAAAATAAGAATTTTCTTCAGATAAAGTTTTCTTATCTAAAAATTTTCTCAATCTTTGCACCCAACCGCCTTCTTTATCCCAAGCTCCATAAGTTATGCTATCTCCAAAAATACAAATTCTTGCCATAAAGTTCAATTAAGTTAGATAAAAAATATCTAAAAAAGAATCAATCTTATTTTTATCATTATACCAAATTTTCAAAATTTGTAAATTTTAAGTTGAGCCATTTAGTAAAACCTGATAGAATATAAGCTGTAGGCGGCATTCATTTATGGATGTCGCCTACGGAAATATTCTTAATTCTTTATGACACATCGGAAATTAAAACAATTTACCATCGCTTTTATTTTTTTTCTGATTTGCGCCTCTTTTGCTTCTTTAATTTATCTTTTATGCTATGAGCCCCGTCCTTCCTGTTTTGACGGAATTCAAAATCAAGGCGAAACAGGGATAGATTGCGGCGGTCCCTGCAAAATTTGCCCGCCGCCGAAAGAAATAAAAGACCTCAAAATTCTTTGGACAAAAGCCATTCCCTCGGGTCCGATAAGCTATGATTTAATCTCAAGCATTAAAAATCCCAACAAAGATTGGGGAATTGGCTCTTTAAATTATCAATTCACTTTATATGATAAAGAAGGAAGGATTTTAGGACAAAGAGAAGGCTCGTCTTATATACTGCCAAATCAGGAAAAATTTATAATAGAAACTTTAATAGATACTATTATCGTTCCCGACAAAGTCAGCTTAAGTCTTGATTACATTTCTTGGCAAAAGCTTCAAAATTTTAAAGGATTAAAATTTCCTGTTAAAGACAGGAAATATAAATCTATAGCCGACGGCTCGGCGGTTGGCGAGGTTTCGGGAGTTGTCGTTAATGATAATCTTTATGATCTTGATAAAATAAATATTAACATAGTTTTATATGATGCCACAGGAGAACCGGTAGGGGTAAGCACCACAGATATGGCAACAATGATGGCCGGAGAAAAAAGATATTTTAACGCAATTTGGTATTATCCTTTTCCTGAAGAGGTATCTAACTTCACTATTGAAATTGATACTAATCTGTTTGATCCGCAAAATATTCTAAAAAGGTACGGTGAAGGAGAAAAATTTATGGAATATGAATAATTATGAATTCGCGCATCGTTAAAGATATAGACTGGGTTTTATTTATTGCTGTTATGCTTCTAAGTCTGATTGGACTAGTTATTATTTACAGCACTTCTTTTTCTTTAGAATCGTCGCCTGATTTTTTAAATTTTAAAAAGCAAATTTTATTTATAGGAGCGGGAATCGGGTTAATGTTTGGATTGACTAAGATCGATTATCGGGCTTGGTGGAATTATACCGGTTTTTTATATATCATTGGAATTGTCCTGTTGATTTTAGTTCTTTTATTCGGCCAGAAAATTAGGGGAGTGACAAGTTGGTTTTCTTTCGGCGCATTCAGTTTTCAGCCGTCAGAGCCGGTTAAGTTGATTATGATTATTGTTTTAGCGAAATATTTTGCCAAATATCATGATCAAATGCATAGGATACGCCATGTTTTAATTCCGGCATTTTATGTGGCAATTCCCGCTGTTTTGGTTTTAGCTCAACCGGATTTTGGTTCAGCTTTAATAATGATAATCATTTGGCTGGGAATGATTCTGGTTTCTGGAATCAGATGGCGAGATTTGTTTGTAATTATACTTGCGGGATTTGCTGTTTTTGGAATCCTTTGGCAGTTTGTTTTAGAATCTTATCAAAAGGCAAGATTTATCACTTTTATCAATCCAAATTTTGATCCCTTGGGCAGCGGATATAATCTTATTCAGGCAATAATTGCTATTGGTTCCGGAGGCATTTTTGGCAAAGGTTTGGGGCAAGGCACACAAAGTCAGCTTAAGTTTTTGCCCGAAGTTCAAACCGATTTCATTTTCGCCGCCGCCGCCGAAGAATTAGGATTTATCGGAGCTGTCTTAATTATTGTTTTATTTGGCGTAATTTTTATGAGATTAATAAAAATCTCTGTCACCAGTGATGATAACTTTGTCAAGATGCTCAGCGCCGGAGCTCTTATTATGATTGCTTCTCACGCGATAATAAATATGGGAATGAATATGGGAATTGCGCCTATTACCGGAATCCCTCTGCCTTTTATAAGTTATGGAGGAAGTTTTATTTTGACTTTATTTATTCTTTTGGGAATATTACAGAGCGCGGCTGCGAGAAGCCGTAAAACGATAGAGACATCATTTGACAATGATTTATAATGATTTATAATGATTTATAATGGAGTAATATAAAAGTATGACTGAATTCTATCCTATTACAAATCTTAAATTTTTAGCTCAATGCCCCCTGTGCAATCATGCTTATAGTTTTAAAGGAGTAAAAGTTTTGAGCAAAAAAGACGATCTTATAATCTTGCACTTAACCTGCCAGCATTGCAAAGGTTCGGTAATGGTCGCTGTTGGGTTTGGAGTTTTCGGGATAACGTCGGTAAGCATACTTACCGACGCAACCGCCAACGATCTGGATCGGTTCGGCGAATTAAAGAGCATTTCAGCGGATGACGTCTTGGAAATGCACAAATTTTTAGAAAATTTTGATGGAAGATTAACAAAAGTAATAGATAAATAAAATAAATTATAAATCATGAAAGATTTACAACTAAAAGCAGAAATAAGAATAAAAACAGGTAAAAAGGTAAAAAATTTACGGAAAGAAGGATTTATTCCGGCTATTGTTTATGGCCACAAAATCAAAAATGTCCCCCTTAAAATAAAATATCGGGATTTTAAGAAAATATACGAAAAGACCGGAGAAAGCACTTTAATAGAATTACAGATCATTCCTCGCCAAAAAGGAGGTGAGGCGGAAATCTCAAAAAGCGAAGTAAAAAAGGTTCTCATTCATAATGTCCAGTTTGATCCCCTTACAGATAAATTTTTCCATGTTGATTTTTATCAGGTCAAGATGACCGAAAAGATTACCGCGGAAGTAGCTTTGAAATTTGTCGGCGATGCTCCGGCAGTCAAAAATAAGGGAGGAATTTTAGTTAAAAATACCGACAAACTCCAAGTGGAATGCCTGCCCCAAGATCTTATTCATGATATAAAAGTAGACATTGGAAAGATTAATGAACTTGATGATAGTATTTATGTTAGAGATTTGCCGATTCCAAAAGGGATAAATATTTTAGCCGGCCCTGATGAACCGATAGCAACGGTTGTTTCTCCTTCAGTTCAAGAAGAAGAAAAAGAAGAAGAAATAAAACCAGAAGAAGTAGAAAAAGTTAAGCCGGCTGAAGAAGTTTCCGGCGAAGAAAAAAAGAAAGAGTAATCTTGACATTTTTATCAATTGGGTGTATAATACAATAAATGGAAACAGCAAGAAGTACTAAAATTAAAACTTTGGATTTAAATTTTAAAATCAATTGTTTTTAAATTTAAAGGGTGAACAACCCTTATTTTAATGATTTTTGTCGCTGTCATCCTGAATACAATGAAAAAATTTCGTTTGCCGTCTTTATAGCTCCTTAGGGCCGTGTATTCGGGGCGCAAATTTCACAAGATGGCTTCATAGGGTCATTGCCGCTATGGAGTCGGCGATATGTTTTTGATATTTAAAATATAAAAAGGAGGAAAATATATATGAGCAATGAGGAAAATTTAAAAGAAAATATTAAGCTGAATCCGACTCCCTCGCCGGAGGAGAGAATTTACAGCTCCTCCAATAAAGGAACGGAAGACGCTTTATTAAAAAAAGAGCCAACGCCGAATTCTTTGAATGGCGGAAGAGGAAAAAATTTTCTAAAACCTTTGGCTGGAGCATTTATTTTATTGGCAGTAGGCGGAAGCGCTTTAGCTGGACTTTATTTCACCGGCAACTTAGGGAAAATACTTCATTTAAAAGAAACACCCGAAGAAGTGCTTGCTCAGATGAATGAAGAAATGTCCAAGGTTAAAACATTTAATTTTCAAACAGAAACAAGCGGTAAATATTCTTTTTCTTCGAATGAAAATGTTTCGTCAATGCATGAATCTCCAACGGCGCTTTTTTCGTCCGGAGAAATAAATTATAAATTTAATGGAGATGGTGATATTGACCAGACTGATTCCAAAAATCCTAAAGTTTCAGTTAATTTTAATGGAAGTATAGGAGTAGAAGGCATTGATGTTTCTTTTTTAGGAGAAGGGAAATTTTTAAATGAGACGGTTTATTTTAAAATCAATAAAATGCCTTACGGGTCAATGATAGAAAAAATGGTTCCTTTTAAAATCAAAGACCAATGGCTTAAACTTGCTTTAAAAGATTTAACAAAAGAAAACGGTATTCCCAAAGAAAAAATCGATAAGCTGCTGGATTTAATTTTAAAGTCTAATTCTTGGGGAAAGAGTTCGGGGATTATTATTGAAGAAGAACTGCCGATTGAGCAAATTAACAACGTAAAGGCGTACCACTATAAAGGAAGATTAGATAAAAAAGCAATAAAGGATCAACTTTTAATGTTCAACGAAATTTTAGAAACAGAGCTTTCTAAAGAAAACATCATAAAATCAGGAAAAGAATTAGATAAAATGCTTGAGAATTTTGATGGCAATGTAGAATTGTGGATTGGCAAGAAAGACAAGCGGCTCTATAAAATGATCTTGAAGCACAATTTTGAATTTAATAACCCCGAAGATGCTTTACAAATGAAGGTAAAAACAGAGGGAATTACCACTAATATTTATTCTAAATTTAATAAGCCTGTTTCAATAGAAGCTCCGAAAGATGCTCAAGATCTTAGTGAATGGATAAAGAAGACTACTCCTGCAAAAACAAATGATTCAAGACGAATTGCTGATTTAAATACGCTTAGTTTTGCTCTTAAAATGTATTATGCAGAAAATAAATCTTATCCGGTTTCACACACCCTTATTAGAACCAGTGAAAAAGGAAGTGCTCTATATAAATTCCTTGAAGAATATGGATATATGTTGCCGGACGGAATACCGGTTGATCCTAAAGAACCCGAATTTTTCTACGGTTATAAATCAGACGGGCAAAATTATGAATTGACCGCTGTTTTAGAAGACCAAACCAATCCTGCATGCGTAATGGAAGGCGAGTTCTGCATTTTCAGGATTAAGAATGGAAAGGTTGTTAGCAAAAAATAACGCAACCTTGATAAAAATAGAAAAATGCTTCACATAGCGGAACGGGAGCAATTTTAACTTTCAAAACCCAGCCTTTAGCCTGTTATGGAATCCTAAAGGATTAATTCCATAAGGAACCCAACCAACAGAAAGGAGAAAACAAAAAAGGAATTATTGGCTTAAGTCAGAGACTTGAACCAATAATAGGCGAGCAACAATCAAAAATGATTAAAAAACTATCATTCAAAATCAATCAAAGGTCTAAGGAAGATGGCATTTTTTCATTTGACTAATAATCTATAACTTTTAACTTTTTTTCAAATACGGGTGACCTCTTAAAAGGAGGTCATTTATGTTAGATAGAAACAAACTAAGGGTTAAAAATTTTTTCTCCCTTTTACGAGAGAGAAGATTAAGATGGAGTTTGTTATGGGTGGCCGTTTTAATTCTGGCTACTTTTTTTACTTCTGATGTTTATGCTTCAGAGATTACCCCGGCGAAAATTTTAGAACTAACTAATCGGTCTCGCATCCAAGAAGAACTGCCAGCGCTTTCTGTTTCTACTGAGCTTAGTAAAGCCGCCGAGGCAAAAGCCCATGATATGTTTCTTTATGACTATTTTGCCCACACAAGTCCGAAAGGTATTGATCCCTGGTATTGGATTAAGAAAAGCGGATACGAATACGAATATGCCGGAGAAAATTTAGCTATGGATTTCTTGAGCGCTGAAGCGGTTCATCAAGCTTTAATTAATAGCGCTACCCATAGAGCCAATATTTTAAATTCTCACTACAAAGAGATCGGAATAGCCGCTGTTTCCGGAGAATTTGAAAACAGGACAACCACAATAGTGGTTGAAATGTTCGGCTCAAGAATTGTTCCGTCGGCGACTGCCGATGAGGCGGACGACGGGACAGACGCGGTTAGTGATTCTGCGCCTAACTCGGGAAAAGCCGAAAAATTTTCCCAAACCTCTTCGGTATTACCTTCTATTGAAAAAGATTCAAACAATATTCCATCTGCTTCTCAAGAACCAGAGACCGTCCCCAATCAAGAACCGGCGCCTTCTCATTTATTTTCCGAGAATTTTAAAAATGAAGGCGAGAATACGCATTCTCGCTTTCAGGAGCCTTCCATGCCAAAGGCCAGTGATATTATTTTAGTTTCTCCAATTGAGCCGAATTTTGCTTATAGCGATGCCTTTTTGGATTCCCCTTTGAAAAACGGATATTTAATTAAATTAAACGAAGAAGGAATGCCCGAACACAAAAAAGACGGAATAGTAAAAGGCGATTCAGGATGGAATAAAAAAAGTAAAAATTTTATCGCAATAAACTTTTTAAAAATTTTTAATCGCTCAAATTTAGCTTTCACTTTTCTATTCTTTTATCTTTGGATAGGTTTTTGCGCTCTTTTTGAAGGAGTAATCAAAGAATTGTAAAAAGCTTCACATACTGGCTCAATCGCCCCTGATTGAACTATAGGATTGTTTCTCTGGAAAATTTATAGAAGATTCCAAATTTTTTCAAAGATTCAAAGTCTTGATTATCTCTTAACGCCGATATGTTAATATCGGTGTTTTTATATTAGAGCTGTGGATAACTCATTATTGACAAAGGGGAAAAGGGGATTAAGATGATAATATATTAAAGATACTCTTCTAACAGAGAAGCTTCTCCTTAAAAATTTTTAGGCTCAGATTTTAGTCCATAAGATTTTTGGGATAGCTGAGAGCTATCGCTGTCGGCTTACGGATTAAAGTCTGAATTTCTAAAAAAGAGATTCAGAATCTGAATTAGGAGACGGAATGAAAAATGGAAGAAGAAGAAAAAAAAGAAGAAGAAGAAGAAAGTAAGAGGTTGCATGTAATGAACGGGGTGGAAATGCTTCGAGAAGCAGGATTTGTCAGTTATTTCAATGGAAAATTCTATTATTGAAAACGAGAGCGGAATTCTAAAGCAGGCGATAGCGGCCTCTCACTCCCAGGTAAATTAGACAGCAGTACCGGAATTAAAGTAGGGTAGAAAATAATAAGTTGCACCTTAAATAAAAAGGGAGAGGGTAAAAAGATTTTATTTTTTTTTAAAACCCTCTCCCATAAATTTCTTTGTTGTGAATAGCTCATTATTGACAAGAGAAAATAAGGGATTATTATAATAACGGAAAACGATAATGAAAATATCAACATAGAAGATTTAGCCGGGATGGTAAAAAGGGACTTTGATAGTGTTGATGAAAAATTCAATAGCATTAATGGAAGAAAGATTTAATAGCATTGATGAAAAAAGGGATAATATTTATAGAAGACAAAATCACTGAACATTCTAAAATTCCTAGGAAACATTCTAAAGAATTAAGAGAAATAAAACTTTTAGTCCAGAAATCCCAAGAAGAAAGGGAAGCCGACCGGGAGAAAGTTGTTTGGCTGGAAAGAAGAATAGCGAGATTAGAAGAAAAAGTCGGGATATAAAATAATTATTTTCTTAAAAATAAACAAAAAACCAACCCAATTAAGACATTGCTTTAAATTATGCCAAAGCTATTTTCGTGCGAAAATAAAGTTTTTACAGAAAAGTTGGTTTTTATTTCTTGGAGTTTAGACTTTGGTCTATAAAATAACCAGAAAGTTTCTTTCTTCACTCATTGGTTCAGGTCTCTGACCTGAACCCCCATTTTCTTCGAGGTTTCTTTCCACAGAAGACATAGTGGAATTAATCCTTTAGGATTTCAAAACAGCCTAAAGGCTGGGGTCCGGAAAAGTTGAATACGAAACATGCACAAGATGAGATACATATGTGACACCTCTAAGATGCCAAGTATGGTAAAATTAGGGTGTAACATTAACCATTAAGTATCTCATCTATGCCAAAACAAAAATATCATTTCTTTAATTTTAAGCCAGTTGTTCTTTTAAGTAAATATGAGCGTTGGCGAAGGATAGCTAAGTCTCTGAAGCTCTCTAAGAAGGCTCGCCAGCGTTTAGAATGGATTATCTACTATTATGCTAAATCCCAAAAGAATGTTTCTTTAACCTCGCGGCATTTTGATATCACCCGGAGAATGTTCTATTACTGGTATAATCGTTTTGACGAAGCTAATCTTAGAACATTGGAAGATAGAAATACTGCTCCAATTAATAAAAGACAAAGGGAGATAACTTCTGAATAAGAACAAAGAATCATCGCCCTCAGAAAAGAACACATCCATTGGGGAAAGATAAAATTAGCTATAATTTATTACAAAGCATATCAAGAGAAAATATCCAGCTGGAAAATCCAGAAAGTGATTGAACTTTACAAACTTTATCCTAACCGCAAAAGAGCTGAAAAACTGCGAGTCAAGCGTTTAAAAGCCTAAAAAAGGAAAAGGATCACCGAGTTAAAGAAAAAGCCGATAATGGGATATCTTATTCATTTTGACACTATTGTTATCTATTGGAATGGACTTAAAAGATATGTCTTTACAATGATTGACGAATACACCAAGATTGCTTTTGCCAGAATGTATGCCACTAAAAG
Source organism: uncultured Candidatus Saccharibacteria bacterium (assembly GCA_964430135.1). GTDB lineage: Bacteria > Patescibacteriota > Minisyncoccia > JAHIHE01 > DAOWLE01 > CAYSEG01. The sequence continues at coordinate 17,210 of CAYSEG010000012.1, read as the reverse complement.
CTCGTACAATGCCAGAGACTTTTTCCGGAGACTTAATTTTCTTTTAGATTATCAATGCGTTAACTGCCATCAGGATAATGGCTTTGAGTTTATGAAATATTTTGAAGAGGCTCTGAAGAAAGAAAATATCAAACAATACTGGTCTCGGCCGAGAACTCCAAAAGACAATCCTTCTTTAGAAAGATTCAATCAAACCATTCAAAGAGAATGGATTAACAATGCTCACTTTACTCCGGAAGTTGATAGATTTAATCAAGAATTATTTCCTTGGATTATTGAATACAATTTTGAAAGGCCGCATCAATCCCTTGATTATTTGACTCCAATTGAATTTGCTATAAAATACAAGCAACTGTCACAAATGTACTCATCACAGACAAAGCATTGACAAATTTTATCAAAGGATTATAATAAAAGCAATTTTAAAAAACAAAAACAAAAACCAACCCAAAGAAAGTTTACAGAAGGAACGAATAGATAAATTATGCTTATTTTAAGCATAAAACAAAAGGTTCAAGCCAGAGACTTGAACCGACGGTGTACGCAAAATAAAGCTTTTAAAGAGGGTTGGTTTTTAAGTTATAACAGCATAACAGCCTAAAAGTTGGAATCCGAGATGTGTTTCAAAACAGCCTAAAGGCTGGGGTCTAAGAAAGGGCCCTAGTCAGAAACTGAAGCTAACAGAGAAACTTTTATCACTTATTACTTGTAACTTATAACTTATCACTTAATAGGAAAGGAGGTGAATAAGATGAAAAAAATAGGAGCTGTTTTATTAGGAGGTTTGATTGTTATTGTTTGCGTTCCAATGCTGGCTGCTTTTGAAGCTCATGTTATTAATGTTACGGCTCACATTGAGAACGCTCTTTCGGTTGATCCTCAAGAAATTGAATTCGGTACAGTATTTCCCGAAGAACTGCATTCAAAAACATTTACAGTTGCTTTAAGCGATTCTTTTATTGCCGAAGATAGAGTGGATGGTATAAAATATCATTTAGCCCAAAAACCAAAGCCGCGTCCGGAATATGTTGAACAGGTTGGAGACGCTTATACAGCCCGCAAACATTGTATTGACAATCCTGAAGATCTTGAAAATTGCTACCCGGACCTTTGCCAGTTTTTAGATAAATCCAACGCCGAGTGCGAAGGAGATACAGAAGCAGAAGCTTATCTCCACAAGAGAGAGAATGATCTTTCAGACCTTTGGAGTATTTTCTTTGATGTTCCCTGTATTAAAGGATATGAGGATCAGGATGGAAACTGCAGCGGTACTGTTGAAAAAGAAGATGATTACGGATGTGATATCTGGATTGAAGTTGATGGAATCAGCGAGGCGCAAACACCATAATAATTTATTAATTATTAATAATCCGGCATCATTCTTAAAAATGGTGCTGGGAAATTAGTAATTAAAATTTGGAATTTACCCTTTAGGGTTTCATATCAACCTAAAGGCTGAGGTTTGAAATGCGTTGCGGAGCTAATCCTTTAGGATTTCATTCCAGATGAATAGCTCGGGGCTCTCGCTCCGAAGCAAACCGAAGCAAACAGGTAAAGTGAGAGTCTTTGCCTGCCCAATGAGATTTATGGAAAAGAACAATATCAAAAAAATCAGCAAAAAAGTTTTTCTTGGTTTGATTGTAATTCTGCTTTTGTTTACTGTGGTAGAGTTTGCTGCGGCCGGTAAATATAAAGCGGTGGTAAAGGTTTCCCAAGAAGAAAATCACTTAGGAGTAAACCCTTCAGTTGACAGATTAGATTTTGGGGATCTCTGCCGCGGCGCCGCCGCTTCAAGATATCTTACTTTAAAAAATAACGGAAGCATTCCTGTTTATATTAAAATTGTCAAATTCGGCGATATTTCTGATTTGATTAAAATTGATAAAAATAATTTTACCCTTAATCCTGGCAATGAAACAAAAATAGATTTTCATTTAACGGTGCTTCCTTCGGCTAACAAAGAAAGATATAGCGGCTGGGTCTTAGTCTTTAGAATTCCGATAATGTCATTCTGAGCTTGTTGGATAGCTCGGCGAGCTTCCTATGATAAAACTTATGAAAAAAGATTCTTTAAAAAAATTTTCTGAATCACTCCTTTATATTTTAATAGTTATCGGCTTTGTTTTCCTTATTCCCAAAGCATTAAGTTTTGTTCTGAAAACCCCTTATCCTATTGCGGCGATTTCTTCTTCTTCAATGTGGCCAACACTAAAAGCCGGAGATTTGATTCTGATAGAAGGAGTAAAAAAAGAAAATTTGAAAATAGGAGACATAGTTGTTTATCAGAATATGAAGCAGGGCAAAGGATTTACCGTGCATCGGGTAATTAAAATCAACGACCAGAATTTTATTACTCGGGGAGATGCAAATACTGTTAGCGATAAACCGGTAAAGTATAATAAATTGATTGGCAGGGTTGTCCATTTAAGAAACCATCCCTTTAGAATACCTTATTTAGGCCGTATTACGATGTTAATCCATTGATGCCATTCTGAGCGCTTTAGCGCTGAAGAATCCCGTTGTTATACATAGTTCTTCTGTATAGTTCTTCTGTCGGAACTATAGTGTTCCTCTTTTAAATAACAATTAAAAATTATGCCAAAATCATTTTCAAACAATTCACTTTTAGATTTCTATCGCTGGCAGGACGCTCCATGGCAGAAGAGTTTTAATTTGCTCAAACAAATTAATCCATCCAGTTTTTTACAAAAAGCAACTGCTTCTCTTTGTATCATTGGTATATTTTTAATTAACGTTCCCGTTTTTAATGCTTACGAAGCTCACGTATTGGGCGTAACCAGCCATATAAAAAACCCAATCGCCGATCATTTAGTAATCAATAAAGTTTATTACGACGTTGATGCGGCTCACGGGACAGAAAAAGATAATGAATGGATCGAGCTTTATAACCCAACAGATGAAAATGTTAATATCCGCGACTGGCAGATTTGCGACAATAAAGTTTGTATATATTTAAGCTTAACCGATCTTACTATTCCTCCGGGCGGTTTTGCCGTCCTTTCCAGAAGCGCTACAACCTGGAGTTATTGGTATATTTCTGATAATGTCCTAAAAATTGTTCTGACAAATCCGTCTTTGTTTTATCTTTCTAATGTTAGCGATATGCTTTTATTAAAGGATAATTCCGAATCCATTGTTGATCAGATGAATTGGGGTACTCCGGCCGAGAGTTGGACAAATTATAATGATAATCTATGGAATCCGGGATGTCTCGATGTTCCCGAGGGTCATCTCTTGGGAAGATTCCAAAATGGTTATGATACCAATAAAGCTTCTAATTTCAAAGATTTTGCCCCGCCAACAGTTTCGGTGATTTATCCAAGCGGCGGATCGTTATACGGCGAACAGAGTATAAACATTAAATGGCAAGCGGCTAATCCTAACGGCCCTGATGATGATTTAGCAATCAATATTGTTTATATTACCGATAATGACAAGAATGGAGCAATAACACCCGGAGACAATTTGCACTTAATCGCCGATAATATAGCAAACACGGGAACCTTTAACTGGACCATTTCGCCTTGTTATTATGGATATATTTGGATTAAAATAATTGCCATTGGTCCGGAAAACTTTATGATAAATAATTCTGCCGTTAGCCCTCCTGTTTTTGAACCGCCGACTCCGGATAATTCATCAGCTTCAGACACATCATCAGATACACTATCAGATACATCAGAAGAATTGAATGTATTACCAAAATCTTCTCAAGAACTTAAAGAAGAGACAGGTCAAAAAGGAGAGACGGGCCAAGATGATTCTTCTTATGATATTCCTTCGCTTCCGCTTGAAACAGATACGGAAACTTCTAAAGAAACAACAGATAATAATCAAAATCAGCAAACTAATGATACAGAAGAATTAGGTAAAGAAGAATCTCAAGAAACAAAACTTATTCCTCCGGATAATCCGCCCGAGGCGCCTAAGGGGCTTACCGTTAAATACAAAGAAGGAAAAGCATTTTTGAACTGGGACGCGAATCAGGAAAAAGATTTGGCTGGCTATAATATCTACCGAAAAAGAAAATGTGCTTCTTATGAAAAAATCAATACTTTCTTAGTAAAAACGTCGGAGTATATTGATTCTAATATAGAGGCGGGAGAACTTTATTATTATCAGATTAAAGCAGTTGATGAAGCCGGACAAGAAAGTGAAGCGTCTATAGAGGTTAAGGTGAATATTCCAAAAGCTAAGCCGGAATTTGTCAAAGAGGCGCCGCGAGAGCCGGACCAAGCGAATGATAATGATTCAGAATTAAATGCAAAATGAAAGAATTAAAATGACCCGTCCGCCTCGTTATGCGAAGCATCGTGCCATTTTGCATTTTTCATTTTAACTTTTGAATTTACAATGAGAAAATCCTTGAATGAAAAAATTAAACTATTAGTTATATTTACAGCCATATTTGCAGTCAGCTTATTTTCGTTGAGCATCTTTCGGTCTTGTTTTAACGTTTCTGCTTCTGTTGGTCCGCTTAAGATTCTTATAAGCAAAATAGAGTTTGGAACGGTTTTCCCAGAAGAATCTTTAGAAAAGGAGTTTACTGTTAATTTAGACCCATCCTGGCAGGGGGGAGAAGTCCAATATAAAATTTCTCAACGCATCAAGCCGGTAGAAGAGGGAGAAGAAACAGAAGAAGATCCGGACAATCCGGGTTACTACCGAAATTTATGCGGTTATTTAACGGAATTAAAAGGTGATGAAGGAGAAAACGATACAATCAGTAAAGCTTGGATTGGCCCGGATGATATTTCAGATGTTTGGCACTTCACTCTTAATGTTCCCTGTATAAAAGGCAGTGAAGGGCAAGATTGGGAAGGGAGGCCTGCCGTGGAAAAAGGAGTCTATGGCTGCGATTTAGTTATAGAAACTGAAGAAGAGTCTGGATCAGGCCCCAGTGGACCAATACCGGTAACTAATGGCGGCGGAGGCGGATATATACCTCCTACTTACAGGGCGGCGATTAATTATAATTATCCGAAAGAGAAAACGGTCGGCACAGAAGTACAGGAAAGAATCGTTATCTCTAATACTGGTTCAGCGGTTCTTACTAATGGAACATTAAAAATAATCTTTCCTTCGGATTATTTGATTATTAATGGAGATACTGACGGGATAATTAATCTTGACGCGCCTGGAATTTCTGTTGGAGCCGATTGGCAAGTTGATCTTGATGTTTTGCCAATTAAAAACGGTAAAGATATACTTACTGAAGTTGAATTCAAGGCAGACGGAGATGTTGATATATCCGCTAAAGGCACAGAGATAATCGGAATCGTTTCTGGCGAGGAATACGTTCCTAAAGAAGGAATTGTTGCCGGCGCTGAAAAAGTAGCTAAAAAAATAAAAGCAAAAGTCGGTCCTGATTTTTGGATTAGTCTTGTTATTGCTGGAATTTTAACCGGGCTTTTTTGGAACCGATCTCTTTTTCGCAGACGATTTCGCTTGAAGCACTAATAAAATTTTTACACTTTTAAAAAACGAGTTCCGCAAGGAGCTCGTTTTTTATTTAAATTTATTTCTTTAAATCTTTGAGTTTTTGTCCAAGGAACAATTTATTACTGATTTTTTAACAACCGAATAAAAAACTTTTTAAAAGCATAATTATTGATTTTCAATGTTAATCCAATCGCATCTGGCTATATTTTATTTTTTTTGCCTGAATAATCGGCAGAGTTATGATAAAAGCGGCTCCTTTATTCTCGCCTTTACTTTTTACTTCGATTTTTCCAGAGTGCGCTTCAATGATTTGCTTAGCAATATAGAGTCCAAGACCTGATCCGGTAGCATTAATTTTTTTAGATTTTTGGCTACGAGAGAATTTTTTAAAAATCTTTTTTTGATCTTCTAAGGAAATACCGATTCCGGAATCAGATATTTCAACGAGAAGATTTCTGTCTTTTTGAGAAATAGTGATTACTGCTCCGCCCTTAAAAGTATATTTTTCTGCATTATCAATAATATTAAGAAAAACCTGCTTTAGATATTCCCGGTCGGCTTGAATTTTGGGAAATGTTTTTGATAATCTTTTAAATTTTATATAAAGTCCTTTTTTTTCATAGTTGGGCTTGAGAATATTAATTGCCTCGGTAATTAATTCTTCAATAGACACCGGTTTAAATTTAAATTTAAAATATCCTTCTTCAAATTTCATTGTTTCAAGCAAGTCATTAACGATATTATTTAACTGCTCTGTGCTAAGATAAATCTTTCTTTTTATGTCATCTTTTTCTTTTTTAGAAAGATTTTTAAAATCTCCCGCGCACCACATAGATATCATTCCTCTAATTACAGTAAGGGGAGCTCTTAATTGATGAGAAACAATATGCATAAGCTCTTTCCTAAGTTCTAAAAGTTTTTCAAGGTGCGCATTTGCTTTTTTTAATTGCCGGGATAATTTTTCCAACTCTTCCCGCCTTTCAATCTCCTGTAAAACGCTTTTGATAAGTAAATAGCCGAAATAAAGGAAGATTACCAAGAGCAAACTCTTAAAGAGTTGAATAAGAAGTTCGGGGGTGAAAACAAAAATATCTAAAGCAAGTAAGATAGCAATCAGGGCAACAAATATGGAAGTCAAAATGACTTTTATGTCAAAGAGTTCGTGTTTGACAATAGAATAAGCGGTAAAACCTAAAAGGAAAATTGTGGAGTAATCACCTATGTAATAATATTGAGAAACTTTAAATTTAATAGGAAGAACAATATTGAAAATAATATTTGCTAAATAAAATATGAAAATTCCAATTAAAAAAAATTCAATTTTCTTCTTTTCTTCTTCTAAAGATTTGAAATATTTTTTAAATAACGGATATAAAGTAGTATACATTAGAAACATTACAGCCGCTAAAAATGGTATCATTCCCTTTCCATAAACTACTATCAAATTTCCATTTTCAAACTTTATTCCTTTAATAACTAAATTAGTAAACCCAGTAATAAAGGCAGCAATTACTCCTAAAAATAAAACAATCTTATTTAAAAGACGATATTTTTTTTCTTCTTTGATAATATAAACTGCAACCAATGAAAGAAACAAGAAAAGTAAAGGAGTGACAAACCAGGCGATTTTAATAAATAATAGAGATTGATAAATTTGACCTTGTCCTACATATCTTGCCAAAAAAGCAAAATTAACCCAGAGAAGCATTGAGACCGTCATCAGAATAAACAACTTATTAATTTCTCTTTTAGGATTATTATGATAAACCAAAAAAGCCAGCCAAAGAGCTACGGCATTAATTAAAAACATTAAAACCTTATTAATAAGAAGAAATTCAATCATATTATGATTTCACCAATAATAATTAGAATGGGCCAAAGGATAAATTCTGAACTTTCAAGAATGTAAGAATAATAATTTTGATTTTTGGCTTGAATAAAACAAAAAAGATTAAAAGGAACAGTTAATAGAAGCATCAACGTTGATACCGGAAAAACATTTAACCAAAATGATAGAATTAAAATAATTGGTACTGTATTCAAAAAACTAAATATCCCTAACATATTAAGTATCTTTTCTTTTCCAAAAATAACTGGAAGGGTGAGCAGTTTTTCTCTTTTATCACTTTCTATATCCTTTACATCTAAAAAGACCTGCATCATAAATGCCTTGGAATAAACAAAAACCACAATTAAAAATGCGATAGATAAAAGAGATATTGTTAGAGGATAAGAATAATAAACAATTGGGAAAAATACCAATAAAGCAAAAACTGCGGAAACAAATAAATTCTTGAAAATAATTATTTTTTGAGTAATTTTTTTGAAAGATATTGTATAAAGCCATCCAAGTAAAACTAAAAAAGTACCAAAAGCTAAAGCCCAAACATTACTAAAATATATCAAATCTCCTATGATAATAAAAATTATAACATAAAAAATTTTAGGTATTTTGGAAAAATAAATTCTAATATGTCTTGTTCTTTGAGGATTAGTTAAACAATCTATATCAATTTCCTTAAAATAATTATATAAATAAATTATATAAAAAATTAAATAGGAAACTAATAAACAATCCCATGTTATTTTAATATTCAGCAAAATACCTGAAAAAAGAACTATAGCAGCACCTCCTAACGGAAGCAAATGTCCGCCATAAATAAATTCATCCCAGATAAATTTTAAAATTTTTTTCATTTTTCCTCCGTTTTTAATATACCACATTTTTCCATTTTTGGCAAATTAACCCCGTTAGAAAATCCAAGGGTAATTTAAAATAGAAATACTTTCTTATATAAAAATCTTGTGAATCTCAGTAAGCGCTCAATTTTCTAACGAGGTGGACTGGTTTGGTTTTATTTGTTAAGATAGAAACGGAACGGAGAAATTAAACACTTTGTAAATATATGAAAGAATTTTTAAAACCGACAAAAATTAAGATAGGGCTGACTATTATAATTTTTATTGGAACACTTTTTTTAATTCCAATTCTTGACGGAGATTCTATACTACAGAAAATTTTTTATTGTCTTTTCTTTCCTGATGGATGTGCTCAACGAACTTGCCTTTATAAAATGCAAGGATTATGTTCTTTTTATAAAACAATTGCTTTTGATTTATTTTATATTGGTTCTGCTCAAAATATTCAAAATTTATCCTTTAATGAAATTCAAGACTTAGAAGTTATATCCTCTTTCTTTCTTTTTCCGTTAAGGATAATTTACTATTATTTTATTGTTTGCGTTTTGATTTATATTTTGATTTTGATAAAAAAATAAAGGTAAAAAAGTAATCCTCTTTTACTTTTAGTTTTTTTAACATAAAATATATTAAGACAAAATTAAAGGAGTAAAACTATAATCATGATAAAAAATAAAAAAATCATCTTAATAATCTTCGTCTTTTTGTTATTGTTGTTTCTAAATCCTCTTAGTTTATATTTTTTATATGGAAGCTCTAGAATTATAACAGGAATAGCAATAGATTTAATAACAGCGAAAAAGGAAACTTATTTAAATAAATGTGATATTAAAAAAATGAGTTGCGAGATTGAGAAAGAAAAGATTTTTTCTACTTGTGAATATGAAAATACAAAAAATTGTAAATGTTATGAGTGCCTTAATAATTTGGATTTTGATAGCTGTTCTCAATGTTATATGCCTCAAACGCAAGAATCTTTTTGTATAATAAAAGAGTGTAATATCTCTGCTTTTCCATAAAAAAAATAGTATCATTTTTTTTAAAAAAGAAAAAAAGAGAATAGAGAAAGAATGAAAACTCTCTATAAGAAATAAACTTTATGAAATCTCATAGCAGTATTTTTACAATAAAACAGAAAATCTTGTTGGCAGTATTTAGTTTGTGTATTTTGTTTGGCGTGCTCCATTATCTAGGATTTATATATATCTTACCAATTCCTAAATATCATAAAAGAACTGAGCCGATTAACCTTCAGGATATTTGTCAAGAAATTAAAAATAGTCAATCTCGAGAGTTATGTTTTGCTATTGTAGAAAATAATAATTTTGAGCAAAGTTTAAATTTAGTAAGCAAAACAAAGAAATATTCCTTAGAAAATTATCCTTGGTATGATTTTCCTTATTATTCTTCTCCTCGCTACAATTATTTTCCCGGTGGAATAAAAGGAATGCTGATGGAAGGTGAAAAGTATGATTCTGATTGGTGGTGTAAAGAGATTTATCTTTCTTATACCCCATTAAAAGAAGACTATTATTTCTGCCGAGCTTTTTTAGAAAATCCTTATTTTTGTAATAAAATATCTTATTGGGTTGGTCCCTCAAAAGGCATATGTTACCAAGATGCGAGTTTAATTTGGGAAGATTCTTCTCTGTGCCAAGAGGCTGCATATCCTGACTTTTGTTATCTACGGTTAGTATTAAAAAAATTAGAAAATCAAGAAAAAAAGAATAACTAAAAAACAGAGGACTATGGATCTTCATAGTCCTCTCGATTTTTGTTTGTCTGTTTTTAGTTGGGGGATTTTTAATCACACATCCATCCGTCATTAAAGCTTATGGTTGTTACTCGGCTTGTGGTATCGAATATCCAGCAATGATACTTAATTTCTGTAGCTACGCTTTCACGAGAACGCCAATGGTAAGGCCAGAATTTTCCTGTTTGACTTTCCCACGATTCAATCGTGAAGTAAGATAGTGCCCATGCACCATTCCACCACATTCCAACACTATCTCCTTGGGGAGTCAATAGAATTCGCACGCCACCGCTGTTATAATTTAGTGGATCACTGGAATTTCCCACTGTGACATCTTTAATATATATACTTCCTGGATACGGTGGCGTTATCGCACTAACTGGCATTACTATAGCACTTGCTATTACTACAATCAATCCAGCCGTCAAAATCGGCATTATTTTCTTTCTTATTTCTTTTCACATCACCTCCTAATTTTTTAAGCCATCCTACTTCACAAGACAGGTCTCCAACCTCTTTCTTTTTTTTGGTACCTCCATAGGATAGCTGACCTGTCTGCCAAACCTAAAGTTAACAAAGAAATCAGCTATCCGATGGGGGATTTTTATTTTCTTTCTTTTTAAAAAGCAATAAAAAGAACTAATCTTTACTTTTAGGATATTTTTTATTTTACAAATTTTACTTTTGAATCTCTAATTACAAGAAACACTTTACCAATAATATCTTTTTCGTTTATTATTTCAGGAATTTGTGAATCAGAATAAACTTTTATATTATCTTTTGATATAAGATATTTGTTTGCCTCATCAGTAAGTCCGACAATCCTTCCAATAGAAATCTCTGTTCGGGAATTAAATATTATAATATCATCTTTTTGATAATTATTACTTAATTTATTAGCCAATAAATAATCATTTTCTATCAAAGTCGGACTCATTTTATCTCCCTTAACATAAAATGGCTCAATGATGAAATAGCGAATTGGAATGATGATAGCTAAACTGAAAATTATATTTAAAATAAAAAAACCAATATAGATGCCCAGTGATTTTTTCCAATTACTTTGATAATATCTTTTGAGAAAATAATGAAAAACAAAAAATGTTATTATTCCAAGAACGATAGCAAATAAGAAACTCAAATCAATTAAAAATTTAAAAACAGTAAAAGTTCTTTCTACTAAAATACTTATAACACTAAAAAACAATAAAATCTTTATTGAATTTTTGTAAGTAGCATTTTGGATTTTAAATAATTTAGTTAGTCCAAATAAAATCAAGGCGCTAACTAAAAAAAATGCTATTATAATAATTGTGAGCAAAAAAAATATAAGTAACATAATAGTATTTTAAAAATAAGTATTAAATTCTATAAAACAGATGGATTTTAAAAATAGACAGACTATTTAAAAATTTAGATTTTTGAATTTTCAAATAGTCTGCTTTTGTTTTTTTATTTTTGGGTTTGCTGTATGTTCTAGCTAGCTGATTTCGCATAAGTCAATCCATACCAGGAGCAGTCGGAGAATGGCCACCACCACGGCGGCAACCAAGGACACTCATATCCTCGCGCTTCAAAACCAGCTTTGCATATCTTCCCCGCTGCTTCATCTTGTGGTCCGCAACATGCCTGAACCGTAGCCATGCCGGTTGCCGTTACCACAGTTGCCACTAAAACTACTACTAATATCTTCGTGTTCATTTCTTTTCATATCACCTCCTAATTTTTTAAGCCATCCTACTTCACAAGACAGGTCTCCAACCTCTTTCTTTTTTTTGGTACCTCCATAGGATAGCTGACCTGTCTGCCAAACCTAAAGTTAACAAAGAAATCAGCTATCCGATGGGGGATTTTTATTTTCTTTCTTTTTAAAAAGCAATAAAAAGAACTAATCTTTACTTTATCTCTTGATACACTAATAAAAGTGCATTATGGTTCCAAGCGCAACTTAGAACCAGCAGATTTTACAAGAAATAAACTATATTCTTGCAAAAATAATCAGAAGAACAAGCTAGGGTTAAAATCACTGCTTTTATTCTGCCACATTTTCCCGTTTTTGACAAATTGACAGGGGCGGGGTTGTTTGGTAGGATAGGGTTAAAGAAATTAAACATTTAGAATATGAAAGAATTTTTTAAATTGACAAAATTAAAAATCGGATTGACTGGGATATTTTTAACTATTTTAATTATCTGGCAACTGCTTATTATGATAAATTATTCTCTTATTTTTATATTGTTTGCACTTATTCCTTTTTTTCTTTTCCCTCTTTTTCTAATTCTGATGGCGCCAGTAGGTATAATAATGGATTTTTTTAATCCTTTGGTAATGAATCTTGAGGGGAATTTAATAGTGGCAATAGCTAATTTTTTAATAATCGTAATAATTGGAATTGTCTATTATTATTTTGTTTCTTGTTTATTAGTTTTCACTGTTGGATTATTCAGAAATAAAAAAAGGGAGAAGAAATAAAAACTCCCTTAATTTTTGTTCCCTTCTTTATCCCTTAATGTCTTTATCCCTTAATGGGATTTTTCAGTCTAGCAGATAGACCCACATCTCGGCTCCATACATCTCTATATCCATAGGATTGGCTATTTCGTGTAGCCATCGCCATTGTCCATTACGATAAACATATGCATCTGGAGCTATCCTTATTAACGCGTAGTATTTTATCTCTGTTTTTATACTATCTCTAGTTCTATAGATGGGGATTCTTTTTAGGTTTGCTTCGTGTATAACTACATCTGCGGCATACCCGGGATATGCTGCAAGTAAACTTGCTTCGTATCTTCCATCAAAGTATAGCTTCACTACTTGTGTGTTTCTGTTTCCCGATACAGTGTAGGCGCTTGCTGGCACCGCCATTGCACTTATCGCCGCAAGCATCGCTACTATTGCTACTATTCCAACTACTTTCTTTCTCATTTCTTTTCACATCACCTCCTAATTTTTTAAGCCATCCTACTTCACAAGACAGGTCTCCAACCTCTTTCTTTTTTTTGGTACCTCCATAGGATAGCTGACCTGTCTGCCAAACCTAAAGTTAACAAAGAAATCAGCTATCCGATGGGGGGGATTTTTTATTTTCTTTCTTTTTAAAAAGAGCAATAAATAAAAAAGCAATTTAAAATATAGAACAACTAATTTTTGTTTCTATCGTAATTTTATGCTTTCTTAAATATTTTCTCAAACGCAGAGCTATGAATAACTTTGCGTTTTTTAAAATTATTGTTTTTATTCCCCCTCCCCTGTACCAGAAACTTTGCAAGGTTTTTATTTTTAAAGAATAATAAAGATTAAAAACTTTGGGATTAAAATTTGGGCTTGATTGATTTTGATTATTTAGGTATAATATAAATAATTGTGGATAACTTAAAATATTTTAAGGAAAGGAGGTGAGAAGAAATGAACCTTATTACTTGGGGAGAAATAATTACTAATTCATTTGTTAGCCTTTCATATCAGTTAGCTGCTTATCTTCCATATGTGATTGGAGCGATATTTGTTTTTATTGTTGGCTGGATGGTGGCTGTAGCTTTAGGATGGTTAACTACGCGAATAATAAAAACTTTAAAAGTTGATAAGATACTTAAAGAGACATCTATCAAAGAAAAAATTGAAAAAGCGGGTATTAAATTAAGCCTTGCAGAAGCCGGGGGATGGGCAGTAAAATGGTTCTTAGTCTTAGTTTTTCTAATGGCTGCAGCGGATATTCTGAAGCTAACCGCGGTATCAGACTTCTTGAATGAAATTATTTCGTATGTTCCTAATATTATTGTTGCAATAATTATCTTAGTACTTGGATTTCTGATAGCTGAATTTTTAAACAAAACAGTTGGAGCTAGTGTTAAAACAGCGGGGATTGAATATGGAAATTTATTAGCCTCAATTGCTAAATGGGCTGTAATTATTTTTGCGGTATTTATGGCATTAGAACAGTTAGGTGTGGCTATGGATTTAGTTAAAATTTTATTCTCGGGATTTGTTATTATGATGGCTATTGCTGGAGGTCTTGCTTTTGGTTTGGGAGGAAAGGATTTAGCTGAAGATGTTTTAAGTAAGATAAAAAAGGACATAAAAGAATAAATTAAATAAGTAAAAAAGTTGATAAAAAGGTATGTCACCTATTGTTTTTGATGCGGAAACTTAAAGCAGAATTAAAGCTTTATTTAGTTTTGCTTAATTAAGCTGTTGTGAGGGGGTTGACAGCCTTTTTAGTTATGCTATTATTAAATAAAAGGTTGTGGATAATTATATTAAGGTTTATAAAAAGCAGACAAATGAGTAAAAGAAGTCTATATTTTAATAAAGGAAGCGGATAAAGGAGTTGTCGCGTTTATTGAATTTGTCTCTAAAAAAATATGCCGCTTCCAAAGCGGTACTTTTAATTATTAAACGGTTAAATTGCTAAATAGCTGCAGTATTAAATTATTTTTACGACATTATTAAGAAACGGAGATTAAAAATTAAATAAACGTCGTTTAATTTTTATTCTCTGGATCTTAATAAAGATTCATGCTCTTTGACAATTAAATATTTACCCCGTTAGAAATAATATCCGATAACTTGTTGTGATTGCGTAAAATATAAATAAGTAATATAAATAAGTTTTGACTGGATATAATTATTTTATGTTTATTTCTAATGGGGTTGTTAAATCGTTATTGTAAAAAATAATTAAATGTGAATTCCAAAAATGGAGCAAGTAGGTTACTCAAAGAGCGTATGGTGGATGCCTTGACATAAAGAGGCGATGAAGGACGGAGCATAGCTCCGATAAGCCTCGGGGACTCGCTGAGCAGGGATTGATCCGGGGATTTCCGAATGGGGAAACCCACCCAGCACATAATTTATGTGTTGGGTATTATGCGCTGAATACATAGGCGCATAAGGCAAACCAGGCGAATTGAAACATCTTAGTAGCCTGAGGAAAAGAAAACAATCCTTCGCTAAAGCTTCGGATTGCAAGTTAATAATCAATAAGCTTCAGATTGCAAGCTTAGTTATAAAAAGATTAGTATAAATAGTGAAGAACTTGTCTTCCATAGCTTTAGTCCTTCTACAATAAATTTTCGGAGGACAAGCTATTGATTGCGAAACTTGTGTTCCGTAGCTTTAGCGAAGGAACATTCCCTTAGTAGTGGCGAGCGAAAAGGGAAAAGCCCAAAATCGTTCGTGTCTCACTATTGTTCGACGCTCACTTCACTTAACATAAAACATAGAACAGAAAGAACAAAAATTGTTCCATGTTATTTATGTATTCCATCTTCCATGAAACGAGCGGCGAGCGATAGCGAGATACGAACGGTGGTTGTAAGGTAGATATGTCTCAGAGTCCAGCACATAACTTATTACTATGAGTTATGCGTTGGACGATGAGCAGAGTCATACAAAAACGCAATTTGTTTAGTTGAAGGTTCCTGGAAAGGACCGCCAAAGAAGGTAATAGCCCTGTAAGCGAAAAACATTGCGTACTCTGAATATCTATTCTTGAGTACCATAAGACCAGAGAAATCTTATGGGAATCTGCCAGTCCTACGAAAATACGTTATTTGTTTTTGATATTTATTGATACTGCTGATTTATTAGCGTGTATCAATGGATATCAGTTAAATAGCGTATCTGGCAAGGCTAAATACTCTTTATGATCGATAGTGAACTAGTACCGTGAGGGAAAGGTGAAAAGTAGGGCGGTGAGCCCGGTGAAATAGTACCTGAAACCATACGCTTACAACGAATCGGAGCCATTGCTTCGCAATGGAAGCACCAAATTCAAGGCACCAAATTCCAAATAAATTCAAAATCACAATGTTTAAAATTCAAAACAATCTTTATTTATTTATATTTTGAAAATTTGAATTTTGAATTTGTAATTTATTTGTTATTTGTAATTTTGGATTTGGGATTTCCTTTGCGAAGCAAAGGTGACGGTGTGCTTTTTGCAGAACGAACCAACGAGTTCTATCACATAGCTTGTCTAACCCCGCACTTAGCACATGATATGTGTATTCGTGTGCTAAGTGCGGGGGAAGGCGTAGTGAAAACGAGTGTTAAAAGCGCGTAGTGGATTTATTTCCACAGGCTGTGTGCTGGAGACCCGAAACCAGGTGAGCTAACCATGGCCAGGATGAATCCCAAGTAACATTGGGAGGAGGTCCGAACCCACCAGCTGTGCAATACTGGGGGATGAGCTGTGGTTAGAGGTAAAATGCCAATCGAACCTGGCAATAGCTGGTTTTCCCCGAAATAGCTATAGGGCTAGCGTTTCGCATTTTCTGGAGGTAGAGCACTGAATAGAGTAGGATGAGGTTTCTCTACCTATTCTAATCAAACTCCGAATGCCAGAAGTTAACGCTGTTAAATATTTTTTATTTAACGGCGTGAAAGTGCGAAATAGTCAGAACATGAGGGCTAAGCTTCATGCTCAAAAGGGAAACAGCCCAGATCGTCGTTTAAGGTCCCTAAATTTAGGTTAAGTGGGAAAGGATGTCATTTTTCTTAGACAGGTAGGAGGTTGGCTTAGAAGTAGCCATCCTTTAAAGAGTGTGTAATAACCCACTACTCTACTACGAGAAGTGGCGCCGAAGATGTAACGGGGCTTAAACCTAATACCGAAGGCACGAATCGTTCGTGTCTCACTATTGTTCGACACTCACTTCACTCACTTCACTAATATAAAACATAAAACGTGGAACATAGAACTGTGTTCCATATTCCATGAAGTGAGTGGCGAACGGCAGCGAGATACGAGCGATGGTAGGGGAACGTTCTATAGACAGCGAAGTTTCGCTGTGAGGCGGAGTGGAGTCTATAGAAGCGAGAATGTTGGTATGAGTAACCGCAATTCCGGTGAGATTCCGGAACACCGAAAGCCTAAGGTTTCCTGGGCAATGGAAATCAACCCAGGGTTAGTCGGTCCTAAGGCGAGGCCGAAAGGCGTAGTCGATGGACATACGGTTAATATTCCGTAACCTCTGCATTTTTGCGCCTTATGGCGCAAGCGACGGGATGACGGAGGAAATAAGATCAGGCATATTATTGGATTTATGTTGCTGGCCTTAAGAAATGTTTCTTAGGAAAATCCGGGAAACTATCTTTAATGATGAATTTCAAAGGTTGGCAGGAACCCAGCCCCTTTTGTATTTCATTTTGTTCCTCGAACAAAATTCCCTTTCAATTTCATTTTCATAATGGGAAAAAAATAATGGAGTATAAAAGGGGCTGGGGAACTTGATCGAAGAGCCTTCCAAGAAAATTCTCTAAGCTATAAAAATGCGGAGACCGTACCGAA
>CAYSEG010000011.1:0-37329 GCA_964430135.1 uncultured Candidatus Saccharibacteria bacterium | reverse complement strand
TAAATAATTCTGCCTGCTCTTTATCCTTTGGTTTAGCGTGAGAAAGGAATAAAGCGTCCCTTAATCTTACCTCAGTCTTTCTATTATATTTTTGTAAATTATAACGGTCAAACTTACCGCTTTCAAACGCTTTTGCAATTCCTTTCTGGATTTGTTTGGAAAGTTTATTTAATTTCTTTATATCTGTTCTATCATGATATCTTTGGTAATAAGCAAGGATTTCTGTAATTTCATCAGCTCTTTGGATTACTCGCTCTACCAATCTTGAGACAAGATTATTGCCTTTATGAATTTTAGCCAGCTTAACCGCTAAAACCAACGGGATAGTTCGTAAATACATTTTTTCTCTGGCATAAACTGCTAACTTAGCAACAAACTCTGGACTTACTTTTTTCATTAAAGCCATTAAGCGAGGCAAAACATTTCCAGTTTCAGTCGGCTCATAAAACTTCGGATTAAGGGTAGATGTAACCACAGCAGAATATAATTCCAATTCAGGAGTTAATGTATAAGCCTTCTCTCCTTCATAATTTTTGGTAATAGTTTTTTGTTTTGTAGTTTTGTTAAATTTTGACATAGTTTATTTATTAACTAGTTTATAAACTTCACCCGAATTTATTTATCCCAATAACCTTTTGAAACAACCCTTTCAAATCTGTAATTGCTTGAAACTTTTACAAAATTACCCAACATAGGATCAAAGTATACTCCCACCCATTCGTGATAGCCACTCGGGGTATTACCAATAATCAGAATACTTTCCATTCCTTTATTTCTCAACGCCTCCTGAAAGTCTTCCGAGAAGTCAATACAGTTGTAGCCGTCTCCATATATGTGCGATGAGATTTCCTGTAAAGTTCTCTCAAGTGGAAGATACTTGCGGTAGATGTATTCTTTCTCTGCTTCGGGATTATATCTTTTAAGCAAGCGGTTCTCCTTCCAGCCAAATGTTTGAGCCCATTGCTGAAGAGTCCATCCTTGCATCTCCTCTACTCCGTTAACTCCATCGGGAAACTTAGCCTGCAGATCCACTCTCGTCTCCCATACTGTCTGCAGAGGGGACTTCATTTCGGCTTGCGGTCTTGTTGTCAGATAAAATCCAATATGAATCATTAAATACACAAATGCTACTCCTAAAAATATCCAAATTATTGTTTCTATATCCTCTTTATTTATTTTCATAGTTTATTTTTTATAACCTAAATCTTTTATACAATTAGAACATAAATATTGATACATAAGTTTGCCATTTTTTGTAAATTGATGGGATTCGCAATAATCAACTTCTTCTTCAGTAAGAGCTTGTGAACAAACATCACAAAGTTTGATTTCTTCTTCTTCTTCCGGAAAAAGATCATCAGGCTTTTCATCGCTTGTCGGCATTTCTATTTTTGGGGCGGCAGGTTTTACTGGTTGCTGTGGTCCGTTTATTTCATTTGGCATTTCTATTTGCTTTTTTGGCTGGGAAAATAAAAGTGTCTTTCTTTTTTGAAGTGATTCCATAATTTCGTTTGTGTCAAAAGCAATTCGTAGGGTATAAACAATCTTTCTCATTTTTTTATCGGGGTGGGCTTCTGTTCCTTCCACTATTAGTTTAAGGGGAATCATTGAAATTTTGCCAAACATTGCTTTAATGTAATCAAGCGAACTATTGATTTTAACTATAGAATGATAACTGGAGGTGTGAAGCTGATATATTCCATCAAGCTGAACTTTTGGTAAAATGAAATTAAGTGTTGCCACTTCTTTACATTTTTTAGCTTGATAAAATGGACACTTTTGCCCAAGACATTCTACTTCTTCAAACTCGCCTGTTTTTTCATTGATTTGATTTGCTATTTCGCCATCTCCCTTACATTTTAATCCAATTGAATGGCCATATCTCTTATAAAATTGTGGGAAAACATCATCTATGTTTTCAAGCGGCAGAACAATATCTAATTTTCTCGGCTTTTCACCATAAACTTTTTTAACTTCATCCGGACAAACAAAGTAATCAACAGCTTTAGGGTATTCAGTTCCTTTAGCTGATTTAGTTTTAACGCCTAACCTGATAACCCCTAAACGAGGTAATCGCCTAATTTGAGAAAGTCCTTTAATTGGCATATTTTTGTCCCTTTCTTTGTTATTTAAAAAACTTTTATTAAGGTTGCTTGGCAAACAAATACTCTGTATTTCTTCATCATTTCTTTTAATTCTTTTTGAAATTGCTGTTCTTTTAAAATATCCTTTTCTCCAAAATATTTTATACTGAAATCCATATTAAACTTTTCATCTTTTTGTTCTGGGAGATGTTGTAGATTTTGGTATACCCTTTTTTCTTTTTCTAATTCTAATGCTTTAACTCTCTCTTTAAGTTTTGATTGTTCTTCTAAAACTTTTTTTAGAAAATCTTTATCTATTTTAATTTTTTCACTCATTGTTTTTTTTAATTAACTTTTTTACTGCCGGGGAAAACTTTAAAAATTTTATCAACATCTATTCCCTTCTCTTCTTTACGAATTAAATTATCCATTGATTCTTTATTATAATAAGCGGCCTTTTCTCTCTTTCTCTTTTTTTCTTCAAATTCTCTGTATGCTTGAGCAATAACTATAACTTTTTTGCCATTGATAATTTTTTCTTCAGTTGCAACTCCCCATCGCACTTCTCCTTTTTCTTTCCATTTTTTAATTGCTCCCATTGTTAATGCTTCATCTATTTCCTTTGCATTAGTAAACCCAAGTAATGGATTATAAATAAGTCGTTTTGCTTTTTCTCCTTTCTCTTTTGTTAAAAGCCCTTTTTCTATCATTAAATCAATGTAATTTTTTTTATGGTTGAGGATTGATACAAATCCACTTGTTCGTTTTTCGTTCATAATATATATTTCCTTTCATTTCTTCTTCGGCTAATTCTTCATCAGTTAGCCATCTGCCGTCGCTTATTTGAGTTTTACCGGTAGCATCATTTTCTTCTTGTTTTTCTTCACTACTCATCCTTTTTAAAATTCCTTCAATATAAGCAAGTTTTTTATTGTTTTGTTTAACAGCGATTTTTAATGCTTCTATAAATTTTTGTTCTGAATATTTTTTTAAAAGCTCTTCTATTTCTTCTGCTAAAATTTCTGTTAACTCTGGGAATTTATTCTTGATCCAAATTTTTTGCCATTGTGCTTGTTTTAATTTTCTCTCTTTAAATTGAAATTCATACTCTCTAAATAAGGTTTTTCCATCCGGCATCAGCCATTCTTCATAATTTTTATTTATTCCCCAAATGTTTTTATTGTTTTTAAGTTTTTGTTTAAAAAGAATATTATGTTTAAAAAGAATATTACAAGTATAAATAACATTCCGCCGGTCTATTGGAGCTTTTTCTGCTATTTTCCCAAAACTAATTTGTTTTTTCTTCCGATGCCATCCATAAGTTTCACGGAGAATTATTAAGATAATTTTAAGAGAGCGTTTACCAAAAGGATATTTAATAATTGCTTCTAATAATTCATTGGAGAGTTGTGTATATCCATTTTCTAATTGCGGACTTGCCATAGTTTTTTTTAATTGATCCTCTTATAAATGAATGCCCAAATATTTTAAAGAGCGTTCAAGGATCAATTTTAAAAAAACTAAAAGAGGGCATCCATTTATAAAAGGGTCAATCCTGATTACCTTTTAATTGGTCCTGAAAATATTCTTGGAGAATTTGATGCGCTCTCATTCGGGAAATGCCTATTTTATTGTCAGCTGGGACAGTTTTAGCAATTTCTTCAAAACTTTTATGCTGTTTCCGATAATATAAGATGTATTCAGCTTTGGCATCTCTTATTTTTTTTAACATTATTTTATAAGGAGACATAGTTAGTTATCCACAGGTTAATATTCTATTTACATCTTATCAAATTTTTAAAACCTTGTCAAGTGGATAAGTGTTGGTTGTTTACATCCCCCTTTTTTCTTTTTATCCACCGTTGATATTGCACTTTTACTTTTTCGGGATTTTCTTTTTTCCATTTTTTTAAATACTGATAGTTTGTCTTTTTCATTTTTTTGCGTTGCCATTCTTTTATATATTCCAGCCGCCATTTTTTAGCGCACTCGGGACTGCAAAATTTATATCTGCCTAATGGTATTTCTTTGCCGCAATACCGGCAATGCTGATGGTTTGGTTTGGATTTATCTACTAAAACCATTTTAATTACCTCCTTTCTATTTTAATAATTCTAATAAATCTTCTTTGGTTAGCTTTCCAGATTGCATTTCATTTTTAGTATCCAATAAAAAGTTGCTCAATTTTTGCTTGCGATAGATTACGCTTCTGACATATTGATCAATAGTATTCCTCGCCATTAAAGTATAAATCGTCACGTTTTTCTTCTGTCCAACTCGGTGGCATCGGTCTTCCCTTTGAATCATTTTGCTTAAACTCCAGCTTAAATCATAATGAATTACATAACTTGCGCTTTGGAGATTGAGCCCAAATGCTCCAGCTTCGGTCATTATCATTATCTTATGTTCGCTTTTATTGTTAAAATTATGGACAATCTTTTGCCTTTCGTTTGCCGGGATTTCCCCATTGATTAAAAGCGGATTATACTCTTCTAATTCCCTTAACATTATTTTACTCATCTCGGCAAATTGTGTAAATATTACTGCCTTATTTCCATTACAGATTATATCTTTTAATAATTCTTTCAGCGTTTCTAACTTGCTTGAACCTTCTCCGCCTAATAGCTCTAAACTGCTTGTTAGTTGTTTTAGTCTAATCATCTGTGTTAAAGCATTGGTAGCTTCTACGGTATTTTTATTGATTAAAGCAATCATTTCTTCTTTTAGAGAGGTATAATAGCTTCTTTCATATCCGTTTAATTCAGTAAAAATATCCTCGTATAATTTCGGCGGCAATTCTTTTAGCACTTCTTCCTTTTTTCGTCTAATCATTATCCGTTGTATTTTGTTTCTTATTTCGTTTAGATTTCGGTAGCCGATTGTGCTTCCCCAATAATCGCATATGCAATACCGCTGTTTAAAATTCCAAAAACTTCCAAATTCCCCCGGTCTGATATAGTCAGCAATATTCCATAAATCATCCGGCTTGTTATTTATGGGCGTGCCGGTCAAGGCAAGCCTTTTTTTTGCTTTTATTCTTTTAATTGCTTTACTGCTTTTAGCTTGAGGGTTAGATATTCTTGTAGCCTCGTCGGCAATTATGAAATCCCAGTTTATATTTTGCATTAACTCTAAATCCCTGAGTAATAATTCATAGTTTGCGATATAATAATTTGCTTCGCTTTGCCATTGATTTTTCCGCATTTTTGCCGTGCCTTTTATAATTATGCTTTTTCGTTTGGTCCATTTTTTTATTTCTTCGTGCCAGTTTTCTTTAAGGGATGCCGGACATAAAACCAAAACTTTATTTGCTTTATTATGTTCGGCAACTGTTATGCTTTGGATCGTTTTGCCCAATCCCGGCTCATCACCTAAAATACAATTTTTAGCTTTTAACATAAAAGCCACTCCGATTTTTTGATAGTTAAAAAGCGGCGTTTTAAAATTCATTTCTATATCTTTTTTATTCCTGATTTTCTCAAGGTCAGTAAGGTTTTTCTTTTGCCGGTTAATCTCTTCTTTTATTTTAGGATCTACTATAGGATTAAATTGCTTTAATTTTTCTAATGTTATTTCAGCGTGTTGAATAGGCACAGTCCAAAACTTTTTATGAAAATTAAACCGCCTTGCCGGCAATTCCCTAACTGCGTTTACTATTTTTTTATCATAATTAAACTGAATTATAATATTGTTATTTTGTTTTGTGATTTTCATCTTTGATAGTTAAATCCATTCTGGATGTTCTTTTAAAATTTCTTCTGAAATATCTAATGCCCCTATTTGTGAAGCATAATGACAAAATCTCTCTATATCCTCTGTAAAAGTTAAACCCCCTGAAAATAAGCTTGCCCAAAAATCTCTGCCCGTTTCCATCTCTTCTCTGATATAATCTATCAGCCAATTATATTTTTTAATTTCTTCCTTTCTAAATTTCATCTTTTTCGCCTCCTTTGTTTAATAATTAAATCCTTGCCGGCTTGGTTTTGGTCCAATGTTTTGGTCCACAATCCGGCAAGGTTTAACCACTAAACTTGCTTGTCAGAATTTAAACCTGTGCCAATAACAAAACAAGCAACATCGTTCAGCAACTCTCTTTGTTATCGGCAAGGTTTTTTCGGTTCGGCTATGTGGTCAAATTGTCAAGGTTTTGATATTTTTACAAGTCTCAAATTCTTGCCTTGTCTTTTCAAGGTGTCAGCCGGCTTTGCCGGCAGTCAACCTCTTTGAGGTGGTCATTTAGTCTTGTTCCTAAAAGTCATTGTCCAGCTTGTAAATTTTAAAGTTCTATTTCGCTTCGCGGTCATCCGGCAACCCTGATAGCCCGATGTTTTTAATGCTTAGCGTGATTGCCTTGCTCCCGTTAACTCCATAGACATTTTAAAACTTACAAATGAAAAGTGCCAGACTGATCGGATCTTAACTATCTTATGATAGCTCCTCTTGCGAGGTGTCATCGCGGAGATCAACCGCTTAAATCCAGCAATAATTTTTATAGGCAATTAAACAAATATTATTACTTATTTTTAATTGCCATGATTAAATTATTGCCAAATAACAACGGTTCATCTACTTTATTCTTTTTAATCGTGATAATTCCCTTTGCCGGTATTATATCATCTAACAACTTTGGATTGATTAAAAACCTGATATATTTTTGCGTGCTGTGTATTACCGGGATTTTAACTTTAGCTTTGGCAATGTCTTTCCCTCTATATTCATCATATTTTTCTCTATAATATTTAACCCGGCAAATCAATTTCCCTCTTGCAAGTTTGAAATCAATATAGGATGTGCCCCATTTTTTAGCTATTCTGATAAATCTTTTTAAATCTTCAGTTTCAATTTTAAAGTGATGTTTATATTTCGGTCTGATAGCTTTCACATCCGGATAGTTAGGATTGTCCATAAGGTATTTTGTAAATTCTTTATCTTCTATTTCTTGGCTCTTTATTTCTTTTTTTAGGGTATCAATTTTTTCCAGCGGTATAAATCTATTAAATTTTAGATTATCTCGGAGTTTTACTTGAGATGTCGTCGCAAACAGCCGCACTCCATCTGTGGATGTCAATTTTATTGTGTCCGGGTTTTCTTTTTCAATTTTAATGAATTTCAGCTCCTCTCGGTCCGCTTTTTTTATTATTTTCTGATGGATAGACAAATCTTTTTTTAGTTGTTTAAAATCTTCTATAAACATATTTTTAAAGTTTTATTTCTCCCTGCAATGTTATTGTAGGGAGTGAAAAAACTTTAAATCTGCGATTCTTTGTAGATTTCTTCAATTATTGCATCCATGTGGATTGCTTGCCCTGTGCAAGTCCGTCCCCACCAGTTGCCATAGTCGCTCCGCAAGACTGGTTCGCCTTTAGCTTCCAGCTTATTTAATAGCCATTCATCAGCTTGCCACCATTCAAAAATCTCCTCCGGCTCTTCATCGTCATCGTAGAGATTGACAATGTCTTCATAATGGACAATTTCATTTTTTAGCAATTCATCAATCAGCATTGTCTGATTTTCTCCAATGTGCTGATTGACAAATTCATTTAGTATGCGTTGCCGCTTGGTTTCATTTTTTATGTCTTCTATATTCATATTTTATCACCTCCTTATTTTTAGTTTTTTAGTTGGTCCGAGTCTGTAAAAATTGCATAACCCCTGAGATGGTCGCCATTTTCTTTAAATGCTATTAGAGCATTTTGTATTCCTTTTCCATCTTTTAAATCGGTTTTAAGCTCCAGTAAATAGTAGCATCCTTCCGGGAGTATTCCTTCATTTCCTGATAGTAGGATGTATCCGTAGCGTTTAGCTCCTTTATAGATTTCCCTTAACTGATTGATCGCCATTGCTTGCATTAGTGGGGCTTCTGTCTTGTCGTGCAACCAGTCAATTTCAATGTTTTGTAGTTTTAAAGCTGATAATGTTTTCATTTTTTAGTCTCCCTTTGAGATTATAATTTTTTTAAATTGATTTAAGAGATTATATTCTGATATGTATTCGTCATTATAGTATTTCTTTTTATAATCAGTTAGTAATTCTTTTTGTAAGGTTTCAATTTCTCGTAGAATATCTTCTTTTTTTATAAGTGCCATTTTTTTAGTCTCCGTTTGTTATTTAGTTAAAATGTAATAAAGTAGAAAAAGTGTAGTTAGCAAATAAAATGTCGCAAGTCTTTTTAATCGGGATATTTCGGCTTGTTGCCGGGTTGTTGTTAGCCTCATTTTTTATCACCTCCTCTTTTGTTTTTCTATTATAATTATATAACTTCTAAAAAGATTGTCAATACCCTGACAAGTCTTTTTTGTGTTTTTTTTGGCTTATTTTAGCCATTTTTAGCTTGTGGATAAGTCTATTTTAGGTTTTTAGTTTTTTTTATTGTAAAATGTGTTAGTTGTGGATAACTTTTTAAAAATCGCTTATAAAATCGCTTTAAGGTCCGGTATTTCTGCAAGTGAAAATCGCTTTAAGAATTGAAATCGCTTTTTTAAGATGTGTTAAATAAGTCGTTTTTAAAAGATGTGTGAGTTCCCTTTATTCTGAAAATCGTAATAGGTAAGTTGTGGATAACCTATGGATAAGTCGCCATTAGGGTATTTACAATTTGGAGTTAAAAAGTGAATTTTATTTTGATATTTTTGCAAAAATATCGGGTATAGCATTAAATCGCCCACCCCCTTTTTTGAGAAGGGGACGCTCATTCAAAATGGGGGGGGTAGTGGTTGTTTTAACACTAGCAAATAGTGGTTGTTTTAACACTATCAGTAGTGGCTGTTTTAACACTAGTGCTAGTGGTTGTTTTAACACCTTTTGAAAAAAATAACTATTTTACCTATTTATTATATTTTAGCCCAAAATAACTATAAAAATAGTGGTTGTTTTAACACTATCCCTTTTTCTAAATATATATATTAAAAATATATTTAAAAATAACTACCAGCGGTAGTAGTTATCTATTATTTTTTTTAATAAGAAAAAAACTAAAAATCCAATATGCTCTTGACATACTAAAAAATAGTAATATAATAAAAAGTGATGAAGAATATAACAATAACAAACAAAAAAGAAATTGTCCCTGAAGAGTTTGGCTTCACCATCAACCCTAATTGCAGAATTTGTAATTCTGTCTATAAGCCTGAAATTGATAAAATGATTATGGACGGAGTAATGCTTTCTCGCATTGTTGACTTTTGCATGGTTATTGACCCAGAGACAGGAAAGCAAAGAGTGCCCGGCAAAAAAGAACACATAAAAAGAAGCATTGTTAACCACAGAAAACATATCACGATTGATAGAAGCAAAATTGAACAAGCCCAAGAAGAATCAATGCTTATCTACCAAGCCAAAGTAAAAGAAGAAATTTCACTTGAGAAAGCTAAGCAACTGGCGACGCAAAGGATGATTGACCAACTGGCTGATGCTAAACGGTATTTTACTTTAGGCGAACTTGCTATCCCGATTACTCTTGAACAAAGGGAACGATCTGTAAAAGCTGAAGAAGACTCTGTAAAAATTGCTTTTGCTAAATTTATTACACAAAGCCAAAATGAAGAAAGAAAACGAATCTCGCCGGACGAGATTAAAAGTCTTGGAAATACAATTAAGCAAGTTGAAGGAGATATTAAACGGATTACAAGAGAAATACAGGAGATTGAAAGAGGAAGCGGAAAGGATTGAAACCGATAAAATTGCCCGGCAAAAAAATGCGGAAGGATTAAAAGCTTTTGCGAAATTTTATTTAGACATTGACCTGACTTTGGACCAGTTCCGTTATGAGAAAAACTCGGAAGGCAAAACGATTGTTTTAAACAGAAGCGGAAACAAGTGGGGCAAGACATTCCACGAAGCTTTAGGCGTAATTCATGATGCTTATTTTAAGCTGGATTTGGAAACGGATGATCCGGAGGCTTGGCTGAGGTCTGAATACTTGCAGGCAGTAGCCGCTCCGGAATACTCCGGAAGCAGGACTTTGATTAACGAGCTTATAAAAATCGTTGAAGGAAAAATTGTAAAACCCGGAGGGCATACTAACCAAAGCAAATTAAAAGGCTGGTTTATCACTAAAAAAAGGGGCATTGAATCTGATTCAACACAGCCGCCGGTCTTAAAATTTTTTAATGGCTCTGAATTTTGGGGCAGAAGTTATAGCGGACTTGGGGCAAGCATGAAGCAGAAAACGTTCCACAGGATAATTATTGACGAATCCGGCGATATTCCTGAACTCCATAAATTTATTTTTGCGACCTTGATCCCGAGAACGGCAATGAGCAAAAAAGGGATTATTAGAATTATCGGAACTCCCCAAGGGTTTAAGTTTGATTACTCGCAGGTGATTAACGAGCTTAAAGAAGATCCGAATGCTTATATTCATCAGGGCTCAACGAAGGAAAATATTTATATTCCCAAGGAAGCGCTGAAAAGATTAACTGCGGCCTATAAGCACGATGAGAATTTAATGCGGCAGGTTTTATACGGAGATTTTGTTGAAACCGGCGAATCGGTAATACCGAACGACACGGTTGACCACGCGGTTGATATTAAATTGCCCCTTGAGCAGTCGCCGGTTGTTGGGCATCGGTATGTCATCGGAATTGATTCAGCGATGATAACTGACGATAATTCCGTAAGCGTGCTTGACATAACCAGAGAGCCGTTTGTGCTGGTTAAGCATTTTGGAATTTCAGCAAAAAAGCTGCCGCCGGAAATTTTTTATGCGGAAATAAAATCGCTTCAGGAAACTTACAACAATGCCTATGTGCTTTTTGATGCGTCAGGGATGGGGGGACAGCTGATGAGGGCTCAGCTTTTGGAAAAATGCGTTAATATTTTTTTTGCCAGCATTGTCGGCACAAAAACAAAGGAAGAAAAAGAGCAGATTAACAAAGGGGATTTGATTGTTAATTTTAGGGAAATGCTTGCCTACAAAAGGAAAAAAAGAGTTTATTACGACAAAGAGGGGCACATCAGGGAAGTGGTTGAGGAGAATCCGAATTATGGCCTGATAAGAATGCCGAATATTTATGAGCTGGTTGAGCAATGCAAAGTTTACCAGTGGGATGACAAAAATCTCAGAACAGACAGGTTTATTTCGCTTTGTTTGGCCGCTTGGCTCGCCAAAAAATATATCGCTGTTAAGATTGAAGTGGCGTATAGGTAAGAAAACAGCTTCTAAAGCAAGACTGGCATAGGCGAAATTCTTAAAATTTTGGGGGTAGAACAAGCGAAAGGGGTAGGAGAGGTATAAAACCACATAAAAGAAAATTAAACCGCTAAAAAGGGGTATTTTGAAAGAATTAGGATTTTTAAAAAATAGGTCTTGACATTGTTTAAAAAATATGATAAGATGATGGCGTGAAAAGATAAAAAACTCCCCCAAACGAAAGATGGGGAGTTTTTTATACTTATCCACAGAGTTATCCACAGGTTGCCCCTTGACAAGATTTTTAATAATTATTAAACTAATAAATGTTGGTAGCTTCTTCAAGACTTTGTCAGGAAATAAATTTATGACAGAGCAGTTTATTATTGCTTCAAAATTAGCTCAAGAATATAAAAGTCTTGAACAAGCAGCAGAAAATTTTTCTAGAGATTGTTCAATTTATGAGGATTTTTACTCAGGCGAACACTGGAAACATGAAAGCATTATTTTTTCTAATGGATGGAATTTAGATAATAGCTTTATTAAAGAAAATGTCAGGATGTTAGAAAACCACTGCGATGAAGTGGTAGATATTAACACAGAGATTTTAATGAATTATCCTCCGGTGTTTAGAGTTCCAAAACCGCAGGAAGAAAATCCGTTTGTTGATGTTGATCCTTACGATGAAGAAGAAGATGAAATCCAAACAGATCAGATTACAGACATTGAAAAATGCCTTAGGTTAATTTTAAATAAATCACACTATCATAGAGAATTAGCAAATGGAGCGTGCGACGGTTCGTTATATGGTCGCACGCTTTTTCTTGGGAAAATTTTTACAGACGGGGAATATGGGAAAATGGCCGCTTTTGAAGCTATAAATCCGGTGAATGTAAGAATAAAATTTAGGACTGGAAAACTTACTGAAGTTGAAAAAATATTCTGGAGTGAGCGCATTTCTGTTCAAGAATTAGAGAGAAGATATAAAGAATATCTTGATAAGGAAAAAGTTGAAATTTTTACCAAAGAAGATTATTTAAAAACGATAAGGGCTGACGGAATGGCCGAAACAGGATGGGCAGATTTGGCTTATCAGTCTTGGAAGCAACAACAGATGGAATTAAATCCAATGGTGGAAGTTATACATTGCTACGACGAGAAAAATTATTCAGTAATTTTAAAAGACAGATTTGTTTATCAGAAAGAGCATAAAATTCCTAGAATTGCCCAAGACGGCAAAAAACTTCCTCCGGTTTGGTATATTCCGAATGCGCCGATGGGTATGAAAAAAGGATTAGGCCAGTCGGATTTGCGGAGAATAATCCCAACGCAGATTTTAATAAATAAATTAAAGTCCCTAGAATATGCTTTAATAGATGGCAATGTTTTTCCTTCTAAAGAGCTAATTTCGCAAAGGGAGGGGCTTTTGGATAGGATTAAGGGAACGAGGAGTTTTGACGTAAGGTTAATTCCGGGAGAATCGATTAACTTCAAAACGCCCCAGATAAATAATTATCCGCTTAATAATGTCATAAAAGACAATCAGCAGCATTTAAGAAATGAGACTGGAATGACTAATGCTGTGTTTGGAGATCCAGAAGGGTCTATCAATACTGGGCCAGCATTAAAAATCCAGTATCATCCGGCTGAAAGAAAAATTTTAAGAAAGAGCATTTATTGGATTCCGGAACTCCGTAATTTGTATTCTTGGCTTTTACGGGTTACGGCGGAAAATAATCCTTCCTTTGCAGAACTGATTTATTTTCAAGGCAAACCCTACACAATGGTTGATGTATATTGGGAAGTTAAAACTCCTCAGGATGAAGCAGTGTCTGTAACGAATGATGTTAATTTAGTTGACAGAGGAATTATTTCTAAAGAGTCGGTGGCGAGAAAGCGAGGAGTTAAGAATGTAGAATATGAAATGAAGAAAATTGCAATAGAGAAAATGATTGATGCAAAAATTGAAGCAGAGGCAAAAGCCAAAATAATGGAAGGCGAAGGAGCGGTCCCGGCTGGAGCTGGGGAAGAAGGAGAAGCTGGTCCTTCCGAAGAGGAACAATTGCAATCAGCGGCTTTAGCTGACCAAGAAAATTACCAGATGGCTAATGGGCAGGAAGTGCCGCCGACTGATCCGGGAAGTGTCCCAGATTTTGAAGCGCATAATGCCCGGCATTTAGAATTTATAAATTCAAGGCAGTTTGATTTACTGCCTGACGGAGTAAAAGAATTATTTGCCTATCATCTTGAAAACGCAGAAGGAGCAGAATATTCTCCTGCCGTTGAATTAAGAAAAGGGAAACCCGGCCCAGAAGAAAAAACAAAGCCATTGCTTGACCAATCGCAAAACAAAAAAGAAGAGCAACCGATTGATAAAGTCCCTCCAAGGTTAAGGATGAGCAGAGCATTACAAAAGGGAAGCCCTAAAAGAAAATTTGAATAAAAATTTATGGCTTTAAGACGATCAACAAAAAAATTAACCCTTAAAAGAAGAAGCCGTCGCAAAAGAGGGGGCGGCATTTATATGCCGACTGCAGTGGCTAAGCCTCGCCTTTATGATTTGGAATATCGGCAGATGACAGAAGATTACAGGGATGGCATTATTTCGTTTGAAGAGTATATTAGTTTTCTCCAAAATAAATTAGCTGGGCTTACAGAAGGAACGCACGATTATTTTACGATAAAAAAAAGGATAAAAGACGTTACTAATGCTTACAATAAAAAACTGGAAAAAGAATACAAAGAGAAAGCTAATTTGGAATACCGGCAAATAACAGAAGATTATAAGGATGGTTTAATTGGTTATGCGGTTTATTCAGAATATCTGACTGAGCGGTTAAAGACTCTTGATCCAGACAGTTTGGAATATTTTACTACGCAGAAAAAGTTAGATGATATTACCGAACAGCACATTAACAAGCAAATGGATTTTGGCTTTAAAGTTGCTAAAACGATTGAGCCGGATGATTATATTAGATTTAAAGAAGACTTGCTAAGAAATATTGATCCTGACAGCAATGAATATCTGGAAATCCAAAAAGACATCCAAAATGCCCAATGGGAAAAAGTTAGAAGGGCGGAATTGAAAATTAAATTTGACATAAACCAACAGACAGCAAACAAGATGGATTTGGCAAAGTTTTATCTTGACATTGCGCAGAGCGCCGAAGATCCGGAAAAACAGATACTTTATTACAATCGCTATGTTTCAACGATGGATTCAATCAATAGAGAAGCTTTAGCAGAGTATAATAAGCAGGTTGCCCTTGAAGACAGGGATATGTTGCTAAAGTATAAACGGGGAGATTTAGGCGATAGTTTTGATGAAAATTTAGAAGTTTACTATAATTATCTCAACAGGCGGCTGGAGACAGAAGCGGATGTTAATAAGCAATTTACTTTAATCGGGCGGATAGATTCGTTAGTCAAGGAAGCTCAGGAATATGAAAAGCAAAAAGAAAAAATCAGCGAGGCAAATGCGAAAAAAATAAGGCAGGCGAGAGAAAAAGAAGTAAGAGAAAAATATAGCGAAGTAAAAAATAATTACTTTGAGCAAAAAACCATTTTAGAGAAAAGATTAAATGCCGGCGATATCAATGCTGAAAAATATGCGGTTGAAATGATTAAGCTGACTGATGATTATATCAAAGAATTAAGCAATCTTGCTTATAGCCCTTATTTAACTGAAAGCGTGTGGGAGAAAATAGATAATGCATTAAAAGGCGTTCAGGAGCATTTTGAAACTGATGGCTTTTGGAAAGCCAATATTCCAATAAGAGACGATAAAGGAAATTTTACCGGCAGGATTTTTTCTGATCCTAATTTTAAAGCAATTCAAAAAATTGACAAAGCCGGCAATTTTAAAACAAGCTGGGAATTTGACCCTACCCAGAGTTACCAAAAAGAAGGATATGTTTATGATCCTGATATGGGAGTTTGGAGAGAAATTACTGAAAGAACAATAACAAATGAGCGAGGAGAGAAAATTAAAGTAAAAGAAATTTACCGGCAGGATGAAAATGGAAATGTAATCGTTGAATACCAAGATCCGAAAACTAAACAATGGGGAATGTTGAATGAGACAGGAGAATTTATTCCATCTCAAAAAAGATACAGGGATGTTGATTTTAAACTAATGAGTTCAGAAGATATACAAAAATACCAGCAAAAAATAAAAGAGGATGTTTGGAAAGAAGTTGCGCAAGAAGAAGGGAAATTTGGAAAAATGAAATTAACTGTCGGCAGATATATGCTTGACAGGCCAGAAGGAATTATTGGAAAAGGATTAAACATAGGAGCTGATGTTGGAGAGAAAATTCAGAAGGCAGTTGATATTATTAAAACTACATCCCCTAAAGAATTTCTACGGGAAAAAATTGCAGAAGTTCCAAAGCCTTCAGATACGGTAGCAAAAATAATTAAATCTAAATTTAAGATTGGAGACAGAGGAAAAGCTGTTGAAGAATTGCAAAAAGATTTAAAAGCAATCGGGGCCTATAGAAAAGGAATAACAGGTTATGTTGGCCCGAAAACGATAGAAGCGATTCAGAAAGTCAAGTCTCAATTTAAAGAAGATTTTAGCAAAGAAAAGATGGCTCAGCTTCCTAAAGATATTAAGACAATTGGCAGAGCGATTGGAACTGCGGCGAAAAAGATATTTCAGCCGAGCCAAATCGGCGGTGCTCTTGGTGCAGTTTACGCAAGGCGGCCTGATCTCCAAAAGGTATTTACCGCCACTGGCCAAGGCATAGGACAATGGAAAGGCAAGACCATTGAAGACTGGGCAAGGATGTATGGATACAAAGAAGAGCCAACCCTTAAAAGCTATGCTCCTAGACAAGGCATATTTAAACGCATAACTTCTACTGCTGTTTCTAAAATTAAAGGGCTGTTTGGAGGCAATAAAATAAGTGGGGCATTAGGGCAAATTTACGCAAGGCGGCCTGATCTCCAAAAGGTATTTACCGCCACTGGCCAAGGCATAGGACAATGGAAAGGCAAGACCATTGAAGACTGGGCAAGGATGTATGGATACAAAGAAGAGCCGAGTTTGAGAGGTTATGCTCCTAAACGGAAACTGACAACGCCATTCTCGCCGGCAATTCCAGCGGCAAAGAAATTCATTTCTTATACTAAAAAAACATATACTCCAAAAACTTTTAAGAGGTTACCGTCAGATGTTGGCGTAATAAAGAAAGCGGTTTCAGGAAAAGTTAGCAATTATTTTGAGAGAGCTAAAAGCCAAGCGAAAAGGTTTTTGGGAAGATTAAAATTTTGGTAAATAAAAATTATGTATATTCCAGAAGGAAATAAAGAATTTAAAGAAAAACCAAAAAAGATAAAAATCTATCCTTATTTGGGAGAATATTTTGCCGCAAGGGCGGTTGCTAAAGAAGCAAAGGAGAAGGAAGAAACTAAACCTCGCCGAGCTTGGTTTTCAATTCCATTGAGAACTATTGGCAAAGGATTAGAATATCTTTATAGTTTAAATCCTCTTGAGGCAGTAGAGCGGTTGGGGGGATTTGCTAAAGGTATTGGCAAGGGTATAGTTGGGTTTGGAAAGGATATTGCCGCCGCACCATCGGCAAATATTCAAATTAAAGAATACGAAAAAGAAGTAAAACGGATAAACGATCAGATAACTGCGCTAAAAGCAAAAAAAGAAGCTGGGAAAATATCCAAAGAAGCTTACCGGAAATCTTTGAAGATTACTCAAGCAAATTTAGAAAAAATTAAAAGCGGCATTTCTGGCGTGCAGAAAGAATTAGAGCCGTTTACTCCTCAAAAAGTTTTAGGAGATGCGGCATCAGCAGTTGCGGCAATAACCGCGGTGAGTCCGGCAGTTAGTTTAGCTAAAGGCATTCCAAAAGCAGGTAAGGCAGTTTTTACTGGAGGGATTAAAAAGGCTTTTACTCCAACGATTCCGAAAGCGGTTGGCAAGGTTGGCAGAGGATTACAATTTATTACAGCGGCTCGCCCGATTTCAACACCGGTTGGAAAAGCAATTAGTGCGGCGGCAAAGAAATTAGCCGGCGGCGCAGTAGCAACAGATATAGCCCGTAGGGCGATACCAGAAGGTAAGGAAAGATTTAAGCCAATTAAGCTAACAAAGGAAGGGGCTAAAAGAGAAGCTATAAAGTTTGGAGGGTCAATGATTACTCCTTTGCCTTTTGTTGGGGCGGCATTTCAAAAAATAACAAAGGCGAAAAAATATATTGGAAATGCGGCTGATTATCAGGCGGCAGAATCGGCCTTTAAAAAATTCTTTGGCGAAAAAGCAATAAATAAAGTTTCTGTTTTTAAAGATAAAGAAATAAGAGCCGCGGCAGAGGCATATTTTTTAGGGGTGATGAAAGAAAAAGGAATGACAATTAACAAGAAAAATATTGTTTCATTTCTTGACAGTGTTTATAATCCGAAAGTTGATGATCTGCCAATGATTTCTCAAACAGTTAAAAGAATTTTGAAAGCAAACGGAATTACAAAAATTGAAGATGCGGCAAAAATGAGCGATGATACTTTAGCAGGAATTATTAAAGACAAGGGAAGTGTTAAAAAACTTAAAGAGGCAATAGAAGAAGTTGGTAAGACTGATTTTACTGGAATGCATTTCAAAACACCAGAAGAACAATTAAAGGCGTTGGCTTCATTTATGTATAAAGGCGTTCACTCGGGAACTTGGAGAGGGACACCGCAAGAATTAAAAGCAGAGATTCTAAAAAAATATGATGAAATTGTGAAAGGAATTAAAGGACCAGAAATATCTAAAAAATTTATCCAAGCTGGGAAACAAAAGGCAATCACTCCGCCGAAGGAATATAAATTTAAAATGACCGAGCCGATTGGAGCGTGGACAAAGAAAACAGTCAAAGAGCAGGGATTTGATACTCTTTATAATCAGGGCGTGAGGGAATTACCTAAAGGCGATGCATCATTTTTAGAGGGACGGAAAGCATTGCTTGGAAAGGCAATCAACAAATTAAAAGAAGGGGTAATTGGAAGATTTTTTGTCCCACAAAATTCAAAGGCAATTTATCAGAAGATTAGAAATAAATTAGATAAAAGTTTGTATGATGTTTTTGGCAGGGATGCGGAAAGAGCAAGGGAAGTAATTAAGAAAAAACTTCAAAAGCCGATGATAAGTATTGGGGGAAAAGATGTCCCGATTTACAGACCAACTGAAAGGGAATTAGGGAAAAGTGTTTGGAAAGAAATTGTTGCTGAAATTTTAAGTAAGTCAAAGTATTCCAGTGAAGTTGCCATGAAGGCAGAGAAATTAGATAAGTCAGCCAGACAGGCATTTGTAACTTCTTGGGAAGAAGCAGGGATTCCAACTCATTTGATTAACAAATTAAGATCATATAGCAGTTGGTATAATGCGGCATATTTTTACTATACTCTTGGCAGATTTCATTTAAGGACATTATTTTGGTTTCAGCAAGTTCCAGAAGTAAAGATATGGGGAGAAATTAGGGCGGATAAATTGCCTGCCGGATCGTTAATAAGAAAAGCTGTCCAAAACCAAATAAAGTTAAAAAGGACTATTGGAGATTTTTTGCATCCAGAATTAACTAAAGGACAGCGAGCGGTTTTATCTGGCGCTTTAGGATACAC
Organism: uncultured Candidatus Saccharibacteria bacterium; assembly: GCA_964430135.1. GTDB lineage: Bacteria > Patescibacteriota > Minisyncoccia > JAHIHE01 > DAOWLE01 > CAYSEG01. The sequence goes on along the minus strand of CAYSEG010000011.1, from coordinate 18,501 downwards.
TGAAGATATTTTGCTGAGTGGTTGGAGGCAGTTGCCATTTATGGTTAAAAACGAAGCTAATGCTTATGGACTTGGCCTTCTTTTGAAAACAGATGAAGCGCTGAAAAATATGCCGGTTGTTAAAGCATATCTTAAAAAGCATGGATTAAAAAGTGTAGAAGAAATTCCATATCTTAAAAAAGTTTTTTATAAACCGCTTGCTGATGATCCTGAAGCGATTGCGCAGATAATTAAAAAATATGGCTTTAGTGGAGCAAAAGCCCATTTAGCTGATGAAACAAAGACAGTTTTATCCCAAGGAAAAGAATCGGCAATTTTTGACAATGCAATTCGTGAGGCATTGAAGCTAGGAAGATATACCGCTTTTGAAGAAGCAGTTCCGCTTTTCTTATATAATCCAAACCGTTCAGCTTTTGAGAAATCATTGCATTCTGGCATAATGTTCCCATTAAGTTATCTGATAAAAGTGATTAAAAGAGGTGGAGAATATTTAATCGGCGGAAAAGCACTCAGGCCGAAAGTGGCGGCAGTTATTATCAATAAAACACAGGATTGGCATGAGTCAGAAAAAGGAAAAGCATTTGAACGCAAGTATTGGAATTTAATCAATGCCGGCGAGTCATGGTTGCCACTTGATCCAAGCTATCCATTTTCGTTAGGATATTTGCCGCCATTCTCTAAAATGATTTATCGTTGGATGGAAAGCCCTGATTATTATTTAGACAAAGAAAAAGGCCCAGAACGGTCGCTTAAAGTTTTAATTCCTTCTTATCGGGAAATGAAAGGATGGCAGTATTTGCTTACAAATATTAAAGATTTACAAGATGATATTCGCGGTGATATTTTAGAAGGAAAGATGACTGAAAAACAAGCAAAAGAAATTTTAGAGAATTTTAGATATAAAGAGCCAAAAGAAATTACTCCATTAGAAATACCTAAACTTCCATTAAAACCAGTAAAGAAAAAAGAAATAAAAACAAGAATACCAGCGAAAGAAAGGATATTCCAAGAAAAGAAAGAAAGGCGAGGAAAACTTTTAGAAACACCTGAAGCGAAAATAAAAAAGAAAGAAAAAACAAAATATGAGGGGATAATTAAAGCGGTTAAAAAGAAAAAAGCAGTTCTTCCGAAAGCGCCAACGCCAACAAGAGAAAAATATTATAACCCTTGACAACCTTTTGAAAATTAGTATAATATAAACGAGCATTCAAGTTAAAAATAAAATAATAAAATTTCGCTGGAGAGATTCAGCGAATAGCCGGTGCGAATCGGCGGAAAGGAGAACTTATTATGTCTGATGATAAAAAATCTTTGGGTGAGAATCCAGAGAAAAATCAGCAAGGCAATACTCCTCAGGTTCAAGAAACCGAACGCCTTAAAAGAATAGAGGAGGAAAATAAAAATCTTCAAGAAAACTTAAAAAAACTTCAAGAAGATTTGAGGATAGCTCGTGAAGATGTCAGTAAGTATCAAAGTGAGGCAGATCGGGCAAAGCAAAAACTTAGTGATCAGGAGAGGTTAGATCTTCGGGAAGAAGAATTAAACAATAAAGCCCACGATGCTTATATGGCAAATATCAGAGCGAACTATCCTGATGTATATCGGTCTTTCAAGGATTCCTTTGAATCACTTAAAGGAAGTCCGGAAAGCGATTACATCCAACAGGCCAGATATTTACAAGAGGGAATTGACAAAGCTAAAGCAGGCAGTCAAAAGCCCAACGATTCTGGCGGAGAAAATTTACAAACTAATAATGGTCCAGCCCCTGAAATTCCACCGTCTAACCAAAAAAAAGAAGAAAGGCATATTTTTACCAGAGCAGAGTTAGCAGAACATCAGGGGGATCTGGAATGGTTTGAAGCTAATAAAGAAGAAATTGATAGACAAGTGGCAGAGGGCTTGATCAAATAGAAAGGAATTAAAAAATGCCAAATGTAACTACTACCACTGTTGCCGATTTTATTCCTGAGATATGGTCGCTAGATGTTTTGAAAGCAAAAGAATCAAAACTGGTAATGGGAAATTTGGTGATTAAAAAGTATTCTGAGGAAGTAAAAAATTTTGGTGATACGGTGCATATTGATTATGTTAAAAATCTTTCCACTGGTGACAAAACAGCTGATACAGAAGTTACTTTTTCAGCTAACACAGAGGGTAAGATTACTTTAACAGTCAATAAGCATAAGTATGTCGCAGTCAGAATTGAAGATATTGCCAAAATTCAGTCAAAGCCAGATTTGAGAGCGGCATATACCCAAAAGATGGGTTATGCTCTTGCGAAACAGGTTGATAGTGATTTATTGGCGTTATATTCAGGTGTGGCAACAACTAAAGGAACTACGAGTTCTAAGATTACTCTTTCAACCATTCTGGATGCACTTCAGGTTCTTGATGAGAATGATGTGCCTTCAGAAAATCGTTACTTGGTTATTTCTGCGGCTCAGAAAAGGGCGTTATTGGAGATTCCGGAAGTTGTTAGGTATGATTATCGGGGAGATTCACAAGCTCTTAAAACGGCTAATATCGGAAGCTTATATGGGCTTGAAGGAATTTTCTGGACGAACCAAGTTCCAACTACAGGAACAAGTCCAAAAGTTTCACACAATTTATTGTTCCATAAAGAAGCCTTTGCTCTGGTGATGCAACTTGGGCCAAGAATCCAAGCTGATTACAACATTAGAGCATTGGCTACCGAATTAGTCGGGGATGAAATTTATGGAGTTGGCGAGGTAAAAGATGATACGGTTTTAGGCAGATATGCTGTTCATATTCAAGCGCAAGATGCTGCCTAATTTTAGAGGGGGTGGGGTTTTTGTCCCACCCCTCTAAGTTATGTTTATTAACATAGAAAGGAGAATGAAATATGAAAAATATTCTTGAAAAAGAATTAAACATCTATGACGATAAAGAGGTTTATTACCTTAAAAATTCTTTTGGCAACATTCTTCCAGTAACTAAAGTAATTGCAATGTATCGTTTTGGTTTTATTTGGAAACCTGATCCCGGTTCTTTAGTTGATGAGACGACTGGGAAAAGAGTTGGTAAATGGGTAAAGAAACTTCCAGCAGATGAAGGATTTGAGTTAGTAGAAAAAAAAGAATGGGAAGAATTAGAGAGAAAAAGGTTAAGAAATGAAGTGTCTTTAACAGAAGAACCAAAACAAGCAAATCCAGAGGACAAGCTATCAGAGGTAAATAAAAAGAATACTTAATAGAAAGGAAAAAAAATGATTAAACGATTTTACACAATTAGGAAAAGCGCTGAAATAACTGCAGATGAGCAATCTGACGCAGTTGATGTTTCTGATTCTGATGAATTAGCTGTTTATTTAAATGTAACTGAAGTATCTTCTGGTGATACTCTTGATGTGACTATTGAAGATTCGCCTGACGGAAATACTTGGTATACACATACTGCTTTTACCCAAGTGTCAGCGCCAACTAAAGAAGCAAAAAGAATAACCAACTTTGGCAAGTTTATCAGGGTTAATTGTGATGTTACTGGTTCAGATGTAAGCATTACATTTGAAGTTTTAGCTATTGGAAGAAATCAATAAAAAAAGAAAGGAGAAAAATATGGACAAAATGATTTCAATGTATGATCCGTCAGTTGATGCTTATAGGGAATTTCCTTTAGACAAAGCGAAGAAATTTGTTGAGTCGGCAAAGGAAGTTGAAAAGCAAATTGCGGACATACAAAAAAACATTGATAAAGAAATTAAAGAGCTTCAGGATCTTAAAGAGGAAACTCAAGAAAATGAAGCTCAGGAAGGAGGTATAAATGATGGTGAATAAAGATAAAGGCATTGGAAACGATGCTGTGTCAATCAATCAAAAAAGGAATTTGATTGAAAAAATATTTGAGAAGGCAGAATGGAAAATTGCTCGTTATGCTAATGCGGCTGATGCAAAAGCTAAAAAGATTTATTCAAAAGCAGAGGCAATTAAATTATTTGGTGTTCCTCAATTTACAAAGATTGAAGGAAATGTGCTCTGTAATGAAGGTATCAATGAAATATGGAAGTTGATTTGTGGAACAGGCGGAACACAATACAACAACAGCAATGCCAATTTAATTGTCGGAACTGGAACAGGATCAGCCTCAGCGAGTGATACTGAATCAACTTTTACTTCAGGTGTTAAAAAAACAATGGAGTCAGGTTATCCTACTTATGGTTCAAGTCAGAAAGCTACTTGGAAAGCCAGTTATGGATCTTCTGATGCCAATCAAGCATGGAACGAATTTGGCGTATTAAATGCGGCTTCCAGTGGTAAATTATTAAACCGGAAAGTATCCTCGCAAGGCACAAAGAGCAGTGGGCAGACTTGGGAGCTTACCTTAGAAATTACCTTATCCTAGATTGATTTCTAACTCTGTCCCGAAAATTCGGGATAGAGATTAGAAATGAATATATATGAAAATACCAAAGATTTTATTAAGACAAGTAAAAAACAAATACGGCTAACACTATTAAAATAGCTGAATTACTAATAAGAACCAATCTATGACAGAGTTTGTCTGCACAATTAAGGAGTCTGGCGGAGATTATTCCTCGTTGTCTTCCTGGGAAGATGCGATTGAATGCGATTTGGTTTCCGCCGCGACGAAGGTTTTCGGCGGCTCGAAAACTGGAGCGATATCGGACGGAGATTCTGTTACGCTGTATAGGGGAGGCTCAAGCCAAGGAGTGACTGCGATTTGCCTACACGCCACCGGCTCGCAGATTCTTGTAAAGGATATTTCAAATACTTCTTTCTCCTTTCAGTCGGGCGACCAGTGGAGAGTTGACAGCAGTAATTATTTTCAGATTTCGGACACGGGCGATTCTCCGAGTGCCGTTGCCAAGATAGACGGAACTTGGATAAATGCCGACACTTCCGCTGTCGTAATAGACGGATGGACGACCGATGCCAACCATTATATCAAGATTTATACCACTCCTGAGGCGAGGCACGACGGGAAATGGAATACGAACAAATACAGGCTGGAGACTAATAATGTTGACTGCATAACTAATTATGAGAACTATGTAAGGATAGACGGATTGCAGATAAAATTAACAACGAGCACTGAGCAGTATGCCGTCTGGATGAGACCAGGCGGAACTTCGGAAATCAGGATTTCAAACAACATCATCAGAGGTGTTGTAAGTGGCGGAAACTACGTTACAGGCATAAATTTTTGGAACTCTGCGTCTGGAACTGTAGGGAAAATTTGGAATAATATCATTTATGGATTTAAAGGGAACAGCACCAGAGTTGGCATATGTGATTGGGAAGCTGATGCTACTCTTTATATCTACAATAACACAATTTCGGATTGTTATAATGGCATATACCGCTATGCAGGGACACTAACTGCGATTAACAATGTAGTTTTTAACAATGTTGATGATTTTAAGGGCACGTTTTCTACCTGTGACCACAACGCATCCGATGACGGCGACGGCACTAATGCCGTTGACATAAGTCCAGGAGCAAACGAGAGCGATGACTGGAACGACGCCTTTGTGGATTACGCCAACGGGGATTTCCATATCAAGAATACGAATTCGGTTCTGTATAACGCTGGGACGAACGACCCAGGTTCTGGCTTATTTTCTGACGACATAGACGGCGATACGCGGGATAGTAGCTGGGACATCGGAGCTGACGAGTATGTTGCAGGGGGGGCAACCGAAAAAAATGTTTCAGACACTGGTTCAGGATCAGATGCGGTTTCAATCAAATGTCAAACATCAATCACAGACAGCGGAGCTGGCGCGGACATCGCTACGATTCTTGCCAGTATGAATTTAACAGATACAGGAAGTGGAGCAGATACAATTTCAATTACCCAATTAAAATCACTTTTAGAAACAGGACAAGGTGCAGATATTATTTCTTTAATAAATAGATTAAGTGTAACCGACACTGGTTCAGGAAGCGAAGTGCTAAATATTTTATATAAAATTGCCATCACTGATAGCGGCGCAGGTAGCGAAATAATAAACATTTTATCCCAAATTGCTTTACAAGAAACAGGCACAGGAACAGATGCAGTAGATAAACAAGTTCAAGGCGATAGTAAGCAGGTTTCAGATACAGGAACAGGAACAGATGCATTAAGTATTTTGGCCAAGATAGCAATGGTTGACAGTGGAACAGGAACAGAAGCCGCAATGGTATTAGTCAGGCTGGCAGTAGTAGATAGCGGCATAGGAACGGAAATTATAAATATTCTTTCACAAATTTTACAAAATGACAGCGGAAGCGGAACAGAGGCGCTGGAAATATTAAAGCAAATAGCAATAGCAGATAGCGGATCAGTAAGCAGTGAAGCTTTAACAGTTTTGGCCAAATTAGCTATTACAGAAACTGGCAGTGGAACGGATGAGATTGCCGTATCAGGCGAAGGAAAATTTATTCAAGATAGTGGTTCAGGAAGCGAAGCGCTAAATATTTTAATTGAGATGTTAATTCAAGATAGTGGAATCGGAAGTGAGATTTTGGCTATTTTAAATCAGATAGCTTTAACGGATACATCCAGCGGAACGGATGCAATAACCGTTATAGGACAAATTGCTTTAATTGATTCAGGAAATGGAAGCGAAGCTATTGAGATTTTAAAACAAATTGCCATTAGTGACAGCGGTTCAGCGACAGAAGCATTAGAAATATTAGTTCAGATAGCGTTAAGCGAAACAGGAGCAGGACAAGAAGCATTAAGTGTTCTTATTCAGTTAGCTTTGTCTGATGCTGGAAGCGGAGCGGATAGCGTTAATATAGAAGAAACATATAGTAAGCAAGTTAATGACAGCGGAAGCGGAAGCGAAGTTCTAACCTTTGCCACTTTAGTTGAGATATTAGATTCAGGTATAGGAGCAGATAATATATGGAAACAAAAGATAGCGGCGGCAATAGCAAAAATTAAATCTTCCAACCAACTTAGAGCAAAAATTAAATCTTCCAACCAAGTTAGAGGAAGAATTAAATCTTCTGACCAACTCAAAGCAAAAATTAAATCAATATTAAATTATTAACTAATTATAAAAGTCTTGAGGAGCTATCAGCTTTAATAATTAGTAATAATATTTTATTATGGCAAAAGTAATTTTAGACCCGGGACACGATCCAGCATTTCCCGGAGCAAGAGCAATTTTTGACGAAGTAACTAAAGTAAGACAGATAGTTGCTTTAGCTGAAAAACAATTAAAGAAGTGCGGCTTTAATGTTCTTGTTGTTCCTGATGGACTAGGAGGAATGAACGGCAATGAAAACTTAATAAAAAAAATAGAATGGATTAACAAACATTCTACAAAGAATGATATTTTGATTTCTGTCCATTGCAACGCAGGTGGAGGCGAAGGAACAGAAGTTTATTATTATGCCGGAGATGCTTTTTCTCGGGGAGTAGCAGAAGTTTATAGTAATCTTTTAAGTGAGATAACTAATTCGCCTAACAGGGGAGCAAAACCAGATACTTGGACAAGGCATAACCGGCTTGGGATAATTAGAGACACTAAACCTATTCCAGCTATTTTAAGTGAAAACGGATTTGTAGACAGTTATGCTGATGCGGCAAAAGGTCCAGAATTATATGCTGAAGCGTTGCATCAGATTGTCCATCGGATTACCCATACAGAATGTAAAAACAAGATAGAGCCAATAAATAATTTTGAGCAAAAATATTATGCTCTTAAAGAAGAGTTAAAAAAATTATTAGATAATTATTAAATTTAAAATTATGCCAAAATCAGCAGAAAGAAAAATTAAAGCAAGAGGCGGAGCAAAGAGATGGCGAGTTATCAAAAGAAATGGTAAAACATTGAGATGCGCCATCACTAAAAAAGCCGGCCCACAAGGCGGAAAAACGGTTTGTTATCCAATTAAAGTTAAAAAAGTTAAAAGAGGAGCTTAAGAATAATTATGGTTATAAAACTTGAAATTGCAAACCCGAAAGACGGGACAGATTCTTATAATAAGATAAAAATTTATCGTAGCACTAGCACTGATGAAACAGCCAACTATAGTTTATTGGCTACAATTGATATTGATATGACTTCAGATGTAAGGTCTACTTTTTATCTTGATACTGCAGGCGAGTCCGCTTATTATTATCGGGCCACTTATTATAATTCAACATCCGATGAAGAAACAGCATTAGCAGATGCGCCTTCAATGAAAGGAAATACTTCATTTTTGTTAAAGTATATTTCTACATTGCTTAAAGACCCAAATAATGCCAATTATTCGTTAGACGATCTTAAAACATTCAGAGATGTAGAGATAACAACATTAAGGGAGACACTCGGAGAATCTTATGTTAAAGACGATATAGACGGAAGTTCAACTCTTTATAATTATGATTTAAATGATGATGTGTTTGAAATCTCAGAATGCTATGTCAAAGAAGATGGCAGTGAATACTGGCATCAGATTGCGCCCACGCTGTGGAAGTTAGTTAAAAACGACACTGGAGGATATACTCTACATTTAAGATTTTTAGCAGGCACAAAAACCATTAAAGTAATTGGGATTAAAAGAGTTTTAGGAGAAGAATATTTGCCAGCTAAATATGATGATTTAATAGCTAAAGGAGTGGTTATTAAAGTTATTGAATCGGAATTATTTAAGATTGCCATGCAATCCAGCAATGAAGGAGATAAGGCGGTAGTGGATGCTTTAATGAAACTTCTGTCAATTTATAAGTTGGATTATGAAAAACTATTAGCTAAATTTACTTTAATTTCTGCTCCAGTAGTAACACATTAAAAAAATGTTAGAAACAACTCTCGTCTATGGGACGGGTTCAAATACAATTACTTTAAATGACAAAACAGTTCACCGTAACTTGTATAAAGTGAACCGTATTTTAATAGATAGCGTAAAAATGAGAGGAGGATTGGAAAGTTTTGAGAAAAAAGAAGGCGCTGAAGACTTTGGCAGCTATCGTGATATAAGAATAGTCCAAATATTTGGAAATATAATTGCCCCGGATGTTGAAACGCTTAATAGTAAAGAAGCGGTATTAAGGAAAATGTTTAATCCCCGGTATGCGGAACATTTATCCAGTGATGGCAAAGGATATTTGCCCCTTAAATGGACCGAAGAACATCCCTCAGATGTATCACGCAAGCTGATGATGTATTTAAAACCTTATACGGTAGCAAAGATAGATGAAGACGAAACAGAAAAATTAAGAAGGAAATTTGAAATTATTTTAGTTGGCCGTGATCCTAAAAAATATTCACAGACACAAACAACTGAAAGTGATAAAACTAACGGTTCTGTAATAGTTAATGGAGATGATTTTACTTACCCAATTATTGAAATAGCCGCGGCTAACTTTACAAGTCCGGGGAAAATTACCAATACTACTACCGGAAAATATATTGAGCTTACCGGAAGTTTTACTGGCACTTTAACTATTGATACAGAAAAAGGGACTATTAAACAGGGATCAACTAATAAAATATCACTCTTTACTCCGGGTAGTGAATTTTGGGAGCTTGCGCCGGGAAATAATACTATCAATCTAACCAACATTACAAAATTTACTATCAAGTATTACAAAGCCTATAACTAATAATTTAAACTTGGGGATAGTTTTTTCCCTTTCTATCCTCTTCCTCCTTAATAGCTTGAGGCGACGCATAGTCGTCCCTCAAGTTTAGATTATTAGAAATAAATAAAATGGAAAACAATAAAGACATCTACAAAATGTTAATTGAATTATCCGAAAAAATAGGACAACTTCAAGGAGAAACAAAAAAAGGATTTGAAGGAGTTAATCAGAGATTAGACAGGTTAAATGGAAATGTTCATAACCACTGCGAACGTATTCAAAAATTGGAAGGTTTTAAGAACAACTTAACTGGTAAAATTTCTATCTTGGTGATAGTATTAACTTTGATAATTTCTTTTATTTTGAATAAAATCTAAGGAGGTGAATAAAAAAAATGAAAACAATACTGGAAGGTGTAGAATTTCTAAGAAAGGAAGGATATGTAGGATACTGGAACGGGAAATTTTGGAAAGCCGAAGAGTTGGAGAAAAAAGAAAATGAGGAATGAAGAAAGAGTATTAAGGAAGGAGCTGGGCGAAATAGAAGCCCAGATAGAGCTTTTAAAGCAGAGGAAAATACAGATAGAAACGAGATTGGCGATGATAAGGCAGAGCGAAATGATTAAGAGAAGACAGGAAAGAGGATGGTAAAAATGAAATCGGAACTACCGACACGGGACGAAGAATTGACGAAACTATTGCAGAGAGCAAATGTGCACTTTCAGAACATTACGACCGAACTTTGGCAGCTTGGCAAGATACTTGAGGAAATCAGAGAGAGAAATGGATGAATACGAGCGTTATATGGAACTAAAAGAGAAGCTGATAAAGCAACTAACTTTTGAAGAAAATTAAAAAAAATTGTGAGAGAGTTTTTCATTTTTCTCTCTCCCCTCTCTTTTAAAATGAAGAAAATAAATTTTACAAAAGAAGAAATTATAGAAATGCTGCGGATTTTATGGCGAGGCATATCCCAAATGCCCACCAGAAGCGAGAAAAATAAAATCTGGAAAAAGATTGAAAATAAATTAAGAAAGGGATTGTATAATGCGTGACGAAAAAAGTATTCAAGATTCTATTATAAGATTATTAAAAAAACACAACATTTATCATTGGCGGAATAATAATGGAGTAATGGTAATTCAAAATAGAATTATAAGATTTGGTAAAGTAGGTTCATCTGATATTTTAGGATTTTATCAAGGAAAATTCTTTGCTTGTGAAGTTAAAACAGAGGAAGGAAAATTAACAAAACATCAAAAAGAATTTTTAGATGTGGTAAATAAGCAGAAATATTGCTTTGGTTTTGTGGCCCGAAGTAAGGAAGATGTTATTAAAATTTTTAATTTATAAAGATAATAAAATGTATCAATATATTTCAAAAGATTTTTCAGGAAACATAAAAGGAGTATTAACCGAAGCATTTGATAAAGAATTTACTTTTTATGAATCAGAACCCGGCCAGCTGGTTTTTACATTGCCCCTTAAATCTGATTTAGCTAATGAAAATATTATCGGCAAAAATAAAAATATTATTGAAGTTTATGACGGAGCAAATTTAATCTGGGCAGGAATAGTTTCAGATTATCAGGGAACGGAAGACACTATTACTGTTACTTGTGATAGCTTTCTTTATTTATTAGAATATTATTTTGTAAAAAAGTCCAACACTAACGGAAATTATAAAGATTATTATAATTCTAATTCAGCAAGAAATAATAATTCTTGGAGTGCTACCCCAATCAATACAATTATCAATACAATTTTAACCAATGCTATAGGGGAAACAAACAGTCTACTGGGGCCTAATAAATGCAATATCACTATTGGAACAATAGAAGCACCCACAACACCATCTACAGTGTCTGTAATGGCTAATTTTAGAACAGTATTGGGTTTTATAGAAGAATTATACTTTATGGCCAATGAGGGAGATGATGTGCCTTTATTTGAAATTACACCCTCAAGAGTATTTAATTTTTGGAAAAATAAAAATACAGACAAATCAGATGTTGTTTTTATTCTTGGATCTAATATGCTTCAGATTGACTGGGCCGAGATTGCCTCTGATATTGCTAATCATGTCTTTGGAGTAGGGTCCGGTTTTTGGGAAAACCAAACCGGAACAGAATACTCAGATGCGACAAGCAAGTCAGATTATGGAGCAATGTATGATGTTAGTGTTAGAAAAGATATAAATAATACTACTGAACTTCTTTCAACTCTTAAAGATTTCATTAAAAGATATAAAAATCCTACTAAACTTTATACTTTTTCAGTTAAAACAGATTTATTTGACGGCTGGAATATAGGAGATAATGTTAGAGTGATTGCTAAAAACGGATTACTTGATATTGATGAATTCAGAAGAGTTGTTGCGGTTGGAGTCTCTGACAGGGAAAAAGTTGAAGTTCAAATAATAACTGAGAAAAAACTATGAGTGTAGAATTATTAAACCAAAAAAGAGAAAAAAGAACAAGAGAATCTTCTTCTCTTGAGAAAAGAGTAAGTGCATTGGAAAATTATATTGCTATGATAATCGGCACTAATGAGATTGCCGATGGAGCGGTTACCACTGCTAAATTGTTAGATGAGTGTGTTACAGAACTAAAGATTGCTGAAGAAGCGGTAAGTAATGCCAAGATTCAAGTTGATGCAATACAAGGGGATGTGATAGCGGCTGGAGCAATAACGGAAAATAAAATTTATAGTGGTGCGGTAACAACCGATAAACTTGCCGCAAATGCAGTTACCGCGGCAAAAATTGCCGCTAACACAATCACTGCGGCAGAAATAGCGGCAGGAACAATTACAGCGAACGAGATTGCGGCGAACGCTGTAACCGCGGATAAGATTGCGGCGAACGCCGTGACCGCGGATAAGATTGCGGCGAACGCCGTGACCGCGGATAAGATTGCGGCGAATACGATCACAGCCAATGAAATCTCGACCGGGCTCTATACGGAAATAGAAGCCAACCTCCCGAGCGACGAGAACCTTGTCGGCTACTGGAGCTTTGACGAGGGCAAGGGCGATAAAGCCTACGACGGAAGCGGCAACGGGAACGATGGCACTTTACACAATATGACGGACGACGACTGGGTGGACGGAGTGGCTGGAAGCTGTCTGGATTTTGACGGAGTAGATGATTATGTTCAGGTGGATAATTTCCAAAATAGTTTTACTTCAGATTATACTCCAATAACGATTTCTTTTTGGGCTTGTCCAGACGAAGATGGAACATCAAGAGTTTTTCTGGATACTTCTTATGATAGTAATATAGATGATAAAAAAGGATGGATGATTTTTACTTATAGTTCAAATGATATTACGTTAGGATATGGAGATGGAACAGGTTTCCCAGAATTAGATACTTATACAGATGTAACTCCTGGAACTTGGAAACATTATGTTTATGTAGTAGAAGGAAACCTAAATTTTAGATTTTATGAAAACGGAGAATTAAAAAGGTCTGGAACATTATCAAGAAATATTCTTTTTGACGATGATTATAATCACTTATGGGTTGGTGTTCGGGGAGATGGCTGGGCAGAATATGACGGTAAGATAGACGAAGTCCGCATCTATAACAAAGCCCTTACCGCCGCAGAAGTTTACGCCCTCTACAAGAACCCTGCTGGACAGCCGAGTTTGGCAGTGCCGATAGGAAGGCTTACCGCTGGGACAATCTACTCCAAGCAGATAACATTGGCGGTGGCTGACGGAACGGGCGACAGCTACATAGCTGGCGGAAACAATCTGGATTTAACTAACTGGAGAGGCGGAGACGCAAGCGGAGGGGCGATTATTCTCGGGCTGGACGACAGCGACAGCAACAAGGGAAAGTTTTTTGTGGGGAATTACAGCCTTGATGATTATATCAGGTTTGACGGAAATGATATGGAAGTAGCTTGCGATACGAAAAATTTGGAGACCTTTGAAGCTGGGGAAGATGTAACAGCTGGATATATAGCTTGCGTTAAAAACATACCAGATACTACATCAGAGACATTAGACGTAGATGCCTATGTTACGGATAGATATTCAGATACAAATTATGGCTCTGACGGCTATCTGTGGGCTGGAATGTCAGACGGCTATCACTATTATACTTTTTTGAAAATATCAGCAAATATCGGTCAAACTTTGTATAAAATAATGAAAGTTGAATTGCTTTTGTATATAAATCTGGTTTATGGAGGAGAGGATACCTTGACTTTTAAAAGCGCAAATGCGAGTTGGGACGAGGGAACGATTACTTGGAACAATAAGCCAGATGTGGATGATGATTTTGAGGATAACTATACAACTAAAAGCTATACTTTAAATAATGATTATCAAGGAGCATATTATGCTTTTGATATCACGCAGATTTACAAGCAGTGGAAGGGCGGCAATAAGGATAATTATGGCATTAGGTTAGAATGGGGCGGAGTAAATAATAAATATATTAAATTTAATAGCTCCGATAATGCTAACAATAAGCCTAAAATCAGAGTAACTTATTATGGGGCGGGAGACGGAAAAGCGTATTTGGCGAAAGCGGACGACTATAATCTCTGCAGGAATGTGATAGGGGTTTTTAGAAGCACGAAGTCTGCTGGAAATGATGTTAAGGTTCAGAAGTCTGGATTAGCGACTTTATATGCGAGCAGTGGCAAGGGTTTGAAAGTGTGGCTTTCTGACGCTACCGCTGGCGAAGTTGTAAGCGGTGTGGGAAACCAAAAAAGGAATGTTTTGATTGGAGAAAGAACAAGCGGAGACAACAAGATAGAGTTAAGCATTCAAAGAACAGGATTTCTGATAGAGAAAATAAATATCCCGAGTGGTGGGCAAGATGTTAACTTCAGCACGACCAAATTTTATGCTCAAGGGGATGCGAGAAGAGCGCTTATGTTTGCGAGTTTTCTTGACCGGTCAGGAAACGAAGTAAGACAATTATTGGAAGTCAGGAGAGGGCTTAATAATGCAGTTAAAATTGTCCTTTCTAACGATAGTTCAGTAACTGTCACTTTTTCTACAAATTATATTTCGTTTTCAAGGCAATATGGAGCAGAAACTTGCACAGTTTATTCTTTAGCTTTTTATAACTAACAGGAAGCAAAAAAATATGCCAAACTATTCAGATTTAATCAATGTAAAAGGAGGTGACATTCAATGAAAAAGAACAAATTCCTTCAGCTTGATAAAAAGATTCTTACCGCAAGAGGCAGGCAGGCAAGCGAACGGCTGGAAGACGGGAAGGTTATCCCTTTAACGATCAAGGAGGTTTTGATCAGTCTTCTCCCGTTGGCCGACCGTAAGGGCAGGCAGGCAGTTACCGCCTGGGATCTGGTGTTGAAAATAAAGAACTGCAAAGGGAGCAAAATGGAGTTTTCAGACGAGGAGTTCGGATTTATCAAGAAGGTCGTTGAAGAAAACTTCAGGGCCAAGGGAGCGAACGGAGAGATAGTGAATTACTATCTGCCATTCGTCACGGCTCAGATCTTGTCCGAAATGGAAAAACAAATGAGGTAGTGAAAGGAGGTGATAAAAATGATAAAATACAATGCGCCGCTTTATATGCCGAAAGGATCAGTAACTTCTATAATTTTTATTATTGCGGCTGTAACATTTGCTTTAATGCTATTGATTGATTTTGCTAAAACTGGAACAGTTGATTCTGCTTTAGCTTTAATCAATGTTATTATGCCAGTGCTTTATTCTCTTAAGAGAATAATTGATGAAAAGTATATTCCAAAAGAACCGGCTGAACAAATAGAAGAGAAGATAGAAAGCAAGAAAATAGAAGGCGAAACAAGATAAAAATAAATTAAAAACGGCTTTATAAAATTATGGCCGTTTTTAATGTTGTATATAAATTATTTAAGCATTACTGGAAGCTCATACTCTTCTGCTGTGTCCAATTCTGCCATTGCCACTTGGCATAAGTGTTGCTTATCTTCCACTCTTTCAAGAAGTTTTTCCAATTCTTCATTATTTTCAATTTTCTTTTTTTCTAACCTTTTTAATCCATTTTGATAGGCTTTATTCTGCTCTCTAATCTCTTTTTTAAGATTAGGATTGTCTACTATTTTATTTTTTATCTCTTTTATTGCATCAGCTAATTGGCTATTAACTTTCCTTCGGTAATTTATGCTTACTCTTAAACTTGAAATATCAGAAGTAAGGTTATAAATGTATCCAACTAAAAAGTTTTTATTGCTTGGAATATAAACTTCTGTTTCTGCTGATGGCATCTTTTCTGGTGCTACTTCTGGTCCAGTTTGTGAAATTACCATTTTTTTTCACCTCCTTTCATTTATTGATATTAACTTCTATATTATTATTATTTTCATTCCAACAATGTTCAAAATATTGGCAGAATGGCTTAAATAAATATGTTCCATCTTTGCGTGGTTTACCGACTTTTTTAGCGCATTGCCAAGCTTCTGGCTCTGATGCATTCCGGTAATCTTTAACTATTCTGGGCGGTAGTTCCCCTTTCTTCCAATATTCATTTAATAAAGTTAATTCAGCTTCAATCTTTTTTTCCCATTCCTTATTATACCAAACTGGAACTTCTACGGTTCGGAGATCATCTTTTGAAATATAAAACATTCGCCCCTCTTCTAATTGGGGATATTTTTGTTTCCTTAAAAAATAAACATAACTCATCAGTTGGCTTTTATGGTATTTAGGAAATCCTTGTTTATTATAATAAGTAAATGCCATTGAATTAACTGTTTTAAAGTCATAAAGTATTAAACGATCACCTATTCTAATAAGTGCGTCATAGTGGCCTTTATAATTAAGTTTATCATCCTTTAAAGTTTCCTCGTAGCCAACTAATACATTTTGCTTATTAAGCAGGTCTTGCAACCACTCGTGAAAAATATCTCCACATTTAAAAACTCTCAAGGTCCGTTCATCAAAATCTTTGCCATCTATTCCCAGTCTTTTGTAAAATCTTTTACGCGGACATAAACCCATATCTGATCCGTGCCAATAATTATTGTCTCGGATTTTAATTTTTCTTTCCTCGTCTATTTGTTTAGCTATTATTTCTGTCAAGCTAAAATCTTTATTTTTTTGGTTCATAATAATGGTTTAGGAATTGAGTTTATTCTTTTTTCTGCTATTTTAATATAATCTTTTGAAATTTCAATACCGATGAAATCTCTGCATAATTTTTTAGCGACTACGGCCTTGTTCCGCTCCCTATAAAGGGATCAAGGACTATTCCATTTTTCATAAATAATTTTACCTATTTTCATCATTTCATCTTCTGTAAAATAATCTCCCTTAATAGAATTACATCTATAACAAGCTAATACTATATTCCCAATTTCATAGGGTTTTTTATTATCAACTCTATCAATAGTAAGTCTATTTATCTTATTATTCAAAGAATCCTTTTCGCTTTTTATTTCCTTAAACGTCCTTTTACAGTAATGACAAATTTTAAGTTGAGAATTATACCATTTCACAAACTCTTCTTTCGAAATCTTTAATAATTCTTTTCTCTTTTTTCCTTTTCTCGTTAAACCATCTTTCAAAACACTATAAATTCCCGCTGGGTTCTCATAACGATATCTTCTACGATATTCTCTATACTTTTCCGAATTCTTTTTTCTATAATTTTTACTCCTTTCCAATACCTTTTTACGATATTCTCCATCATTATAATATTTTTGTAAATATCTTTCTCTTCTTTTTTTAAGTAATTCTTCTCTGTGTTTTAAATAGTATTTCCGAGCATACTCTTTTGTTTTTTGTGGGTTTTTTCTCATACATTTTTATTTTAATAAAAATAAAACAATTGTCAACTCACTCTGTATCTTCTTTAATTCTGAAAGAACATCGCCACACAAAATTTTGTTTCTTATGTGATTTATTTGATACATTATTTCTTACAATCTCCGAATTGACTTAATATAACCTATCGGAATAAATTTAGGAGTATTATAAGGCAAAAAATCATCGCTTCCAATTTCTCTTCCTCCCGCTAAAATAATAAATCCATTCTTCTCTTTAATAAAATATCCTATGCTCAAGCAAACTGATGAATTATTAACTTTTTCGTCTATTTCTTTTTCGGTAAACCAACCATTATAGGTAAATGTATCTACCCACTCAATCTCGTAAGGAGCATTTTTTATTAACTTTACTTTCTTAGTTTTTTTCTTTTTCATAATTTTTATTTAGTTTTTTAATTCTCCATAAACGTAGTATATTTTACCCCATCGCCATTCTGGGTTTTCCTCTTCTTCTACCCACACCTTATATCCATTATCGGCTAAAATCGCCACTAATTCATCTCTATCTAAACGAGAATTTATTTTAAATTTAATTGTTTTCTTTTCTTTTGGCATAGGTTTATGGTTAGTTAAATTCTTTTAACATTTTCTTAATTCTCAACTTTAGCTCTTCTAAACAAGTTATTCTTCTTACATCTCTTCTGATAATCTTATCAACCATAAATTCTTCAAACCATTTTTCAATTATTTTATCTAATTTTCTTTCTCCCTCTTTGGAAAGAGAAAAATACCACACAGGGCCAGAAACTATTTTTATTATCTCCTCTTTAATTGTTTGCTCTGCTTTTGGCATAGTTTTAGTTAGTTAATAAATATCTCTTAATATAATTCGCTATTTGTTCTCTGGTGGCGGTTGAGCCTTCAAGCATATGTATAACAGTTTGGAGGTCTTCTTTTATTTCTTGTTTTTGTCTATTAAGAAATTCATTAACAAGCTGATAAACAAAATTTCTTAAAGTGTCCCTATCTGGATTACCATAACCAAACGGATTAAAGTTTTCTTCACACCATATAACCCTATCTAATATTTCATCAAACTCCTTTTCCCAATTTTCAATTTTCTTTTCTTTTTTCATAAGTTTTATTTAGTTATTTTAATCAATTTTTTTGTCATAAAGTTCCTTAATCTTTTTATTTGCTATTTCTACTGCTTTCTC
>CAYSEG010000010.1:0-41032 GCA_964430135.1 uncultured Candidatus Saccharibacteria bacterium | reverse complement strand
AAGGAGCTGTCAACATCAAAAACATCTCTTTAGAGTGCGCGGTCGTTGGAGTGCACCTCTTTAGAGTGCGCAACTGTTGAAATATCGTTGGAGTGCACCTCTTTAGAGTGCAAATATTATTGGAGTGCATCTCTTTAGAGTGCATTGTAATATTACGCTCTATCCGCTTTCACGCAGGTTGAAACCTGCACTCCAGAGTTTAAGGTTGAAACCTTCACTCCGGAGTCTAAATCATTTTGAAACCTGTATTCCGGAGTCTAAATCATTTTGAAATTTGCACTCCGGAGTCTAATATCATTATATCACGCCCCTTAATCAAAAACACCCCCGTAAAATACGGGGGTGTTTTTCCGGGTTGGCAATGACCTTTATCGCCATCCCAACCCCGCCGATTTTAGCTATCGGGAAACTAAAACAATACTATCTAACCTCTAAGTTATTACCATAGATGGTAGCCTTGTTGTTATCAATCCAAGTAATATTACTGGCAACCACACCATCTCTCCAGCTAACATCACCAGCGCTACCAGAGCTTCCCATATCAACAGTAGCTTGAATAGTCTCTGTGGTACTGGTGTTGCCATCATCAGTAATATCTGCCGTAACTACCCAAGTTCTTGTACCTCCATCAGAAACATATCTTTTACTAAATGAAGAGGTATCAAAAGTAACTACTCCGCCAGCATAAGTACCACTAACTGTAGTAGCAGTATCAGTAGTGTCGTATAACTTGAAATCAGATGGATTAGTAGTGAAAGTTTCAGTAATATCAACTTTCAACTGCCGCACCTCCGCATCTTTATTGTTAACCGTGTCAGTATTGCTTAACGTAAACTTCACGATTGGTCTATCCTGACCTGAAGATAGGGTGGTTGGAGTATCAGAAGCTACTTCAACATCCAATTTTGTAGCATAGAAATACTGAGTGTTGCCGTCTAAATTAGCACCAGCAGATACATAAACATTAACACCTGAAGCACCACCTATAGCTTCAATATTGTACTTATTAGCATAAGAACTACTCCAATTTCCGGTCTGGACATTATAAGCAAGAGACATCTTATTGTCATCACCAGCAGTGGCTCCACCGCTAGTGCTGTTAAGGTCAGTTTTAACATATAAGAGCTTACTATCATCTTTCGGAATAACTATTTCATTACCTGGGGTAAAGGTAATATCAACTCCTCCAGAAACTAAGTCGCCTTTTCCAACCTCCGAGCCATCAACATAGAGATAAACCTTACTAATATCAGCATCACTTCCAGTACCATCAGCGTCTCTTATAAGTCTTATCTTTTTAACCTGAATATCTTCACTAGTGGCAGTTAACTTAAAGATGCTAAAATCCTGCAAAGTACTACCAGCGGTTACTATATGAGTGGTTGGAGTATCAACACTAAGAGCAACAGCTAAACTACCAGAAACAGCAATAGTTTGATAGATAGTTGGCGTTGTATTACCGCCGCTTAAAGTAACACCCAAAGTAGTGCCTGAGCCATACTCCGCAGAAATATCGCCAACTCCAGCAATAGCCAAAGCAGCGTAATCAGCATCACCGCTCTTAGGACCGCTAGTGGAAATATCTGCTTTTACAAGTAATTTCTTATCAGTCCCAGCTGGAATAGTCCAGTTTAGTGTATCAAACGTAGCTGTAACATCAGAACTTCCTACTGTTAATGATTTAGTAGTTCCTAATTGGGTATTTGTACTATCATCATATATCTTAACAGCAACCATTACATCTTCAGCATTGGAAAGCTGGTTCATATCATTAGTATCCCCAAAACCATCTCGATCATCATCTAAATAGGCGGTCAATTTGATAGTGTTAACTTTCACATCAGCTGCTGCTCCGGCAGTAAAGACAAAACCGACCATTGAGGCATCTTCGGCTCCAGTAACATAAGTAGTACCAGCTGCAGGAACACTAGCCACATTAACAGTTAAGCTAGCTGCGGTAACATTCATTGTATTTCCTGCAATATCACTAGAGGGGATAATATCACTAACAGTATCGCCGGTACTCGCATCTCTAATAGTCCAATTACTGGAACTGGTTAAATCTTTAAGGGTGGCTTTTATTGTCTCATCACCATCAGCACTGTTTGTAATATCAATTCTTACCTGACACTCTGTTGTCTCTCCTCCAGTAAGGGTCCAAACATCGGTAGATGAGTTATCGCCAATAGTAACTGTACTCCAAGACGCAACTACAGCATCTCCACAAACAAGTTCTAAATCATCAACATCATCAGCAGCTAAATTAGCATTACCACTAATAGTAATAGTGGCTTTACTAATCTCTACTGTTGATTGAGGAGTCGCGGAGAAATTCATTAAGACAACATCATTAGTATTCTTGGAAACATCACCAGCAATAGGACCATTCAGAGCAAGTGTTAACTGTCCTGCTTGTGCAGTAGTGGTATTGGATAGCGGAGAACTATCTGACTCTTCAATGTAAGAATTACCACTCCCACCAATACTAGCATTAATTCCTAAGTTAAATCCATAACTATCACCTGTTACCTTAACATCAGTATTGTATCTGACATAAAGAGTTGCGGTATCGTCGGCTCTGCCGCTAACATCTCCTTTTACAATAAAGGAAACTGAATCACCTTTAGCAATAGCATAAGGAGTATCCAAGCTAAAGACAAAATAGTCCCCGCTCTTTGTTGCTTCGGCAACCAAATCACTGCCACGATAGAGCTTTAAGTTGTCAAGAATATCACGAGCACTGTTGTAAAGAGTAATGCCGCTAAAGTGAGCATCTTCAGTATTGTCGACATAAACAGTAAAGTTAGCTACCTCAACACCAGTTTCACCGACCTTCCTTGAGTAAGCAGAACCAGTGCTTTCAACATCAACTTTTCCTGCTGTTGTGCTTGAAAGGCTCATTGAATTACCAGCAACAGGGAAAGTTCCGCTTACAGTAGCTGTGGTAGAAATAGCATCAGCAGAAGCAATTCCTAATGCATGAATGCCACTTTTATTATTACCAATATCAGCTACTATAGAAAGTGTTTTAGTTGTTCCAGCCGGAACTGTATAATTCATATTAGTAAAGATTGCTTCATTCGTACTAGAATTAATAGTCCTACCTGAAGTAAGCCTGGTGTTTCCTTCATAAATATAAACTTTACTAAGATCACTGTAAGCTCCAACACCAGTCCTCTTCACTGTCAAGCCGTTAATAACAACATCACCTTCAGAACTGGCACTAACATCAAACTTAGTAAATACCACTCCCGTAGCATTTGACGGAACAGTTGCGCTTGCTGGAGTGGTAGAACTTAAAGCTACCGTTAATCCGCCAGTTACTCCCGGCAGAGTTCCGTCAGCCAAATAAGCTTCAAGGGCTGCTACCGTGGTAATATCACCGGTTGTGGTGTAATTTCCAGCGTCAGTGCTGTTGACGGTGTAGATAGCGTCAGAATCATTGGTAGAATAAGCTCCCGGAGTTGCTCCAAGAAACTCTTCAGCCGTCAGGTTAATCCAACTTTTGGTTCCGGTGTCATCGTCAGGAGCCAACGCGTAAACTTTCGTGTCTCCATCCTCCCTTATTAAGCAGGAAGTGGTAAAAGCATCCATTACGCTTTGGTCAACCTCTTTGACATCTGACCAATTTAAGTGTCCGTAAGAATCAAATACTTGAGGATTAAGAATTAACCTTTTGTATTTTTCTGCGCCGACCACCTTGGCAATGTAAATGTCAAGCGATTCGTAAGTCGGAGTCCCGTCAGGGTTGGTGGCATTTGAGCTAATCAAATCGCCGTCATAAATGGTAACTCCCTCAACGGTAACGCTTGGCCTTTCATCGGCAACAACTGAAACTGCCGGAGTAAGAACTAATGCCAAACCGGAAAGCCAGACAATTGTCGTAATCGCAGTCACGACCGAAACAGATTTTTTTAATCCTTTCTTTAATTTTTTACTCATTATATTTTTTTCCTTTCTTTTACCCTCCCAAATTTTATGAGACAAAATTTGGGCGGGCGAATTTTACACCGAGAAAAATTAAATCATCGACCGCGTGATTCAATTCATTCTCGGCTCTTTTAGGCATTGGTCGACCCTTTTTCAATGCCTATTTTTATTATATTGAAAAGCGCCTTTTAGTCAAGTTTCTCCGGTCCGCCCCCAACGCTGCGCCCAGCATCGCGGGCAGGTTAACTCCGAAGTCGACCTATTCCTACTTGACATTTATCCCGCTTGGGATTAATAAGGCCCTTTTCTTTTAACAAAATTATACAAAAAACCAAATATTTAGCAATATCTTATTTAATTTCCTAATCAGTTTCTAATAAATTATCAGGAGCTTCGGGGACATTTTCGGATTCTCCCAAATCTTCTTCATTGGAAGGAGGTTCATCGGGATGCCCCCGGTCTAAAAAATCTTCACCTGCGTTTTCATTGCCTTTTACCTCTTCTGCATTATCTCCGTTTTGAGGTTCGGATTCATTAGACGATTCATCAAAAGACAAATTTTCAATCACTGCCTCTGCCTTTTTAACCAGTTCTTTGGAGGTAGAGATAAGCTTTAAAGCTGTTTTAAAATCCTTTTCTTTTAAATATTTCTTTGCCTTTTCTAAAAGGCTTTTAGCTTCTTTCAAATCCTCAAGAGCTTTACTTAGAATTTCATCATCACTGGCAGTAACGTCCTCTTCAACCTTGTTAATGTCTTCTTTATCTCCGCCGTTCTCTGGATTTAACTGATTTAATTCGTCCATTTTTTCTTTCGCCTTCTCCTCTTCTGCCTCAGCCGTTTTAACAATCAAGACAGAAAGAATCTCTTTAATTTCAAAAACTTCTTCATCTGTCTTTTTTATCTCTTCATTTTCCTTATCTCTGGTTTTATCTCCCTCCTGATCTTCCCCGGTCTTTCTTATTTTCCCCTGCTTTACTTCTTCCGCTTTCACTTCAACTTTTGCTATTTTGGCTTCTGTTTTTTGAATCTCTTGAGTAATTTTTGCCAATACTTCTTCTTCTGAAATTCCATCCATATTTTCCACCATCACTTCCAAAGCTTTGTCGCCAACCTCTTCTGACGCGTCTAAAGCTTCATCAACACTGTCTTTTATATCGCTTTTAATTTCTTTAGGCAAAGCTTCCGGAATGTCTTTTAAAACTTTTTCAAATTCATCTGTTTTTGATTCAATATTTTTCGCTATTGCCGCCGCCTTCTCTGAATTATCGTCCACTATTGGCTCGGCTAAATAAACCTTAGCGGTTTTAACTTCTTTTTTGAAAACTTCAATGGTTTTTTCTATCTTTTCTTTTTTCTTAACGGGCGCGGGTTCATCTATTTTTGCTATTTTAGAAGCCTCATCTAAACGACGTTTGGCAAGATTAGTATGGAGTTCCGCTTTTTTGTCTCGAGTAGTTAAAAAAATTTCTGCTTTTTCAATAGCTATTTTTACCGGATAAAGCGCATCCCCCGGAATACTCTCTTGAGACTTAATTCCCACGGCGGCAAACGCTCCGCAAGCTACAGTAAAAAACAAAATAACTGCGGTAATCGGCCGAGCCAGCGCCCTTAAGAAAAAAATTGCTCGCAAGCGGTCCATAAATGGCCTTTGAGGATCTTGAAATTGAAAATCAGAAATTTTCTCCGTGTGAAAATTGTGCAAAGGCAAACGAATATCCCGAATCAGTGATGACGAAACGGCTTTTTGCTGTTTTTTGTCCGGTTCTACAAAGTATTCATTCTCAATTTTCGCCAATAAAAAAACCCGATTAGAAACCTTCCATTCTTCTCGAGGATGAACTTGCTTCAATAATTTAATTTTATTAACAATTAGATCTTTTTGATCCATTTTTCACCCGTATTTAATTGATTTTAGTTAATTTTACCGCCTTTCGTTATAAGAAGACGAAAAAAATGAGAAATTGTTACAGTAAATAAAAATTTTCAACTCACAATTTCCAATTTTCAAATTATTAATTCTATGTAATTATTTTCTTGTTTGAAAATTGAATCATTGAAAATCCATTGAAAATTTAAATTTGAAAATTGAAAATTAAAATAGTTTAAAGCTCTAAAACCAAAACCATTATTTCAATTCATTCTTTAATGCTCTCATCGCCCTATGAATCAACACTCTCACCGCCCCTTCAGATTTATCCAAAATATCAGCAATTTCTCTTATGGGAATTTCCTCTAAATAGTACAGAATAATCACCTGGCTATATTCATCCTTTATCCTGTCGAGGGCTTTTTTAACTTCTTTTAAATCATCTTCCAAATACAATTTTTCACTCGCGTTTAACCGGTCGTCAACGATATCTCCTTCAATCTCTTCAATAGATACCGGATCGCTTCTTTTCCGATAAAAATCAATAATAACATTTCTGGCGACTTTGTATAAAAATGCCTGCAAATTCTTTATTTTGGATTTCTGTATATCATTCTTTGCCAAATACCGCCAGCTCTTCAAAAAAATTTCTGAAGTCAAATCCTGAGCCGTTTCTTGAGAGCTTACTTTAAGCCAAACAAAACGGTAAATTTTGGTCACATATTCATCATAAACTTCGCCGAATGCCTCCTTATCGCCGTTTTGAATCCTAAAAAGAAGCTTTTTCTCTTCTAAAGCATCCATAAAAATAAACTGAAAATGATTTATAATTTATAAATTAAGATTTAAGAATAAAAAAATATCAGCGGTTCATAAATCATAAATCGCAAATCTTAAACCAGCCCTAAATTTTGAACTTTGAATTCTAGATTAATCGCTTATTCGGCTATTTCACTTATCACTTCTATTGTCTCCTTGCCGCATTTCTCCCAAGAAAATTTTTGAACCTGTTTAAATCCTTTCTGGATAAGTTTATTTCTTAAATCGTTATCTGTGATTATTTTATAAATTGCCTCAGTGATTTCATCAACTTTATACGGATTAACCAAAACGCCGGCATCGCCAACTACCTCGGGCATGCTTGAAACATTTGAAGCGATAACCGGGATCCCCTCTGCCATCGCTTCAAGAATAGTAAGGCCAAACCCTTCATAAAACGAAGGTAGAACAAAAACTTCAGCGTTCCTGTAAATTTCTGAAAGTTCTTCTCTTGAAATTTGACCGGTGAAAATTATATCTTTGGCGTACTTTGACTTTCGAGCTTTCTCAAAAATATCTTTATAAAGCCAGCCCTTTGGGCCGGCAATGGCTAATTTAAATCTTGAATTTGGAATCTTGAATCTGGATTTTAGAGCCTCAAATGCTTTTATTAAACCTTGAATATTTTTGCGCGGTTGAACGGCGCCGACAAATAAGATGTAAGGTTTTTGAATTCTGAATTTTGAATTTTGAATCTTGGAATTTATTTGGAATTTGGAATTTAGGATTTGGAATTTCTGTCCGTATCCATGATAAATCACCCTAATTTTCCTCGGCTCAACCCCGTAATATCTAATAATATCTTTTTTTGTCGCCTCTGACGGAACAATAATCCTTGTAGCGCATTTTACCGCCCGACGAGTATGGAAAGAAAGTTTTAGCCTGTCTTTAAAAGTAAAATCATCGGGAAATTTCAAAAAAGCGAGATCGTGGACAACAACAACAGCTCTGCATCTCGGCAGAAAAAACGGAACTGCCTGAATGGGCATAAAAAGAACATCTGGCTTTATCCGCCGGAGTTCTAAAGGAAACCGAGTATAAGTCCAAAATGGGAGACGCCACTTTATAACCTTATGAAAAAAATTTTTATCCAGCTCCTTTTTAAATTTTTTCCCGCGAAAATCAATATTCTGCGAAAAGGAGCCGGGTCTCTTTTTAGAAATTTCTAACCTAAATTCTTCTTGGAATTTTGATTTTGAATATAGTACAAACTTATTTTTGCTATCTAAATCAATTAATGCTTTCAGTAAATTATAAGTGTAATATTTGACTCCGTTCACTCCAGGCGTGCAGAGTTCGTTGGCGTTGATGGCAATTAACATGATTAAAAACTCAAGTCTCAAAGATTAAAATTCAAAACCACAGCTCAAAGCTAAAAACTAAATCAATAATTTCTAATTTCCATTAAATTAAAAAGATATAATGATCAAAGAAACATCAATAATCAATTTTTTTATTGATTATTGGTTATCGGACCTTTTTTGACGGTTATTGTATCTTTCCAGATAAATTAGAAATTGAAAATTCTAAACTTTGTTTTAAGTCCGGCAAGGGATTCCTATCGGAATTTAAAGCTGCAGCTTTAAACTTTGAGCTTTGAGTTATGGAATTTTAATCCCTTTCAAGTATTCTGCAAACTCTCCGTTAAGATCCGGATGTTTCAAGCCAAAGTCAACCGTTGCTTTGAGAAAACCCAATTTTGTTCCGCAGTCATATCTTTTGCCCTCAAATTCATATCCGTAAACCGGTTTTCTTCTAAGAAGCAGTTTTAATGCGTCAGCTAAACGAACCTCGTCATCTTTTTTAGTCGGAATAAACGCTTCAAGGGTATCAAACACATCAGGGGTAATAATGTATTTTCCAACAATACTTAAATTAGAAGGCGCCTCTTCAACTTTTGGTTTTTCAATAATATTTTTTATCTGATGAGTCCGCGCTTCAAGCAAAATTGAATCAACGATGCCATAACGGAAGACTTCTTCTTTTGGGACTTGCTCTAAAGCGACAACAGAATCTTTGTATTTTTCATAAACATCCATCAGTTGTTTAATACAAGGGGTTTTTGAGTCAACTAAATCATCGCCGAAAAGCACGGCGCAAGGCTCATTGCCAATCAGCTCCCGGGCGCAAAAAACAGCGTCGCCGTCGCCTCGGGGCCGCGGCTGGCGGACATAAGAGAACTTTGCCAATTTTGAAATTTTGTAAATTTCTTTCAGCAAATTATGCTTTCGTTTTTCAACCAAGTTGTATTCCAACTCAAAAGAATGGTCAAAGTGGTCTTCAATGCTTCGTTTCCCCCGGCCGGTGACAAAAATAACTTCTTTAATTCCCGCGGCAACTACTTCTTCAACCAAATATTGGATAATCGGCTTGTCAACAATCGGAAGCATTTCCTTTGGTTGCGCTTTTGTGGCTGGCAAGAACCTTGTTCCAAATCCAGCCACCGGTAAGATTGCTTTTTTAATCATATAAAATCTCCTTTACTCCCACAGACTGTCCGAAAAATGGAATTCAGCCTTTAGGATATTTATAAGTTTGGCTTGTTTAAGCCGAATTATGAAACCCTAAAGGGTTAATTCCTCTGATTTTTTGAATTTTTGGACAATCTGGATTAAATTAAATTTTCACTTGCGAACTGAATTTATTAAAATTTAATAATGTTCTAAACAACTTAACAAGTTCATCTAATTTTTTATCTTTTTTAATATAAAATTCCGCTAAAACTTCTCTAAATCGCAAAAGTTCTTTTAAAGACTTTCTCCATTTTAAGTCATTTATCGTCAAATCTATAAGCTCAAAAGATCTGTCTAAACAATTTAAAACTTTATGTTCATCTTTTTTTATCAGCCAATTTTTTTGCCCGGGAAAATTCAGCGGCGATATTAAGAATCTGCGTTTCTTTTGGAAATTTCTTCCATCTTTCCAAAGTTAGATTTTTATGGAATTTATTTTGCTTTTCTCATCAATAAAAATTAGTTTTTCAAATATTCTCTCACCGCTTCCTGCCAGGGACGGCTTGGCGGAAGTTTTGTATTTATTAAAATTGACCAAGTCGGCCTTTTTGCCGGGGTTGGAAATTCTTCTGATGCGACCGGCTCTACTTTAACATCTATTTTCGCCAATTTAAAAATTTCCTTGGCAAATTCATACCAAGTGCAACTTCCCTCGTTGGTAATATGATAAATGCCGTAAGGCAAATTTTTTTCAACTAATTCTCTGGTTTTTTGGGCTAAATCAATCGCATAAGTCGGCTTTCCGTGCTGATTATTAACTACTTTTATTGTTTCACCTTTTCTCGCCAATGTCAACATTGTCTCAATAAAATTCTTGCCTGATTTTCCAAAAAGCCAAGAGGTTCTAATTAAATAATATTTATCTGTATTTTTTTGCAGCAGCTCCTCGCCAAGCAGTTTTGATTCGCCATAAATATTAACAGGGCTTTTCGGCTGATCGCCTTCTTTGTATCCTTCTGATTTTCTTCCGTCAAAAACATAGTCAGTTGAATAATGGATTAAAATAGCGCCAACTCTTTTGCAGGCCTCGGCTAAACTTCCAACGCCATAACCGTTGACTTTCATCGCCAAATCGCGATTAGTCTCGGCTCCGTCAACATCTGTATAAGCCGCGGAGTTAATTACTAATTTCGGTCTTGCCTCAGAAATTTTTTTATTCACATCTTCCCTGTTGGAAATATCAATCTCCGCTCGACCCCAGCAAATTGGCTGATAATTTTCAAAAACTTTTACCAGTTCCTGCCCAAGCATTCCTTGAGCGCCAATGATAATTGTCTTCATAGTTTTTCTGTCATCCCTATGACAGTTTATCCCGCGCCTTTTAATACTCCACCGCTTGCGGTGGGGCTACCACCTGAAATAAAATCTTTTGGGCGGAGTTTAACACTCCGTCCAAAGGATGCGGGATTTATTCAAATAAATTTTATGCTTTTTCTAATTTTTCAAGCGTTTTTTCATTCTGAATAAGATTTTCCCTAAAAGCGGGTTTTAAATGCGGTTTTTTTTTAAAAAATTCAATCTGTTCTTTGATTGAAATAATAAAATCAGAAGTTAATTCTTTTTCGTCGTCAGATGGTTCTTTTTCTAATGGATTAAAATTTTTCTCCGCTTTTATAAGATTTCCTCTGCTTAAATCAAGCCAAAAAACAGGAATGTTATTAAAACATTTCTTTCCCTTATTTTTAGCAATTCCGTATTTTAATGTTCCTCCGCCTGCCATATTTTTTTCCATAACTCTCTTTCTCTTCTCTTCAAATTTTTCGCTATTTTCCTCTGCTGTCACATCATCCACAGCGCAAACTATATTGCCGGTTTCCTTTTCCATAATAACATTGTCAATTCCGTTCTTAATATCATCATAACGCGATGAACGCACAACGGCAAATTTTTCTCCAAAAACTTTATACAATATGGCGGTTTTTAACCTTTCAAACCTTTCTCCTTCTGCCATTAATTTTTCTTCCTCTATTTCTTTCTTGGATAATCCTTTATCTAAATAAAATTCCTCATCAAATGAATTTTCTCTTTGTCTTATATAATAATAATCTCTATCCATTTCTCCTTTTGAATAAACTTTTTTGAAAGCGCGCATATCAATCCGCCCGTCGCTCATTATCGGAAGACCTTCTTTTCTTAATTCGCCTGATATTGTCTCCATAAAATTTCTTACCTTTTCCGCATTTTTTCTAATCTCGCTTTTTTCTAATTCAGATTTTTCTTCTTTTAATTTTTCAGAATAAAATGTCTCTCGCATATTGTTAAAATTATATTATATTTTACAAAATAACAATAGGCCTTGTCTAAAATTATTTTTTATTAAAGATAACTAAGAAAAAATTTAGCTTAAATAAAGCATTTTAGCCAACTTTACCTTTTTACCATTGACAATTTTTTTCAAGGATGTATATTAACACAATAAATAAAAAAAAGATTCCATTTATTAAGGAGAGAATAGCACTTTAAAAAAAATTTTTAAAGAAGAGAGAAAAAATTTTGCCTCCTGCGGATAGGAAATTTGAAAAAGTTTTTTGCCCGCAGGAGGTGAAAAAAATGAAAAAACCAGATGGAACTAAAATAGTAAGTCTGAATACAGAAAATCCGGATATTCTTATGGATATCTTCGACAAAACAAATGTAGCAGAAGTAATGAAAAAGTGCTTAGAGAAAATATATCCTTTATGGGCAGGAGATTACAGAGAAGAGTGGCTAATTCAAAGAATAAACGACTATGTAGCTGTTGAAAATTTTGAAATAGCTACCGACCTCTTACAACGACTAACTTTAGCAAAGATTGATAGCGAACGAACAGACGAGCAAGAAAAGAGAATTTTTGATTTGACGCTTGAAATAATTAATCTTACACGACAAAAGTATGACTTCAGAGAAAGTTTCGGTAAAGCTCTTAACGCTTTGTCTACGATAATCAGATATCATCCTTCGTTATACAACGATAAACGACTTTCAATGAAAGACTTCTTAATAAAATATCAAGAGTCAATGAGCAGCAAAGATTACAAGGCTCTTTCAGCAATACTTCGAATTATTGTCGAAGTCAAAGACAGCTCATTGACAGAAGATCTAGAAAAGATTCTTCAAACAGAAACGCCTGTTGGACTAAATCCAGATTATCTGGATGAACATGGAGAATACTATAATATCATTGGAAGACTAACGACTACAATCATCGCAATAAAGGAGAAATAATTAAATATTCTCCACAAAAAATTTTCTCTCTTTTTTTTATTTCTAAATTTTCTAAAATTTATTAAGATTTGTTTTTAAAAAATTTCTTGCTGTCAATCCCATTTAGAAATTTCATGCTTTCAGCCAAATAGAAATTTCATACCTATGATGAATGAAATTAATTTCTATCTATTTAAATTAAAATTACCTTATACGGAAACTGGTTTGCAACCAGTTCCTTTTGTTTTGAATTTTACAATACGATTCTTATTATTTTAAAACATTTTGGAGAACGGATTACAAACCCGTTCCCGCAGAGAATTTTTAAATTAAATTATATTTTACAAAGTAGTGATTGGCCTTGTCTGAACAATATAAAACTTTTCATTCTCCAAAGCCCACTCAATATCCTGCGGGCTTTTGTAATGCTTTTCTATTTTTAAACAGAGTTCAGCCAGCTTTTTAATTTGTTTTTCAGAAAGTTTTTGTTTAGACTGCTTTGATTTTGGAACCGAAATCTCCTTGGTGCTATTTTTATCTCTTACAATCATTTTTACCTGCTTGGAAGCATTAACATCCAAAATTTTAAATTTTTCTTTTATTTTTGGATTTTGATTTGTCATTTTGCATTTTGATTTTTGCATTTTGACTTTTTCAACAATATATGTATCCGGCGTAACTTGTCCGGAAACAAGCGCCTCTCCCAACCCCCAAACCGCCTCAATTGCCATTTGATTTTTTTCTTTTGCAACTGGATGAACTGTGAAACAAACCCCTGATACCTCTGATTGAACCATTTTCTGAACTACGACAGCCACACTTATTTCTTTTCGCCTTAATTCCCTTTTTATTCTATAAAATAGCGCTCTCGGCGTATAAAGCGAAGCCCAACATTTTTTGACATTTTCAATTAAATTTTCTCTGGTGGTATTTAGATAGGTTTCTAATTCCCCGGCCCAAGAATCAATTTTTGAGTCCTCTGTTGTAGCAGAACTCCGAACTGCTACATACCCCACTTTTAATTTATCAAAAGCATTTAGAATTTCTTTCTTAATTCCTTCCGGCACTTCTGCCTTCAAAATTAAAGCCCTCACGATTTCAGAATTTTCCTCAACTGATTCAATGTCCTCAATATTTATCCTATTCCACATCGCTTTTATTTCTACATTTATGTCTGTTTGTTTTAAAAACTCCTCAAAAGCCGAAGCCAAAACGACAAACCCCGACGGCACTGGAATTTTTGCTTTTATCATCTCTCCCAAATTCGCTCCTTTACCGCCAGCAATAAATGCGTCTTTTTTGGAAATTTTATTGAAAGGCTTAATAAAATTCATTTCTTTATGCTTCAATTTTATATTGCTTATCTTTAAACTCAGTAATAACTTGACCATTAGGAATGATATCTATATCAATACTTTCATTATGTTCGGGTTCATAATCTTTAATATCTTTTTCTGCTACTTTTATACCGTGCTGAAGATAAGAACGAATTAACTCTTTGTGGGTTATCATCCAAATGACTAAATTTCTGTCGGGGCTTTCTTTTTTTACCTTCTCTCTATACAAAGCCGCTACTTTAACCAAACCTTCTATCCTTTCTGAAAGATTTGTCGGGCTTTCAGCGCCAGTTTCTTTTCTTAAAGGTTCGAGGTCTTTTACAATGTTATAATATTCCTCCCACCAGTCTTCCTTACCAAATTTCTCTCGCAGCGCTTCAATATATGCTCTCGGATCTGGCGCATTGTAAATATAAAATATGTTAAGTTCTCTTAACTTGTCTTGAGGACCAATACCAGTGATACGAATTTTGTCTTTAATTTTCTCCCCTAATTTTGTTCTTTCTTCTAATTCCGATCCTATAGTATCAAGAATTACTTTAGTAGTATGTTTTCCCCGACTCCCGTATCCTTCCTCCCATCCTTGCTCACTTTTCCAATCTAACCATTCTGTTGGACTATAAAGAAAAATGATGTCGCTTGGCTTTTCGCTTTCTAAAATTTCTGAAAGTTTTTCTTTTGTGGCTTTTTTAGTTTCTTCTATTCCTTTTTCTGTAAGTAGGCCCAGTTTTCCTTCTTTTTCAAGTTTTTCAAATTCCGGGTCGCCTGGTTTTTGATTATAAAACTCACCATGGCGCTGGAGAATAATTTTTGTATCCCAAGGTGTTTTTTCTTTTTCGGCTTTATTTTCTATTACATTTTCTGAAATATATTTTTCAAATGATTTTTCCAAAGACATATTTTTGCTCTTTTCTTAATTTTATTTAATTTATAATCGACTTTTATTTTTATCCTATAAAATCATTTCTTGGATCAAAAAGTTTAACATAATATTCTGGCGATTTCTTTTTATCTTTATCACTTTTATAATAATTCCACCATCTCAATCTTAAACCGTTTATTCTGTCATAAACCTGTTGAGGAGGCCGCCAATCTTCTTTATAATAATCAAAAAAGTTTTTATAGCGATAGTAATAAATTTCTGCTCCCTTTTTAATAATTTTCAAAGGAGAAAGCCTATCTATTCTCTCTGCCTGCTCTTTCGCTAAATGAGAAAAATATTTAGATAAAGAACGAATTTCAGATAGAGTGGCAATTTGTTTTTTATCGGCAATAATAGAAAAAGAAATGAGTTTATCTTGTAAAGAATTAGAAGATTTAATATGATTCGCGTAATCTAGTTGAATATTTATACCTTGTGAATATTTAAGATACATTTTAACTGACTGATATTTATTTTTGATTGGCCAGATTTCCTTTGGATTTAAATTAAAATAATTTCTAATCAAAATAACCTCGTTATTATTTGCAAAATAAGGACCCTGTTTTTCGCAACCTGCACAAGTAAAAGAATCAAAATATAATGACCAGATTAAACTTTCCAAACTTACGATTAAAATAGAAATTTCTTTTTTAATCTCTTTCTTTTTAATTTCTGTCCATTTTAATTTTTTTTCTAAAATTTTTACTTCTTTTTCGGTCAAAATCTTATGAGTTTTATCTAAACAAAAAAGTTCCCCCTGAATTCTTTTTTTAATAACATTAAAAATAAAGAGAACAAAATCTATAATATCTTTTTGATCCTTTGGATAATTATTAAATATTTTACTAACTTTTAAACCAATAATCTCTGTATGGTACAAAGAAGCATATAAAGTAAAAACGCTAAGAGTATTTAATGCCTCCTCGCACTTTTTGGAATTTTCTTTATATTTTTTAAAAATTGTTGTCGCAATAATATCGCTAAAATACGCCTCTAATTGAGGTGCGGTCGCTGGCCAAGACGTCCTTGAAATATCCATATCAGAATAAGTCGATTTAATAGCCGATAAAAATTTATTAATGGTGCCATCTTTTGAAGATGCTTTTTTAATCTTAAATTTCATAAACAATGCCCTTTTTGCCGTCAACTTTAATTCTCATTCCATTTTTTAAAACTTTAGTTGCTTTTTCTGCGCCAACTATACAAGGAATTCCAAGTTCTCGGGAAAGAATCGCCGGATGAGATGTTAATCCTCCAATATCTGTAATAATAGCCGCTGATTTACTTATTGTCATAACCATTGATGGATTAGTAATTCTGGCAACCAAAATATCGCCCTCTTTAAATTCAGAAATCTTTTTGCCGTTACCAACAATTTTCACTTTCCCTTCAACAATCCCGGCGCTAGCCGGAATTCCTTTTAAAATTATTTTTTGTTTTGGCATATTATTTCAACTTTTAACTTTTTAAAAACTTTATCTTTTAATTTAGATATTTTACGGCAGAAAAGATTGGATTCTTTTTTCGCCTTTAAAAGTAAAATTTCTATCTCATTTCTATTTTATTAGAAACCAAACCGTGTATCAAACGGCTTAAACTCCGTAACTCGGCACCTTTAAACCCCATTTAAGGAAATATTTTACGGCGCTTGCCAGATGAATTCTGGCATACTTTGAAATAATAAGATCAAAAGCCCCTCCCTTTTTCCTGCTTGCCTGCATATGATAGTGATACATTTGAGAAGCTGGAAAATAAACGATCTTGTATCCGGCCTGCCAAAAACGCCGGCACCAATCAATATCTTCAAAATACATAAAAAACCTTTCATCAAAATAACCGACTTTTTCCAACGCTTCTCTTTTTGTAAAAAGAACAGAGCCCATCAGCCAATCAACCAAAATTGCCTCTTTTTTTTCTGGTCCGCTTTCGCTAAAAATATCTTTCATTAAAAAGTGTTTTAAAATTTTCTTTCCCCGCTTTGTTTTTCCCAATACGGTCCGACGGCAAACAACAACAGAAGGGGTATAAAATCTAAAACAAGAAGGCTGCCAGGCGCCATTAATATTTAAAAGATTGGGACCCAAAAGCCCGACCTGAGGATTTTTTTGAAAATAATCAATCATTTTCCCTATAGTTTCTTTTTTAGCAATAATAATATCAGCATTAATAATTAAAATATAATCTCCTTTTACTATCCTAAGCGCCTTGTTTACCGATTTTCCAAAGCCAATATTTTCTTTATTCGGAACAAAAAGAACTTGAGGAAAATTTTCCCTTATCATTTCTTTTGTCTTCTCTTGAGTTTCGCTGTCAGCAACAATAATTTCGCTTTCTATATTCTCGGGCAGATTTTTAATCAGGGACCTCAGACAGAGTTTAAGTATCTCGGGAGTTTGGTAATGATTGATAATAACAGAAAGAATCATTTTCGAATCAATTAGTATAATTTTAACAGAAAATAAAAAGTAAAAAAAACAACAACTTAATTTAAAAATCAAATATCAAAATGCAAAATAACAATGTAAAATGACCTTTTATGGGACCATCTTGAAAAGTCCTATAAGGCACAATAAAGAATCCGTAAAAAATTCGGAATTCTTCGGTCTGTTTACACAGACCTTAGAATAACCCCCTTTGTGTGGTCAATTTTAATTTGTCATTTTGATTTTTGACATTTACATTTTGATTTTTTATACAAACCATTTTCCCATTTCTCTTACTCCAACTCTTTTTCTCTCCATAATAACTTTTCTTTTTTTAAAAGCCCCCGGCATCTGACGAAATAATTCTTTAATCGCTCTTACAGTATAATGCTCAAAAAATATCACATAAATCCAAGAACCTATTTCTTTAAAAAGAAACTGCGGAAAATCCCGTAATAACAAAAGGGACATTTCGTTCTTTATCTGCATTAATCTTTGATTTTTAAAAGAATAATACTTGGATTTTTGGGAAATCTTTCTCCTTTCTTGAATAATTTTACCATAAGTTGTTGCCGCGCTGTCACCAGCCCCTCTGCCGTGACAAGCAACCGCCTTAGGCTGATAAATAGCTTTCCATCCGTAAAGACGAAGACGCCAAGCCAGATCAACATCTTCTTTATATAAAAAAAAATCTTCGTCAAAATATTCGCCAAATATTTTTACATCTTCTAAAGCCTCTCTGCGATAAATCGGAACCGCCCCGTCAACGCCAAAAATTTCTTCCGCTCTTTCATACTGACCTCTATCCGGTTCGCCTTGACCCCGAGCGATAATCCTTCTATTTTTCAGCATTGAAAGCCCAACTGCGTCAATAATGTTATATTTTCCCTCCTCGTCTTTAAGCGCCTGATCTTTTTTAAAATCATAGCGGATGAGCTTGCCCTGCACTGCCCCGACTTTTAAATCGCCAAATGGCCCAAGAGCTTGCTCTATATAATCCGGCTTTAAGATAGCATCGGCGTTTAAGCACAGAATAAAATCACCTCTACATTCGCAAATTGCTTGATTATGTCCCGGAGCAAAACCGCGATTCGTTGAATTTTTAATCAGTCTGATCTGGACAGAATAATTTTTATCCGGATAAAGAGTTTCTAATAAATCTTTTCTTCGTTTTCTCCAATTGTTAATCTCTTCCTTAATCATTTCACAACTTCCGTCAGTTGAGGCATTGTCAATGATTAAAATCTCAAGATAAGGATAAGTTTGCTTGACAGCTGAACCGATCGCTTTTTTAATAGTTCGCTTGTCATTATAATTGAGGATATTTATAGAAACAAGATGCGTTTTCATAGCATTTCCAGCTCTTTAAATGCTTTCTCAAAAGTCTTTATTGCCTTTCTGGCATCATCAAAATTTAATTGAAAATCATCTTCATAAACAACATTATTCCGAAGTTCATGGGCTTTCTTAATCTCATCTAAATTACTTAAGCTTTTTGGAGGAAGCTTCTTTAGACGATCTGATGTTGTCTCGCCAAAACACTTTAACTTTTTGAGAACTTCATCTAAAAGTTGGTCAGCTTCAACAACGGCTGACTTTAAATTTTCTTCATCTCTCAATTCCAATTTTTCAATAACGGATTTCCATTTTCTTTGAAATTTTTCTCTTTCCAATTGAGCAGCCTCTACTCCTTCGATAGTCCTTTGAATAAGATTAGCGGGACGAGTTTTAATAACAAGAATAACAATGACAAGAAAAAGAATGATCGTAAAAACCTCAAAGAAAATTTTTATAAACAAAAATAATATTGTTCCAATATTTGATTCCAAAAAATCACTTAGGATTTCTAATAGATAGTCCAAAAAATATTCTGGCATAATTTTAGAAAGGTGGTTTTTTCAGATGCCACTGCGTGGCTTGCTCATAGTTAAAAGCAGCCTGTAAAACAGCTTCTTCCTCAAACGGTCTCCCAATGATCTGAAGTCCAACAGGCATTTCTTTCCCCTCGCCGTTAGGCCTGACGAAACCACAAGGTATGGATATAGCCGGAAGTCCGGCTAAATTGACTGGCACCGTAAAAATATCTGAAAGATACATTGTCAACGGATCAGTCACTTTTTCTCCAATTTTAAAAGCAGCGGTAGGAGCAACCGGCGTCACTAAAAGATCAAATTTTTCAAACGCTTTTTCAAAATCGCTTTTTATTAGGGCTCTCATCTTTTGAGCTTTCAAATAGTAAGCTTCATAATAGCCGGCGCTCAGAGCAAAAGTTCCCAACATTATCCTCCGCCTTACTTCTTTTCCAAACCCTTCTTGTCTGGTTTTTAAATAAACATCTAATAAATCTTGTTGATTGCTTTCTGCTGGTTTTTGGTCATTGCGATAGCCGTATTTTATTCCGTCATAACGGGCTAAATTAGCACTTACCTCAGATGGCATAATAATATAATAACAAGCCAAGGCATATTCTGTATGGGGAAGACTTACCCCGTTAATTTTAGCTCCTAATTCCTCAAATTTTAAAATTGCCCTGCGAACAACCTCTTCTACATTAGAATCTATCCCTTTTGTAAAATATTCATTAGGAACGCCAATTTTAATTCCTCTTAAATCTTGAATCTTGAATCTTGAATCTTGAATCTTGAATCTTGAAAACTTTTTCGCGCTTGTTGAATCCATCTCATCCCTTCCTTCAATAGCACTCAAGACCAACAGGGCATCCTCTACGGTTTTGGTAAGAGATCCGATTTGATCTAAAGAAGAACCCATCGCCATAAGACCAAAACGGCTGACTCGCCCGTAGGTCGGTTTAAGGCCAACGATGCCGCAAAAACTTGCTGGCTGCCTGATTGAACCGCCAGTATCTGAACC
The DNA here is from genome assembly GCA_964430135.1 of uncultured Candidatus Saccharibacteria bacterium. Classification (GTDB taxonomy): domain Bacteria; phylum Patescibacteriota; class Minisyncoccia; order JAHIHE01; family DAOWLE01; genus CAYSEG01. The sequence continues at coordinate 21,166 of CAYSEG010000010.1, read as the reverse complement.
GAGAGCATAGATACACTCTGAAGCAGCCACTGCCGCGGCCGACCCGCCAGAAGACCCGCCGGGAACTCTTTGATAATCCCAAGGATTATAGGTTAGACCATAAGCCGAACTTTCTGTTGACGAGCCCATCGCAAACTCATCCATATTAGTCTTGCCGAGTAAAACCATTCCTTCGCTGTCTAATTTTTTTATTACCGTAGCGCTATAAGGAGCGATATAATTTTTTAAAATTTTGGAGGCGGCAGTTGCCTTTACGTCCTTAATCAAAATATTATCTTTGACCGCCGCCGGAATTCCGGCCAACGGCTTCAAAATTTCTCCCTTTGTCCTTCTTTTATCAATTTCTTGCGCTCGTTTTAAAGCTAACTCTTCAGTCAGAGTAATATAAGCAAAAATATCTTTATCAATCTTTTTAATACGGGCCAAAAGCGCCTTGGTAAGTTCCTCAGAAGAAATCTCTTTGTCTTTAAGTTTTTTACTGGCCTGGATAATAGTCAGGTCATGAAGTTCCATAATTTATAAATTCAAAATTAAAAAATCAAAAATCAAAATGACAAATCAAAATTTAAAAATTTAATCTTGACTTCTCATATTTTCTTTCGAATGCCGGTGAATTTATTATTAACGCGCTAAAAGCTCCTTCAAAATAATATTCCGTGTTTTTAGGAATAAAAATAACATCACCTACTTTTCCGATAAATTCTTTTTCTTTTGATTTTATAATTAGCTTACCTTTTAAAATATAATAAACTCTATTACTCTTTTTATTTAATGTGACCTCTTTATGATTTTTTGCACTGCCGATAGCTATACTTATTTGTTTTGTAATATCAGAAGTAAGTAAATTATTAATTGAATAAGTATCGCTTATTTTTCTTATTTTTTTCTGGTTATTTTTTATTAAAACAATTTTATTTTGAAATTTTGAATTTTGCATTATAATTTTAACTTTTGATTTTTGCATTTTGAATTTTGTTGAATCCAATAAAAATTTACTTTTGCCGAATTAAAATTTTCCAGGATATCAATACTGTTCCAGCGACTATCGCGCAATCCGCCAAATTAAAAATTGCTTCGCTTTGAAAATAACTAAAGCTTACAAAATCTATTATATAGCCGAATCTAATTCTATCAATAATATTACTTATTGCCCCGCCCGCCACGAGAACAAAATACAATTTAGGAACTTTTAAAAGAAAATTTGAATTCTTCTGATAAATTGCCAAAAGAAACAAAAGAAAAACAACAACAAAAATATAAAACAGAACAGGATTTAAATATATACCTAAAATAGTTGAGTAATTTTGGTATAATTTAAAGGAAAAAATTTTTGGAATGACGAAAAAAATTTCTCCATTTAGATATCTTTGAGCAATCCATTTAGTAGTCTGATCAAAAACTATAATTCCAAAAAACAGCCCAGTCTTTATAAATTTTTTTTTATTACAGTAACTCAAACACGACATTAATTCTTTTCTCTTTTTTTGCCCCTAATGCATTTCATGCAAAATCTTGCCTCTGGAAAAACCTTCAGACGCCTTACGCCTATCTGGCCTTTACATTTCTCACAAATTCCATATTGGCCATTTTTAATCTTTTTAAGCGCTCTTTCAATTGATTGTAAATCAAGCTCTAAGCTATGCTCTAAAGAAAGATCGCTCTCATAACAAGCTACTTCAAGAGCATTCTCGTCTTGGTGCGAACCAATCTGCGAAAATATGGTGTTAAAATCCCCCTTCACATTTCTGTTTTCTTGAGCAAAATATTTCAATTCTTCAATTAAAGCTTTTCTTTTTTCCTTTAATTTTTTTTCAGTCTGTTTTAAGAATTTCTTGTCCAACATAAGTAAAAATTTAAAATGCAAAAATCAAAAGCTAAAATTACCCCCCCCACCTGCCTTCCCTTAATATTTATATCCTTTTTCTTCCATCCAATAAACTTTTTAGAAAATTCATCCATAAGAGCGATCTAACGGGCAGGAAGGCGGACGGGCAAGTCAAAAATTCAAAAATAAATTATTCAAATTTTTGACTTTTGAATTTAACTTTTATATTTTACTTTTTAAATTTTGAATTAAATAATTAGTCAGCTATCAAGAGTATAGCATACCAAAATAAAAAAAACAACCTTAATGGCTGACTCTCCCTTTAGAGACATTAGAAACATATATGTTTTTGAAAAATTATAATTAGGTAATATAAATTAAAATAACTCGCTTGAATTTTATGCTCCACACGAGTTTCTAACGGAAATTGACAAATAAAAAATCTTTTGATAGAGTAAAGGGGCGCTGGTACGCCCCAATATTATATTATTTAACGGCGTCAGCACCCCTTAAGCCCTCCACAACCAGTTTCTTTAGCCCGGGTGAAAGGCATCAAGAAACATTTTGGATTATAGAGGGATTTTGAACGGCGTTTGCCGTTCCATCTTCCACCATCTAAATCGTACCGATTTTTTATTTTTATTTTTGTTTTTGTTTTAAATCTTTCCGTATTTTATTTTTGTTTTTGTTTTTAGGTACGAATTTAAACAGTAAGAAGAATCTATTTATAACCTCAGGTTACGAACAAATTTCTCGCACTGTTTCGTTAAAAGTATAACATCTAATTTTAAATTAGTCAAGAGTTTATAACTAATAAATAAAAAAAAACAGCTGTAATAAGCCAAAAAATGATACAGAATCAGAAAAATTCTATTTAGTTTTGGCTTTTAGCTTTTGACTTTTGACTTTTGTTATACACAGGTTATCAACAGAATGAACTAAGGATTATAAAGGACGGGGATGCACATCCCCGCCTTTTTGTTTATACCCTCATTACGAAGGTTTCAGTCTTGAAACAATCCCGTTGATTTCAGCAACATTGCTCTAACTATGATTGCAGAGCCTGTCCTGGCCACCAACAAATGATAATCTTTAAACTCATTGTAATGATTCCTTTGCAGTATTACCATCTACCAAGTCTAATTCCAACTTATGTTCCTCGGATTTGATAGTAAGAATTTTAAAATGATAGTTTTTGCCAACTTCTAAAAAATTTTCTAATTTCTTTTGCTCTTGATTAAATTTTGAAATATGAACCAAGCCATGAATATGTTCATCTATTTTAACAATAGCCCCATAGGGAGTAATCTTAACCACTTCTCCTTTGATTTTTTGTCCTTCTTTATATTTTTGAACCGTACTCTTCCAAAGATCATCTTGAAGGGCTTTAAGGCTTAAAGATAGACGTGTCCCATCAATGCCAATAATTTTTACTTTCACTTTATCCCCTACCTTAACAATATCCTTCGGATCTTCAACAAGATGCCAGGCTAACTCTGAAATATGGACGAGCCCTTCAAGCTCAACTTCCTTAAATTTAAATCTTACGAAAACACCAAAATTTGCTAAACCGCTTACTTTACCTTCAACAATATCTCCTACTTTCAATTGAGCAATGGTTTTTTCTTCTGAGTTTATTTGAGCCTGTTTTTCAGAAACAATTAATTTTTCTTCTTCCCGATCAAGATCAATGATTTTTGTTTTAAAATACTGACCAATATATTTCTTTAAAATTCCCAAAATTTTTTCTTTATCTCCCCCTTCTACTCTGGGATAATGTTCAAAGGTCAATTGAGAAACCGGCAAAAATCCAACAATTCCATTTATTTCAACCATCAACCCTCCCTTGTTGGCTTCTAAAATTTTAGTTGTTAAAATTTCTCCCTTCTCCATTTTTTGGAACAAATCGTCCCAAACTTTTTCAAAAGAAGCCTCTCTAAAAGAAAGCTCCACATACCCTTCCTCGTTCTCAAGGTCAAGCACAGTAGCTGAAATTTTGTCTCCAACTTTTAAATTCTTAAAAGTTCCTAAACCATCCTCAAGCTCCTTTCCAATAACGACCCCTGTCCCAATCGGTCCTAAATCTAAAAAAACCATAGTCCGGCCAATCTCAATTACTTTTCCCTCTACTATATCTCCGACCTTTGGTATTCGCGGCAATGCTTTTGCTTTAGCAAGCATCTCTTTCATTTGTTCTTTCATCGATTCATTTTTTTTATTTTTAGTTTTCTTTGATAAAGTTGACATAATCTTAAAATCCAAAATTTAAAATCCAAAACAAAAAAATACAAATTAAAATCAAAAAGTTTTCTTTCCTCTAATTGTACCTAATTGTAATAAGACTGGTAGATAAAATATTAGTCAATTCTATTGTTTCTTTTAATAAAACCTCAACATTTTCTTTTGGTGCTTTCTTAGAATTCCTAAGTAATCCTAACCAATATTTAGTTTCATTGGCTGACTTTAGAACGTAAGTGGAAAAATTAGCAAAATCTTTACGCCCATTTGAGCCATGAGCTTCAATTATACTTGCTCCAATACTTGTGCTTGATCTTAAAAGTTGCTTTACTATAATCTGAGAAGAAAAATCTTTTGGTAATTTACCAATGAATTTTATAAGTCCAAGGGAATACTCATATGCTCTTTGCTTTAAATCAGTTTTAGCTTTTTGGTTGTAATTTTAGCTTTTTTGTTTTGGGCTTTGGATTGATATTTATTCAAAATCAAAAAAATAATTCAGCAACTAAATAATAAATTTTATTTATTTTGTTATTATATCAGCAATCGCCTTAACAATTATATAGGAAATTCCGCAAACAAACAAGCCGACAATAGCGTAAACAATAATTCTTTTGGCTAATTGAAGCTTCATCTCATCTCCGGTGGTTACCAGGTACATAACTCCGCCAATAACAAGCATCAAAATAGCAATAACTGTCACTAATGTCAAAAGCCAATCAACCAAATCAGCAATAATATCCGAGATGGATTTACTGGGAAGATTAAGGCCTGAAAGACCGGAAGTTGTTGTAGAAGTTGTTGTAGAAGTTGTTGTAGAAGTTGTTGAGCTGGGAGTTGTCGTTGTAGTTGTTGTTGTTGGAACAGTGGTTGTTGTTGTTGTAGTAGTAGTTGGAAGACAAAGAGCAGGCTGATATGTATCAGACGCATAAATATATTGAGCGTCAGCACAACTGCCACATGTCTGTTCTGTGAAATTAGTACAATTACAACCAGTAAGCAAACTGCAAGTGCACTCAAAGCTTTGCATCGTATTACCCGAACAAAATGAATATGAACCCGATCCTACATAAGTATCACAAGGATCTCCTGTGCATCCCGGAGGAGTATTCCATCCGCACCAATCATTTCCACTCTGCGTAATATCAGGACCGTCACCCGAAACAGCAGTAAATGAAGAGCTACAATCAGCTGCTTGCACTTCTGCTCTATCTATTTCTCCTAAAATCCCCAAGAAACTAATTAACATAATTAAACCGCTAATTAATAATATCTTTTCCTTTTTATTTATAATTTTCTTATTTTGGAAATTTATGAATCTCATAATTTTTCTCCTTTTTATGATTAAAGGCTATTAGCCAAATGAAACCGTAGCACCCTAAATTGATTTTTGTTCAGAGTATTATCGTTGGTTTAAGCCTCTGATTTGAACCCTTTTTTTTGGGGTTTCTTTTCCATCCCGTTCACGAATAACTATCTGCTGTTGGTTTAATCGTCCACGACTGAACCTTAATGTTTTGATTACTAAAAAACTAAACCTATGGTTCAATCGAGACAATTGAACCAACGAGGTAATTTCACATTTTCTTTTCTTTTCCCTTTTATTTATATTATAGCACTTTTGAAATTATTGGCAAATGGACTAATTTGTGATATTATAAATTTAGCTAAAAAGCTCTTAATAAAATGTAAATTTTGATATTTTGCTAAAACTAAAAAATTACAAATTCAAAATCACAAATTCCAAGTAAGCACCGAGTTCAAAATTCAAAACGGTTTTGAATTTTGATTATTGTAATTTTGAATTTATTTGGAATCTGGTGTTTTGGTTTTCGGATTTTTAAAACTCACAATTTCTTTTTCTATAATTATCTCTGTGATACTTCACAGATTTTAAGAAATTTGTTAAATTCCATTTATGAACATCATTTGGTACGGACAAAGTTGTTTTAAGATTACTGTCTCAACGGGAAAAGGACCAGAAAGGCAAGCAATAATTATCACCGATCCCTTTGATAAAAGTATTGGTTTGAAGCCCCCTCGGACAAGGGCAGATATTGTAACTGTTTCCCATCAACACCGCGATCACAATAATGTAGGTATTATTAAAGACAATCCTTTTATTATTGACGGTCCCGGTGAATACGAAATCAAAAAAGTATCCATCAAAGGAATTTCTTCTTTCCATGACAAAAAACAAGGCGCTCTTAGAGGGAAAAATACTATTTATGTTATTGAAGCCGAAGATATCCACCTTTGCCATTTAGGAGATTTAGGACACATTCTTGAAGCCGGACAATTGGAACAGATAGGCAAAATAGATATTTTAATGATTCCGGTGGGAGGACGCTACACCATCAGTTGGAATGAAGCTGATGAAGTTATAAATCAAATTGAGCCAAAGATTGTTATTCCGATGCATTACAAAATTCCCGGGCTCACAATTAATCTTGATAGCGTAGATAAATTCTGTAAAGAAATGGGAGCCTCAGCCAAAAAAACAATTCCTAAATTATCTATTAAGAAAAAGAATTTGCCACAGGAAGAAATGGAGATAGTGGTAATGGAAAAAGAGTGATTTATGATTCAAGATTTATGAATTATAAATACTTTTCTTATTCTTAAATCTTGATTCATAAATCGTAAATCATTTTAAATTATGATTTCTAAACAGCAAATAGAACATATAGCAAAATTAGCTCGTCTTGGAATTGACGAGAAAGAAAAAGAAAAATTTTCTAAGGATCTTTCCGCTATTTTAGATTATGTAAAAAAATTAGACGAACTTGGGACAAGAAAAATAGTATCTTACAGCAAAGAGGATCAAATAACGGGACTGAAAAATATAATGAGAAAAGACGAAAAAAGATATCCAGACAAACAGACAAAAGAGAGAATTTTAGAAAATGTGCCGGAAATAAAAGAAGGATATGTAAAAGTGAAAACGATTTTATAATTTAAGAAAGATAATAAAATTAGGAAACTTTAATAGCAAACAACTAAAGCAAACTCAAAATTCAAAAGTCAAAAATTAAAAGTTCAATTTAAAAGCCAAAAGTTTTATAATTCATTTTTGAATTTTGATTTGCCCGCCCGCCTTCCCGTCCATTAGATCGCTCTTATGAATGAATTTCTAAAAAGTTTATTGAATGGAAGAAAAAGGATATAAATATTTAAGGGAAGGCAGGCGGGGGTAATTTTGAGTTTTGACTTTTGAATTTTTTGTATGTTCGCAAAAACACTCTCTTGCGCGGTTATTGGCCTTAATGTTGAAGAAGTTGAGGTTGAAATTGATATATCGCCGGGACTCGGCAATACCATTATTGTAGGCCTCCCGGATACAGCAATTCAAGAAGCAAAAGAAAGAATTAAAGCAGCAATTAAAAACAGCGGATTTCATTTTCCAACAACTCGTCTAACAATTAATTTGGCGCCGGCTGATCTCAAAAAAGAAGGACCTGCTTATGATTTGGCAATGGCTGTCGGAATACTCGCGGCTTCTGGTCAGCTTTTTTTAAATCCAAAAGATAGTCTCTTTATTGGAGAATTAGCTTTAGATGGAAAACTCCGTCACACTCAAGGAATCTTACCAAGAGCTATTTTTGCTAAAGAAAAAAGGTTCAAAAGAATTTATATTCCCGAAGTTAACGCTCAAGAGGCAAATTTAGTAAAAGATTTAGAAATTATTCCGGTCAAAACTTTGCCTCAATTAGCCTCTCATCTTTCCGGCAAAGAGCGAATCAATTCTATAAAAGGCAAAGGCATTACTCAGACAAATGATGAGGTCGCCGCTGAAATAGATATGGCTTTTATCAAAGGACAAGAACATATTAAAAGAGCTCTGGAAATTGCCGCGGCCGGCGCTCATAATGTTTTAATGACCGGTCCTCCTGGAGCCGGAAAAACTCTTTTAGCCCGAGCAATGCCTTCAATACTTCCTTCAATAACCTCAAAAGAAGCCTTAGAAGTAACTAAAATTTATAGCATTGCCGGCAAGCTCCCCAAAAACCAGCCCTTAATTACCAAAAGGCCGTTTCGCAGCCCCCATCATTCATCAAGCCAAGTGGCTCTTGTTGGCGGCGGACAGTTTCCCCATCCCGGAGAAATAACTTTAGCTCATCGCGGCGTTTTATTTTTAGATGAACTGCCAGAATTTCCAAAACATGTTTTAGAGGCTCTGCGCGGACCATTGGAAGATGGAGCAGTTACTATCTCTCGCGCCCAAATGACTCTCACTTTCCCGGCCTCCTTTACCTTGATTGCCTCACAAAATCCCTGTCCTTGCGGCTATCTTAATGATCCAGAAAAAGAATGCCGTTGCACCCCCTCGCAAATTTCAAGATATAAAAAGAAAATATCCGGTCCTCTTTTAGACCGAATAGACATGCATATCGAAGTTCCCCGAGTTAAATTTGACAAATTAACTTCTGAAAAAGTAGCTGAATCTTCAAAGACTATTAGATCTCGCGTCCAAAAAGCACACGACATCCAATTAAAACGATTTAAAGAAGAAAACCTCGCTTCAAATGCCGAAATGAAACCCCAACATATTAAAAAGTTTTGCCAAATTGACAAGAAAACCTTAGATTTACTAAGAACGGCAGTTAATCACCTTCGTCTTTCAGCTCGGGCTTACCACAAAGTTTTAAAAATAGGCCGGACAATTGCCGACCTTGCCGGTGAAGAAAAAATCCAAACCTCCCACATTGCCGAAGCGCTCCAGTATCGGCCGAAAGAGGAATAAAATTAAAACAACCTGTGGACAAATCCCTCTTGACAATACTTTCAAGAGGGATTATCTTTTGTAATGTACTTACCGATCGGTCAGCATAAATTAAAAATGACAAATCAAAATTTAAAATTTTAGACTTTACATTACCGTTTTACATCTCTCATTTTCAGTTTTTCATTTTCTTGCTTATGTCAACAACCAAAGAAAAAACAATCTCAACTCTATACGACACGAAGGAGAAAATTATTAATGCAGCTAAGAATCTTTTTTCTAAATACGGATACCGAGCTGTTTCAATGAGCGAAATTGCCAAAGAGGTAAAAATTACCAAACCGGCTCTCTATTATCATTTCAAAAATAAAAGAGAAATTTATCTTGAAACCATCCAAAAATCTTTTGAAGCGCTTTTGGAAAGATTAGATAGTCCAATTAGACTAAAAGCCAGTTTTGAAGAAAGATTTCGCGCACTTTTAACCGCCTATTTGGAATTTTCCTTAAAAGAAAAAAACCCAATTCAGGAAACTCTTCAAAAAATATCACGCTTAGACAATCAAGCAATGAAATTTACCCAAAAATTACAACACAAGATTGCCAGAAAATTTGAAGAAATAATTAAAGAAGGACAAACAAAGAAAAAAATACTTAGTAATCTTTCAAGTAAAACAATTAGTCATCTTATTATTGGGATAATGGATAATTCTATTATTCAAAAAGGATTTAGAAAAACCAAAAAATGGAACCCCAAAAAATCAGTTGATGAAATTATAAAATTGGTTATAAGCCGAAGATAAAAATCAAATGTTTAAAATATGAAACAGTAATATGGAATGTAGAAACTTTGAATTTTGATTTGTTATTTTGCATTTTGATTTTTGAATTTTGAATTTATTCTAGCATGAATATCGGTTTTTTTACAAATACATATCTGCCGGCTGTTAGCGGCGTTACTTCAGCGATTGAAAATTACCGTCAAGAATTAGAAAGACAAAATCATAATGTTTTTATCTTTGCTGCTAAATATCCAAACTATCAAGATAAAAATCCTAATGTTTTTAGATTTAAATCAATAGATCTTAATTATAAAATTTCCTATCCCTTGCCAATTATTTCTTCTTCCAGAATCGGGAAAATAGTAAAAAAAATAAATTTAGATATTATCCATACGCATCATTTTTTTCTTTCCGGGCAGATTGCCTGGTACTATGCTAAAAAATTTAAACTCCCTCTCATCTTCACCTACCATACTCGTTACGATCTTTACACTCACTATGTACCCCTGCCGCAAGAAATAGCAAAACCGCTTACCCGCCTTCTCTCAACGCTTTACGCTAATTCCTGCGATGCGGTCATTGCGCCAGTTAAAAGCGTTAAGAATTTACTTTTAGAATATAAAGTCAAAAAACCGATTTTTGTTATCCCGTCGGGGATTGATATAAATAAATTTCAAAAAACTGAAAATGGAGAAAAAATAAGGAAAAGATATAATATAGGACGGGATAAAATCTTACTCTTAACCGTTTCGCGTTTGGCCCCGGAAAAGAATCTTTCTTTTCTTTTAAAAACTTTCCAAAAAATAAACAAAAAGAAAAAGAATACTTATTTTATGATTGTTGGTGACGGCCCAGAAAAAGAAAAGCTGAAAAAAGAAAGCATTAAATTAGGCATAAATGAAAAAGTTATTTTTACCGGCAAAGTCTTAAGTCAGAAAATGTCATCATGTTATTCTGCGGCGGATATTTTCCTTTTCAGTTCTTCTACGGAAACGCAAGGTTTAATTTTTATCGAAGCGATGGCAAGCGAAATTCCAATCATTAGCATAAAAGCAAAAGGAGCACAAGATATTATCACCAATGGAGAAAATGGCTTTTTAACATCTAATAACATTGATGATTTTGCTCAAGCTGTTTTAAAAATCATAGAGGATGAAAATTTAAGAAAAAAAATGTCAAAGAAAGCAAAAAGGAAAGCTCAATATTTTTCTATTGAAAATTCAACAAAAAAATTACTTTCTCTTTATAAAAGAGCGATCAGCCAAAAAGAGAAAGAAAATAAATTAAAACAAAATTCAATTTTATTCCAAAATATTTTTAAATAAAAATATTTCTCTTTTATCATCCCCGCGAAAACGGGAATTACTATTTGGAAAGAAAGGAGAAAGGACTCAAAAAATTTAAAATATGACTGCTATATATTATTATTTTAAAATGTTAAGAATTAATGACTGGATAAAATCCTATTTTTGGATACCTCTTATAGGAGCTTTTTTGGCGAATGCTTCATGGAAAAACTTTCTCCTTGTCGCTATAATTTATTTTTGCGCTACTGGATACAGTTTTGCTATAAACAATTATTTTGATGTAGAAATTGACAAAAAACACCAAGGAAAAATTAAATCAAATAAAAATCCTTTGGCTCAAGGTTTTGCAACTAAAAAGGGAACTTTAATGCTTTTAGGAATTTTATTATCAATTTCTATTATTTTGGCTATTCAATTAAATTTCATTGGCTTTATTTTTGTAACATTAAGTCTTGCTGCTTCCACTTCTTACTCAATAAAATTTATCAGATTGAAAGAAAGATTTATTTTAGATCTCGCTACCCACGGATTTATGTTTGGATTTTTCCCATTTTTAGCCGGAGTAACTCTGGCCCAAGGAAATCTTGATTTAACGTCAATACTTATTGGAATTTTATTTGCCCTTATAACTGCAAATGAACTTTTAATCCATCAGATAGTTGACTATAAAGACGATTTAAGAAACACAAAAACCACGGTGATAAAAATCGGGCTGAAAATAAGTTATATTTATTTAATCTTGCTTTTTGCAGTTTGCGTATTATGCTTTGGAGCGATAAGAAAATACTGTATTATTGATATATGGAATTATTACTTATTTTTACTTTTATTATTTTTTCGGCTTCCTCTTCATTATGCAAAGGGAATCAAAGAGACAAATATCAATAAAAAATTCAATAAATTTATTGAAATTTAAAGCTTTTTGATAACAAAAATAAAATGGTTGCACTTCCTTATCATATACCAAAAATTTACAATTTTTTTCTTTGTCTTTGGGGAAAAGAAAATAACAAAAAATACCGAATTATCGCTGAAATGATTAACAAAAACAAAAAAGTATTCGAGCTGGGATGCGGCACAGCAATACTGGCGGATTATTTAGACAAAAGTTGTTCTTATATTGGCTGGGATCTGAACGATAAATTTGTCAATTATTGCCGCGCGAAAAAATTAAATGTTTATAAAAAAAATATTTTTGATTTTAATGAATATCCCCAAAGCGATGTAATCGTTATTTCGGATGTGCTCCATCATATAGTTCCTCAAGACAAAATGCTTGTCCGTGAAGCGAGAAAAAGAACAAAAACGCTTATTGTTACAGAACCAATATCAGGTCTCTCTTGTAAAAACATTCCCTTTGCTCTTTACCGGCTTTACGATAAAATATTGGGAGACAACGACGGAATAAATGATTTAGAAAATAGAAAAAAATGGGGGTTTACTAATCAAAAAGAAGTGGTAAAATATCTTAAGAGACTGGGCTTCCGAAAAATTATATTCTACAACAAGGAAAAATTTATAGCTGTCTAAAAAATAAACTATGCAGGACCTAATTTTACAAGTAGATAAAAATGACAGTATAATCAGAGAAATTTCAAAAGAAAAAGCGCATCAAGGAAAAGGAATTTTACATCGGGCGTTTCTGGCAATGGTTTTTAACGAAAAAGAGCAATTTCTTTTGACAAAACGGAGCAAATCAAAAAAATTATGGCCTGATTTTTGGGATGGTTCAATCGCTTCTCATCCAAAAAAAGGAGAATCGCAAGAGCAAGCGACTAAGCGGAGAATAATTGAAGAGCTTAGGACAAATACTAAAGATGTAAAATATTTATTTAAATTTCATTATCAAGTTCCTTATAAAAACATTGGTTCGGAAAATGAAATCTGCGCTGTTCTTAAAGTAAAAATTTCAGGTAAAGTTTCTCCTAATCCTGAAGAAATTTCCGAATGCCGATGGATGGATATTGAAAGTTTTAAAAAAGACTTAAGCGCAAATCCGGAAAAATATACGCCTTGGTTAAAAATTGCTTTTAAGAAATATGAATCCGAGAAATAAATGCTTAACTCTTAAAATATTTAATAAAAATCTATGCAAACAAAAAAAACAAAATCTCTGTGTCCGGTCTGTCTTAAAGTTATTGACGCTGAAATTATCAAAAAAAACGGCCAAGTGCTCTATCAAAAAAAATGCCCAGAACATGGAGAATTTTTTGATACTTACTGGTCAGATGAAACGCTTTATGAAAAATTTAAGAAATTTGCCGCTGACGGAAAAGGATTAGAAAATCCAAATACAAAAAAAGAGAAGGGATGCCCGTATGATTGCGGATTATGCCCAAATCACAATACAACAACAATCTTGGCAAATTTAGACTTAACTAACCGCTGTGATCAACACTGCCCAATTTGCTTTGCTAATGCCGCGGCAGCCGGCTATGTTTATGAACCAACGATGGAACAAATCAAAAAAATGATGGAAACTCTAAGAAACGAAAAGCCAGTTCCCTGTCCGGCAATCCAATTTTCAGGAGGTGAACCAACGGTACGAAAAGAACTTCCAGAAATTATAAAAATGGCCAAAGATTTAGGATTTGTCCAGGTTCAAATTGCCAGCAACGGAAAAAGGTTAGCTTATGATTTAAAACTTTGCCAAAAATTAAAAGACGCGGGGCTTGACACGATTTATCTGCAATTTGACGGATTAAAAGAAAAAACTTATATAGAAATCAGAGGATTTAACGCCCTGCCGAATAAACTGGCGGCAATAGAAAATTGCCGTAAAGTAGGACTTAACAGCATAGTTTTAGTGCCAACAATAGCCCGAGGGACAAACGACGACCAAATAGGAGATATTGTTAAATTCGCCGGAAAAAATTTAGATGTTGTTAAGGGAGTAAATTTCCAACCAATATCATTCGCTGGAAGGGTTGAAAAAGAAGAACTTAAACAAATGAGAATTACCATTCCCGAAACGCTTAAACTGCTTAGCGAACAAACTGACTGCCAAATTTCTCCAAATGACTTTTATCCAGTCAGTTCTGTCCTTCCATTTTCCCATTTTGTTGAAGCATGGAAGAAAAAACCGCAAATAGAGTTTACCATCCATCCTCATTGCGGCGCTGCAACTTATGTCTTTACAGAAAGCAGTAAATTTATTCCAATAACACGATTTGTTGATGTAGAAAAATTATTCAACTTTGTTGAAGCTTCAGCGCAAAAACTTAAGGAATCTGCTTTTCCAAAAATAGACAAAACAAAAATAATCAGCCAAATGGTCAAAATTCTCCCTCGCCTCATTGATAAAGAAAAAGCACCAAAAAGTATAGATATAACAAAGATGCTGATAAACATCTTTAAAAACGGAACCAAAGATGCTTTAGGTGAATTTCATCGAAAAACCCTTTTTATTGGAACAATGCACTTTCAGGACGCTTATAATTTTGACCTCGAAAGGGTTAAGCGCTGCGGAATCCATTATGTGGTCCCCGATGGAAGAATTATTCCTTTCTGCTCGTACAATACGATCCATCGTGAAAATATTGAAAAGAAATTTTCTCGCGATTTATGAAAAAATATATACTCATCTTTCTTTCTTTTGGGCTTGGTTTTATCCTCTTTGCCGCTGCCCTAAAAGAAGTAGGTCTAAAAAATATCTCTTTAACCATTTCAGAACTTTCTCTCTGGAATTTTTTTATTTTATTAGGACTTTTCCTTTTAGGTTTGATAGTCAGCACCCTCAGGTTAAAAGTAATCATTGAAACACAATACCCCCAACTTTTCAGCTTTTCAACAGTTTTTATTTCAAAAACCGCAGGAACAGCTATAAGTTATCTTACTCCTTGCGTTCTAGCCGGCGGAGCGCCATTTAAAGCCTATATCTTAAGCAAAGAAGGAAAAATTCCGATAAGAAGAACAATCGCCTCAATTATCATAGAAGACGTTATTTTTTTAAGCATTGCCCTTGTGTTTTTTATTATTGGAATAATAATTCTGTTGAATCATTTTACTTTGCCGGCAAATATTATTTTTTTTCTCGCTTCAGTAGGAATTATCTCCTCAATCGTTCTTTTGTTTTTTTACTACCAAACGATGAATAAGGGCTCGGGCGGCAAAGGATTTTTTATTTTTTTAATTGAAGCTTTTTGCCTGGATAAAATTAAGGCAATTAATAAAATTAAAACAAATATCGCTGATGTTGAAAAAGATATTTCTTGTTTTTTTAAATATCAAAAAACAGGACTCTTTAAAGCTGTCTTTCTGGCAGTCGTCGAGATTCTGCTTTTTCTTTTTACTTGCTGGCTTACTGTAATATTTTTAGGAAATAAATTGGGAATAGGACAAATAATCTCAATCAATGCTTTGATGAACGCGGTTTATCTTGTTCCTATTCCGGCCTCTCTGGGAACCTTTGAAATAAGCCAGGCATTTATCTTTTCTCTTTTCGGTTTAAGCCTAAGTTCTGGAGTCGCATTTAGCCTAACCATTAGAATTATGAATTTAATTCTGGCCGGGATAGGAGTTATTTTTTTAGTTTTTTTCGAAACAAAAATAACGACAGAAAAAATGTCTGCAAAAACATAAATCCCGGCCAAATCATTATTAAAGTCATTAAAAATTTTCAAAGGTCCAAGATAACCATTTGGACTCTTTTTATTCCAAAGGCAATCGCATCATTTCTGGTTGGAAACCACAGATCAACTTTCCTCCGCGCCGAATCCCTCATTCGATCCTCAACAATAAATATTTTCTCACCATAAAGAGCGGGGAACTTTACCCGAGTGCCAAATTTTAAAAAGTTAGCCGCCAAAGTTCCATCATGAACCCTCACTCCCGAGGCAGTAACAAAAGGATTCGCGTCGCATTGATCAACCGTGCTTGAATAAGCCGTAGCTACAACCCAGACAGTCTTATCAGACTTCTTGAACTCAGAAGCAGTTTTTTCAACTGCTTTTTTATTTGCTCTAACTGGAGTAATTGGACTATTTAACTGAATTAAAACATTTCCTTGAAAAACAGACGGATATCCTCCATTTATCTCAATTCTCCTTTTAATCTTTGCTTGGCTGACTGATAAATCGCCGGGATTACTCGCTAAACTATACTGCGGAAAAGAAAAATTAGAAATAAGGCTTATTAAAGCCAAAAAGGTTAAACTATTATAATTGATTTTACACATAATTTCTCTCAAAAATAAAAAAACTCCTTATTTAAGGATATCGGGAAATCTTAACAAATTAGCTAAAAGCTGTCAACCCCTAGAAACTCACTGACCTATGAAAGCTATCTATACTATAAACTAATCGTAGTTAAGCGCGATACGCGTTTCTAACGAAGTTAAGACTCTGTCTTAAATAAAGGAGTTTTATTTTGAGCGGGTAACGGGAATTGAACCCGTCTCTCGACCTTGGCAAGGTCGCATAATAACCACTATACGATACCCGCAAGAACAATTTTCAATTTCTAATTTTCAATTTTCAATAAATTTTCAATGATTTAATTTTTAAACAATAAAATAAAAAGTTTTGACTTCTGATTTATATTCTTGACTTTTGCGCTTTGATTTTTGAATTTTTTATGGTGCCGAGGGCCGGATTTGAACCGGCGACACATTGATTTTCAGTCAATTGCTCTACCCCTGAGCTACCCCGGCGGATTAAGTTAAAAGTTATAAAACTTATAAGTGAAAAAAATGTTAAATGATAATGTAAAATTTTAAATGATACAAGGCGTCATCCTGAGGAATCCCGTAAGGGACAATGTCCCATAAGGAATAATGAAGCATTCCGCAGAAATTCGGGATTCTTTCCTTCTCAAATTTTCTTTAAAAAATTTGACAAAGCCAGAATGACAATAGAGATGTTAATTTTGACTTTTGCGCTTTGATTTTTGAATTTTATTTGGTGGGCGGCGTAGGATTCGAACCTACGACCTTCTCGGTGTAAACGAGACGCGCTACCACTGCGCCAGCCACCCTATAAAATTTAATGGGGTGAGTGAACAAACGAAACATTCCAGCTTTACCCGCCAAAATTTTGAAAAATTTAGACAGACGGGCAGACTGAACTACTCGCCTTTCTTTCTGGTTCAATTAACCAGCTAAAAACTAATAATGAGAATATGTCGCAATTTATAAACTCGTAACAATAATATTTTGATTATTTTTTGAATTTTGACTTGTGTTTTTGACTTTTGCGCTTTGATTTTTGAATTTTTACAGTGCTCGGGACAGGACTTGAACCTGCACAGGCATAATGCCCACATCCCCCTCAAGGATGCGTGTCTACCAAATTCCACCACCCGAGCAAATTCTGTGTTTAGTATCTCGTATATAGCATTTATTATAATACTTATACAAAATACTGCACGCCAAATACCATATACAAGTTAAGCTTTCGGCTTTTCAACTATCTCTTTCATTTTCGCCCGTTTGCCAGAACGCTGGCGCATATAATAAAGTTTGGCCCGCCGAACTTTTGTTTTTTTAACCACCTCAATTTTTTCAATCAAAGGAGAATATAAAGGGAAAACCCGCTCTACACCCACGCCGTAAGATTCCTTCCTCACGGTAAATGTTGCATTCGGACCTTTTCCTCCTCTTTTGGCAATTACTAAACCTTCAAAAATCTGAATCCGCATGCCTGAAGATTTTTTAGATTTCTTTTTTCCTTTACCGCTATCGTCTTTTATTTTTTGATAAACTTTAACAATCCAGCCGGGTCTAACTTCCAGAATGTCTTTTTTTATTTGAGATTGATTAAAAACATCTAATTTATCCATATTTATTATTTATAATGGTTTAATTTTATAACTCAAACATCAAAACTTCTAATGCCAAGCGGGGATTTACATTAGAATTTATAATTAAAAAATTGGTTCTATTAATTGCCTCGATGATATTTTTTATCTTATTGGCTTTATATTTTCCAACATATTTTGTGTACTCCATACCAAATGACGATGATAACTTATCGCAATGATTTAAAAAAGTTAGCAGAAGTCCACGAAACCAAAATATCCAAAGATCCAAAATATCTTTGACCTTTAAAGTATTTTTTGAAATCCCTTCAACATATTTCCACCGGTCTGACAAAGAAGAGTCAATTAAATTTTTAAGCTTATCTAATACGAGAAGTTTCTCTTTAAATTTTTCGGGATTTCTTGATAGTTCAAAAGCGACTCCAGGCCTGCCCATTGAAAAATGGACAATTTGGGGTATTTTTTTAGAATCTATACCTGAATTAATAAGCGCCTCTTCAATCTCCCGAGTCCTGACTGGTAAAAATTTCATCATCTGGCAACGCGAAATAACAGTTTTGGGCAATTCTTCAAGAGACGAAGTTATTAAAATCAAAATTGCTTTACCCTGCGGTTCTTCTAATGTTTTTAAAAGAGAGTTAGCTGCCTCTTTGGTCATTTTATGAGCCTTATCAATAACAGCAATTTTATAGGGCGCGGCATAAGGATAAAGACTTAACTGATGTTGAAGAGTTCTTATTTGTTCAATATTTATAGCTGATTCTTTTATGATATTCTTTTTTATTTGTTCCTGAGGTTTAATAATTAAAACATCGGGATGAATTCTTTTTTCTATATCTAAACAAGATTTACATCTGCCACAAGGAATCTTGCCCTCCCACCTTTCGACATTGCAACTTGCCGTGGAAGCTTCTGAAAGATATTTATTCTTTTCTTTGCGGGCACAATAGCCCACAGAAAGGCAAGAGGGGTTATTTGGGATTTCTCTTTTATTTCTTGCCGCTTCACATTGAAGTGATTTAATAAATTGAATAGCGAGGGTCTTCTTTCCTAAATTTTCCACTCCAGAAAATAAATAGGCATGAGCCAGTTTTCCATTTTTAATGCCTTTTTGCAATAAATTGACAATGCGTTTATGCCCGATAATTGACCAATTGAAATCATTTTGCATAATTTTGTCTTTCAGTCTTAATTTAACATATTCTTTGAAGTTTGGCAAATTTTCTGAATTAATAAATTCAAAATTCAAAATTACCCCCCCGCCTCGCCATACTCGCCAGAAACGCTGTATCTACTGCGAGCTGGCGAAGCATTACGGACAGGCAAGTCAAAATTTAAAATTATCTCTAATTAAAACTTTTGAATTTTGAACTAAACTTTTGAATTTTACCTTTTGAATTTTGAATTTATTCTTAATATTTAAAATTATCTCCTAAAATTGAAATTAACTTCATTAATAAATTCCTTAATTTCATTTTCAAACCTCTCTCGGGAAAATCTCTCCGCATGTTTCTTAATAATCAGTGGATCATAACCCCCTTCCCGTTCTCTTATTCTTCTTACTCCATCAGCTAAAACTTCCGGCACCGGATCGTCAAATAATTCTCCAGTAACGCCTTCGATAACGGTTTCTGTCAAACCTCCTTTTCTGTAAGCGAGCACTGGACGACCGGCTGCCATAGCTTCTACGGCCGCGATGCCAAAATCTTCCTCGCCGGGGAAAATAAAAGCTTGACAATTTTGATAAAATTCCTGGACTATCTTTTCGGGCTGAAATCCTAAAAATTTAATATTGTTTTGAGCAATCCTTTGCAGGTATTTTTTTTGGCTCCCTTCACCAATGATTATTAACGGCAAGCCTAACTTATTAAACGCCCTTACCGCCAAATCAATCTTTTTATATGGAGATAATCGCGAAACAATTAAATAATAATTTTTAATCTTTGAGTTTTGACTATTAACTCTTAACTTACTTACATCCACCGGCGGATAAATCACCTTTGAATCTTTATTATAATACTTTTTTATTCTTCTTGCAGTCGTTTTAGAATTGGCAATAAAATAATCCACTCTGTCTGCTGAAGCTCTGTCCCACATTCGAATATAATGCAAAAGAGGCACAACAAAAAATTTTTTTACTCTGCCTATTTTTTGTTCTTTTAAATAATTATAATACCAATCCCAAACAAACCGCATCGGGCTATGACAATAACAAATATGAATTGTTTTTGGCTTAACAATAATCCCCTTAGCAAAAGAATTAGAACTAGAAATAACCAAATCAAAATCTCTTAGATCAAAAGTTTCTGGTGCGGTCGGCAGAAATGGCAAAAGCCATCCTTTGCGCTCTTGTAAAAATTTAGGAAATTTTTGCAAGAAAGAAGTTCGGATCTTGGCTTTGGGGAAATATCTTTGCATTTTTTCTTTATCATAAAGCAAAGTATAAATAGGGGCTTCTGGAAAAAGCCTATGAAAAGATTTTAAAACTTGTTCTGCTCCGCCAAAATATGTTAGCCAGTCATGAACTAATGCGATTTTCATATAAATAAACTCAAGGTTCAAAAGTCAAAGTTCAAAACCATAACTTAAAACTAAGATTTATAAAGTTTTTAGCTTTAGGTTGCGGTTTTGCCTGCCCGCATCGCAAACGTTGCAGATGGAAGTTTTGAGCTTTGAGTTTTGAGCTTTTATATATTGGTTCAGTCGTGGACGACTGAACCGAAATGTTTTGATCGTAGGAAAAACTAAATCTGCGGTTCAATCGTAGACGATTGAACCAACGAAGAATCCTCTCCTGCCTCCTCTAAAACTTTCAAAGTCTCCCTCGCACATTTTTCCCAACTAAACCTCTTAATATTTTCAAATCCTCTTTTAATCATTTTATTTCTCAAATTTTCATCCTTCAATAATTTATAAACCGCTTCGGCTGCTTTATCAGCATCTAAAGGATCAACCAATAAAGCCGCATTCCCTACTATTTCTGGCAAAGAAGAAACATTTGAACAGACTACAGGGGTACCTGAAACCATTGCCTCAAGCACAGGAATACCAAATCCTTCATAAAATGAAGGAAAAACAAAAATATCAGCGTTCTTTAAAAGATCGGTTTTTTCTTTTTCTAAAATATAACCTTTTAAAAAAATATCCCTCTGATAAGAAGAATTCTGAATAGCTTTTTTTATCTCCTTAAAGCCAAATCCCTTTTTTCCGGCTAAGATCAATTTATGGGAAATATTATATTTTTTTTTAAGAAGATTAAAAATTTGGATTAAACGAACTAAATTCTTTCGCTTTTCCAATCGTCCAATGAAAAGAATACATTTTGTATTTTGTATTCTGTACTTGGTATTTTTAAATTTTGAATTTTGAATTACGCTTTTAACTTTTGTCGCCGATGCTCCAAAGCCCTCCTCCGTAGCAATGCAACTGCGAAAGACGGAGCTTTGGCAACGGAGCGACTTTTGACTTTGGACTTTCTGATCATATCCATGATAAACAACCTTTACCTTCTCCTTATTTGCCTGATAAAATTTTATCA
>CAYSEG010000009.1:0-41727 GCA_964430135.1 uncultured Candidatus Saccharibacteria bacterium | reverse complement strand
CCGCGGCGTCAAACAGGCTAATCTGCCATCCAGATTTTTAAAGGATATTCCGGAAAATTTGATTGATTATTATTCGTTTGAATAACATTCCTCAAAAAATTCCGATAGTCAACATAATAAACTCAAAAGTCAAATCTCAAAATCCAACTTGCCTGCCAGTAGACAGAAACTACAACTCAAAGCTAAAAACTGACAGCTCTGCTGTTATTCTGGGATTTGCGGAAGCAAACCGAAGAATCCCGTAGAGTAATGGGACTCTTCGAGGCTAATGCCCTCAGAGTGACAATCTTCAGTTATTAGTTCTGAGTTCTACGCTGTAATTTTGAATTTTGCGTTTTGAGCTTTAAGTTAATTAAGCTAATGAATAAAAGAAAAAACAAAGTATTTGGAATAGCTTCGATAATACTTTTTACTGCTGCTTTAATTAGTTATGCCCAAAATCCTCTGGAAATACAAAAAAAGGATAATGATAATCCCTTCCCTATTACCATCAACTACAACAATCTCCAGTTTAAAGTATTAGTCAAAGAAAGTTCAATTAAAGATATCCTAGAATCTTTAAATATCCAAACTAATCCTCAGGACATTATTATTCCTTCAAAAGAAACTATTATTACCCCTGGCTCGCAAATTTTTATTACTCGGGCTATCCCGGTAAATTTAATTGTTGACGGAGAAAGTAAACAAATTTATACAACGGCCCGACGAGTAGAAGAAATAATAAATGAAGCAAATATAGTTCTTAAAGAAAATGACAGGGTTGAACCATTTCTTCAATCTTTTGTTGTTTCTGATATTGTAATAAAAATTATTAGAGTATCAGAAAAAACTGTCACTGAAAAAATTTCTATTCCGTTTAAAAAAATAATTCGGAAAGACGAAAATCTCAGCTGGGGCGAAAATAAAATTATTCAAAAAGGAAAGCAGGGCGAGAAAGAACAGATTTTTAAAATAACTTATGAGAACGGAAAAGAAATATCCCGGAAATTAATCAATGAAAAAATTTTAACAAAGCCTCAAGATCAAATAGAGGTCCAAGGAACAAAAATCACTATTGGCAAGATCCAGACCGGCACTGCTACATGGTATGCCAAAGGACTACGGAATCCTCAAAAACTAACCGCGGCAAGTAATACTTTTCCTAAAGGAACATATCTCAAGGTAACTAATTTTAAAAATAATAAATGCGTTATTGTAAAAGTTAATGATATTGGAGCCTTCCGTCCGCCAATTATTATTGATCTTTCAAGCGGCGCCTTTAAGAAATTGGCACCGTTAAGTAGGGGAAAAATAGATGTTAGAGTAGAAGAAATAATATAACTTTTTCAACTTTGACAAATTTCTCAAAACTAACAATTATAGCAAAAATATTAAAGCTTAATTCAAGCTTTAAATCCCAAATCTAAATTGTTCCAAATTATGTCAAATTAATGTCAAAACCCAAATGATAAAAATCAATTTTATTTTAACATTCGAAATTTGGATTTGATTTGGAGTAATCTGAGTTTTGAAATAATTTGGAATTAATTTATCAACAGATTTATCACTACAATAGAACTCACATCCATTAAAACAATTAAAAACTTGCTTCATCGGCATAGCGTTCGTCCTTCCAAAAAATTAGGTCAATATTTTTTAATTGATAAAAATATCTTAACTAAAATTATCAAAGCTTCTGATCTTTCTAAAAAAGATTTAGTCATTGAAATCGGACCAGGTGTCGGCACTATAACTGAAAAACTTGCCCAAAAAGCTGGCTATGTAATTGCTATTGAAAAAGATAAAAAGATGATTGAGGTTCTTAAAGAAACCACTGGCTGTTATAAAAATGTTGAAATTATACAGGGGGATATTTTGAAATTCTTTCAAGAAGGCGATATTGGTGAATGTCGCCTTCAAGTAACGAAAAATTACAAAGTAGTTGCCAATCTTCCTTACTACCTCACCTCTCCAGCCATTCGAATGTTTCTTG
The DNA here is from genome assembly GCA_964430135.1 of uncultured Candidatus Saccharibacteria bacterium. Lineage (GTDB taxonomy): Bacteria > Patescibacteriota > Minisyncoccia > JAHIHE01 > DAOWLE01 > CAYSEG01. The sequence goes on along the minus strand of CAYSEG010000009.1, from coordinate 39,755 downwards.
AAGATGAAGATACGTATCCTCATCTTCGCTGTAAACCTTCTGAAATGATCTTACTGATCCAAAAAGAAGAAGCTGAAAGAATTTGTGCCAAGCCGGGACAAATGAATATCCTGTCCATAATTGTTCAATTTTATGGAAAACCAGAAATTATTGATTTTGTCCCGCGCCGCGCCTCCTGGCCCGTTCCTAAAGTTGATTTTGCTGTTTTAAAAATTTCACAAATTTCAACTCCACAAATTTCACAAATGCAAAAGGAGTTGCTTTTTAAAATAGTTAAGGCTGGTTTTTCTTCTCGCCGCAAACAGCTTGTTAATACTCTTTCAGAAAAACTTTCTATTTCAAAGAAACAAATTAAGGAAATTCTTTTAAAAATCGGGACGAATCCGACTGTAAGAGCGCAGGAATTAAGTATTGAAAAATGGCTAGAACTGACAAATATATTACTCAGGAATTTAAAGCGTAAAGTTGAAAATCAGGTTCAAAATTTCTAATCTTTAATTCTTAATTTCCATTGAATTTCTAATTTTTAAATTTTAAAAATAATATTTAAACTACGAATTGTCATACAAATTGCTTTTTGTTTAAAAATTAAGCGACTGAAAATTAATTGAAAATTGAAAATTGAAAATTTTAGCTTGCTTAATCGCTAAATCCTGAATACATAATTTTTACAGAATAAAAGGGGATATGCATTGTTTTTTTTCAATTTCTATGTTATAATATAAACAATGAGTGGAAGATTAAAATTATTAGAAAAATTAAAGATTTTCTCGAAAATCCAGTCTTCTTTTAATTTTCAAAAGATGGGTTGGGTTTTTTTATTGGCTGTAATAATTGGCTTGGGGATCATTCTACCGACAGATTATGCAAATGCTTTTTCTGTTACTGATTGGCTAGTGAATAATTTCTTTGATTATATTATTGCCCCGATTATTTGGGCTGTTTCCTATATTTTTATTTTAATAGCCTGGGTTTTTACTTACCTTGCTTCTGGTATTCTTGAACAAACTATACAACCGGGAATTTACACGGCAACATTAGGCACTTGGAACACGCCTGAAGGATTCATTAATATCGGCTGGAGAGCGATTCGGGATCTAGCTAATATGTTCTTTATTCTAATTCTCCTTCTAATTGCTTTTGGAACTATTTTAAGAATTGAAGCTTATAAAGCAAAAAGATTGCTTCCAGCACTGATCATTGCTATTTTCTTGGTTAATTTCAGTAAAATTATTACTCTTGTTGTTATTGATTTCAGCCAGATTTTTATGTATGAGCTTTACAATAATTTAGGAACACTTAACGGCACTCGAGAAAATTTAGCTAAAATTGTTTCGGACGCTGCCGCATACTATCGTCCTGACAATATAGGCTGGCCAGAGCTTCCAGACGCAGTTGGCACGGCTGGAGCTTGTATTTTCAGCTGGCTTTTAGCCCTTACTTATATTGCGATGGCCGCATTTATGCTGATTCGCTTGACGATGCTTTGTATTTTAACTATTCTTTCTCCGGCTGTTTTTCTGCTTTGGACGCTTCCCTCAACAAAAAAATATTTTTCATCCTGGGCTGAAAAATTAATCAATTACGCGATGGTCGGCCCGATCTTTGTCTTCTTTATCTGGATATCAAGCCTAATGGCTCAACAACTTTTTGATCCTGCTTCTGGCGTTTCTAATCTTTCTCTTAATATCCCAAATGCTGGAAATTATGATATGAGCAACCTTTCTACTGCCTTTACTAACGCCATTCCTTTTGCTGTCGTTATCTTTATGCTTCTATTCAGTCTTGCCGCAACTCGCCAAATGGGAATTATAGGAGCGTCAATAATTTACGGCGCCACGGTCGGAGCTGGAATTGCCGGCGGATTTGCGTTAGGAAGAATAACTAAGGGGGCTACAAATAGATGGTTGGCTAAAGGAGGCAGAATTCCTGGGGCTGAACGGCTAACTAAAAAAATGAAAGCATCCGACAAGAAAATTGTTAAAAGCATTGGAGTTGGATTTGAAAAAATAGCTAAAGGTAAACAGGGGCTCGTTAGATATACCAGCCCGGAAGTTTGGAGAAGAGCATGGAAGGCTCATGAAGCTCAAGAAGAAGCTGAGGCTTATGGTGTTCCAGCTGGACGACTTCAAGATTTGGTAAATCGTGTTGGCGGAAAAAAGACTGATTATAGAAGATTGGCTGAATTAAACCAAGTATCTCAAGAAATGAAAAGCTTAATAAGTAATAATCCTGATGAGTTAGCTGATATGTTAAATAAAGCGATTGAAAACGGGCTTTCGGCAAAAGCCGAAGCTATCGCTCGAAAATTAGCTTCTGCTGGAAACACAGATACCGTTCTTAAAAGATTAGGTTATAAAAATACTCAAGAAGATTTCCAAAAAATGATGAAAGAAAAATTTGCTCCTTTAATTGGAAAAAAGAATTCAGCTATTTTGGCTTCAGATATAGCAGAATTAGAAAAAAGCAAAGGTAATTATGCTTATTGGGGCGCGGTTAAATATAAAGATGGAAAACACCGCTATGCAACTAATCAAGAATATATAAATGAATCGGCTAAAAAATTTGGTTCAACTGAACCAAGAACAAAATGGAGAACCTTAGATGCTAGAACATTTGTAAATGAAACTGCTCCTAACACTTATGAATTAAGTGAAAGTGGTAAGAAAATAATTGCTCAACAATTAACTAAAGCAGATTTATATTGGGTAAAAGCAGCTAAAGCCAAGGAGCTAAAGAAAATACAACAAGCAATAAAAAAACTAAGTATAAATGAAATGAAAGCTTTGGGTCCACGAATTAATGAATTAAAAAAAGAAATAGATGATGCTTTAGGATAAACTGTTGATTCAATCATAGACGATTAAATCATAATCCCTGTTGGCTCCAATCACAGATTGGAGCCAGAATGCAGGTCGTTAGATATCCAACAGCCTTACTTTTTACAATTAACCAGAATGCAAGCCGGTGATAATTTACAATTCGGCTCCATCCCGTTGGTTTAATCGCCCCGATTGAACCATAGATTTAGTTTTTACGACAACAAAACATTAAGGTTCAGTCATGGACGACTGAATCAATGGATTACAATCCCTTTATATGAAATTGCGACACGGCGTGAAATTTAGAATAATACTTTTATAAACATGAATAGCATTTATTCTCTCACTGAATCACAACTCAAAGACAAATCCATATTTAAAGAAATAAAAGAACAAGCACAGGATTTTATTTTTCATCAAGATATGAGAGAAGCTTTAGAATTGGCAAGAAAACTTACCACCCAATTAAAAAAAATGCCTCGATTCAAAGATGAAGCAAAAGAATTTTATACTGAATATAATGATTTAATCATCAGATTAAAAATAGTCAGTATACCTTTATTAAGGTATGAAGAAGTGGCAGAATTAGTTCAAAATTATTTTATCAAAGCTCTTGATGACCCTGATACAGACATTGAAGAAAGAATTGAAACACGGCTGATGGTTTTGCCAGAAGTGATCAGAGATGACTTAAGAGAAATTTTATACGGAGCACTTAAAGAAAATAGAGAAAAAATTGGCAACAAGCAGATAAAAGTTAAAGACGAAATAGAAACTAAACAACCTTTTGTTAAAAACTGGCTTTTGGATTACGATCGTGAAATTGGAATAGAAAAACAGCCGAATATCCAACGGCTCAATTACATAAATCAAAACCGCAATGCGAAAAATCTTTCTGAAAAAGAAAGAAATCAACTTCACCGATTGCTCCATTTTTATGACGAAATGAAACCAATAACTTTTCCAACTGTTAAATTAAAAGATATTCCCTCGGTCTTACCTCCTACAAAACCAAAGCCTCAAAAAGAATCTGAAAAAATAAAAAAACCAGAAACAGTTTTCCAAAAACAAAAAACTGAAAAGAAAAAAACTGCCCTAGAATCAAAAAAAGAACAGCAGAATACAACCAATCAAAACAAACCAAAGATAGAGTACAAAAATATTAAAGCTGCTTCTGAAAGAGAAATGAGAACGATGAGGAAAGACATAAAAGAAATATTTAAGAAATAAATAATTAATACAATTTTAAATTTCTAACTTTGAACTTCTAATCAATTTTGAATGTTTTAAAATTAGAATTTAGAAATTCAATCAAAATTCAAAATTGGAAATTGGAAATCAATTTATGCAATACAGCGTTCCGCAATTTATTAGCATTGAAGATAAAATCGTCGGTCCTTTAACCGGAAAACAAACGCTCTGGCTTCTTGCCGGCGGAGGAATTTTATTTGTTGCTCAACTAACCTGTGATATGGGTCTTTTTATCTTCATTGCTGTTCCCACTATAGTTATTTCATTAGCATTTGCTTTTTACAAACCCCAAGGACGTCCTCTTAGCGATTATTTTAAAGCCGCTCTCCAATATTTCACTAGCCCACACGTTTATATTTGGAAAAGAGAAATCTTTCGGCCGGAAATTAAAAGGGCGATTAAAAAAACCAAGAAAGAGCTTCCTCAAAAGGTCGTTTCAAAGAATCGTCTCAAAGAACTGGCTTGGATATTAGATACACGGACAGCGCTAAACAATAATCGATAACTTCCAAAACTCAAAACGCAGAGCTCAAAAACCGCTCCGTCGCCAAAACTCCATCCTCCGCAGTTGCACTGCTACGGAGGAGGGCTTTGAAGTGTCAGCGGCAAAACCACAACTTAAAGCTAAAAATTTTCAGTAAAAGTTCCAAATCCCAATAACTAAAGTGAAATTTTTTATTTTATTTTCTAATTTTTATTAAACGAAATTTAAGAATTAAAAAATTAAGAATTTTAACTGAGGTTTATGAAGAATAACTTTGAATTTTAAGCTATAGCTTTGAACTTTAAGTTTTGAGATTTGAATTAAAACACTATGTCTAAAAATTCAATAAATTCACAACAAGCCAAAAGCGCCCAAAGACACCTTAATATTGCCGACATAAAAGAAGGAGTGATTACCCTAAAAGACGGAAGCCTGAGAGCCGTACTGATGGTCTCAAGTATTAATTTCGCCCTAAAATCCATCGAAGAACAGGATGCAATTATTCATCAATATCAGGCATTTTTAAATTCTTTGGATTTTTCAGTTCAAATTATTGTCTCTTCCCGAGCTCTTAATATTGATAATTATCTTCAAGAATTAGAAACGAAAGAGAAAGAACAAACCAATGAACTTTTAAGAATCCAAATAGCCGAGTACTTACAGTTTATTAAAGGCCTTGTCCAAATGGCAAGCATCGTCAGTAAAACTTTTTATATTGTTGTTCCTTTTGCTCTTTCAGAAGAAAAGGGTAAAGGAATTTTTGCCAAACTAAAGGCAGGATTGAAAAGTAAAACTAAAATAACTTATAAAGATGAGGATTTTAAAAGATATAAAGACCAGCTTTTCCAAAGAGTCGATCACATTATAGAAAGTCTGAGAGGAGTCGGTATAAGAATGACCCCTCTTAATACTCAGGAATTAATTGAGCTTTATTATTCACTTTACAATCCCGGGATTTCTGAAAAACGAGGATTGGCTGAAATTAACGAATTGGATATAGCGCAATAAGTAAACTCAAAACTCAAAGTTCAAAACTCAAAACTCACGCCTGCAACGCTTGCAATGCAGGTAGACAAAACCATAACTCAAAGCTAAAAACTTTATTAGTTTTAAGCCTGAAGCTATGGCTTTGAACTTTGCGTTTTGAACTTTGAGTTAAAATTATTATGAAGTTTCCTTTTTTTAAGAAAAAATCAAAAACTCCTAAAGAGGCTGTTTTAACTGAAACAGAAAAAATATATCAAAAAGGTATTGCTACAGTAAAAGACATTATTGCTCCAGCGGCTCTTCGAATTAATGCAAATTTTATTCAGATAGGTAAAAGATTTGCTACGACTATTTTTGTTTATACTTATCCGCGGTATCTCCAGACAAGCTGGTTCACGCCAATCATTAATTTAGATGTTGCTTTTGATATTGGAATGTTTATCCATCCAATGGAATCCGGTGTTGTTCTTAAAAATTTAGCCAAAACAGTTACTCAAATTCAGTCTCAAATTAACATGGAAGAAGAAGCGGGTAAAATCCGCGACCCAATTTTAGAAACAGCTCTAAATGACGCTGAAAGACTTCGAGACGACCTCCAGCAAGGAATAGAAAGATTCTTCCAATTCGGACTTTATATTACTGTCTGGGGAGATTCAGAAGAAGAAACAAAACGAGTTTCTTCTCAAATAGAAACAATGCTTGAATCAAAATTAGTCTACGCCAAACCGGCTATCCTTCAAATGGAACAAGGGTTTATCTCGACTCTGCCTTTAGGATTAGACAGGTTAATGATTGGCGCAAATATGAACACATCACCTCTTTCAACAACTTTTCCTTTTGTTTCTTCAGATTTAACTTCTAATCGGGGAATTCTTTACGGAATCAACCGACACAACAACAGTCTTATTTTATTTGATCGCTTTTCTATGGAAAATGCCAATATGGTTATTTTTGCTAAATCCGGAGCTGGAAAAAGTTACGCGGTCAAATTAGAAATCCTTAGGAGTCTAATGTTTGGTGTAGATGTAATAGTTATTGACCCAGAAAACGAATATAAATACATTTGCGAAACTGTTGGAGGAACTTTCATGAGAATATCCTTAACCAGCCGACATCATATCAATCCATTTGATCTGCCTCCGCCCATTGAAGACGAAAACCCTGAAGAAATTATTCGCTCTAATATTGTTACCATTTCTGGACTGGTTAAAGTAATGATCGGCAAACTTACTGCTGAAGAAGATTCTATTTTAGATAAAGGCATTACCGAAACTTATGCTATTAAAGACATTACTTCTGACTCTGGCTTTCAGGGAAAGACAGTGCCAACAATGCAAGATCTAGTAAATGTCTTAGAGAATATGGAAGGAGGGACAAAGATAGCGACCCGCCTTAAAAAATACACCGAAGGTTCTTTTGCTGGATTTTTAAACCAACCGACAAATGTAAAAATTAACAAAAATTTCGTCGTTTTTAATATTCGCGACATGGAAGACGAACTAAGACCTATTGCAATGTATGTAATTCTACATCATATCTGGACGGCGATCCGTTCAAAGCTGAAAAAAAGGATTATGGTAGTTGATGAAGCTTGGTGGATGATGCAACACGAAGAAGCAGCCGCATTTCTATTCGGCATTGCCAAAAGAGCTAGAAAATACTATTTAGGACTGACAACAATTACGCAGGATATTTCTGACTTTCTCGGCAGCCGCTACGGCAAGCCAATTGTTACCAACTCCTCTCTTCAACTTTTAATGAGACAGTCTCCGGCAGCAATTGATATTATTAAAGAAACTTTCTATTTAACCGATGAAGAAAAATATTTGCTTTTAGAAAGTAACGTTGGTGAAGGAATATTTTTCGCCGGTCAAAAAAGAGCGGCTATCAAAGTAGTCGCCTCTTATTCAGAAGACCAAATTATTACTTCAGACCCAGAACAGCTCCTTGAGATAGAAAAGGCAAAGAAAGAATTGATAGAAGAGGAAAAAAACAAGGAATAAAAGTTTTTTTAAGTTAAAAATTCTTAATTCTTATTTCTTAATTTTCATTTATTTTTTATTTTCTAATTTTTGTTTAAGAAATAGAAATTAAAAATTAAATAAGAAATAAGAAATTTATTTGGGTTGTTGAAGTTTGAGATTTTATTTAATAATCTTGCATATGGTCAATGACGACTATTATTATGATGAAAAAGACGAAGAAGAAAGTCTTGACGAGATACTTAGGCAACATGCTGAAGAAGAAAGAGAAAGACGAGAAGAAGAAAGAAAATTAAGAAAAGCCCAAGAAGAAGCTATTAAAACTCAAAAAAAGAGAGCGGAAAAACGAATCGCGGCACAGCAAAAAAAACAAGTTGCAAAAAAAGCAGCCCAAACGGGTGCAAAAATTGCCAAACAAATAACAATGGCTGTTGTAAGAGCTATTATTCAAGCTGCAACTTCTCTTGTGGCCGCTATAGTTGCCGCTGTTGGATGGTTGGGAATCATTATTATCGTTGTCATTATTATTGTAATAATAATAATTGTCGTTATAGGAGAATATTTTGGGTGGTTCTTGTAGAAATAATAACCCAAAATTCAAAGCTTAAAAGTCAAAACCACAACTTAAAGCTAAAAGATGAGTTAAAATTTCTAATTTCTAATTTTCAATTTCTATTAAATTTCTAATTCTTTTATTTTTAAACTTTTCTATTTTTTGCTCTTCTGTTTAAAAATTGATTCATTGAAAATTTAACAAAAATTAGAAATTAAAAATTGAAAATTATTTATCAGATAGTTTTGAGTTTTAAGCTATGGGTTTGAACTTTGCGTTTTGAGCTTTGAGTTAATTCTGATCCAAAACCGCCATCAACCCCACCATCACCCAAAACATCACTGATAAATCATTCTTCCAGTAAGGAGTATCGACGAGGCCATGGATTAAAATGTAGATCATTTGGGAAATTAAAATACAAGCAATAAATTTTACCTGAAGGCGAGGATACATATTTTCGCCTTCGTTTAAAATTTTAAAACCTTTTTTGAAAAATAGAATAATAATCCAAATAAATCCAATAAAACCAATCAATCCGCACTGAAGCCAAAAAGCCAAAAAGAGATTATGGGGCTGGGGAACGGCCCATTCTAAATAGGGTGGAAATTTTATCTGGTACGCAAGATAATATTCCTGAAAATTCCCCGGACCGATTCCTAAAATAGAATGGTCTTTTAAAATTGTTAAACTTGCCTGCCAGATCATTATGCGAGAATTAAAAGAAGACCGTTCGTCAAAAATTTTTTGAAATTTCTCAGCTTTTAATTGCGAAGAAAAAACAGCGGTAAAAAATAAACAGGTGATAATAATAATTGGGATTATTTTAGAAATATTATGAAGGTGATATTCCGGAATACCGCCTTCTTGAATATTTTTTAATCTCTGAAAAAAACAAAAAGAAATAAAAATAATACCGGCAGCAACCCCTAACCAAGCTCCGTAAGAATAAGTCAGATATAAAGGAATAGAAATTATTAAAAAACTAAACACCCAGAAAATTTTTTCTCTTATTGAATATTTTTCAGCTAAACCATTTAGAAAAAATCCATAGGCAATAAGTAAAATTGGCGCAAGTGTCATAGCTAAATGATTAGGCGAAAGATAAAATTCCTTTAGTCGCATATCATAAGTAACACCTTCAAAAGAAGGAAATAGCCAGTAAAAAATACCAGCCAATCCAATGAATATACCCGAAGCAATAGAAATTATTAAAATATTTTTCACTTGCTCTTTTGTCTTTATCCAATTCGTAATAACTAAAAACAATAATATGGGATCGATAAACCAACCTTTTAAAATTCCTAAACTCATCCGAATGTCAGATGAAGCTAAAGTTGAAATTAGACAACCAAGAAGAAGTAATAAAATTGGAATATAAAAAGATCCGGGTAGACGACCCCGCACGGGATCGTCTTCTCTACTAATTATTAGCTTTTTTAATAACCAAACTAGAAAAACCGCATAAATCATCAATTCCAAAACTGTAGTCGGAACAAAGAAAATTTTAAGACGCAAAAGATAAAGGGGCAGAAAAAAAACAATTAAGTAAATTCCAAAGTCCAATCTTTTCCAACTAATATAACCCAAACTTATCAAACCTGAAATTAAGATTGATAATTGGAGAAAGGATTCTAAAAACATAAAAATTAACTCAAAACGCAAAACGCAAAATTCAAAACCACAACTTAAAACTTAAAACTAAAATTATTACTCAGTTTTTAACTTTGAATTATAGTCTTGAGTTTTGAACTTTAAGTTTTAAGTTTTTGAAATTAAATCACAATTTGCGATTCTTCTTATTGACACTGACAAACCTAAAACAATCATTAGCATCGCTAAAATAGTCGGCGAATAAATTGGGGATTCAAAAAAAGAATGCACTGAAAACCAGATTAGTGATCCGGTAAGACCCGCAGCAATTAATTTAATTTCTTCTGGACCACTACTCTCTATGTCCCTTGCTATAATAATCAACTGCCAAATAGTTATTCCTATCAACAGCAACCAGACCGCCAAAGTAAAAAGACCCATTTCGCCGGCAATATCAAGATAAGTATTATGAGCGTAAATTGGCGCTCTGTAAGAAGCCGTTGGTTCAATTTCGTAGGAATAATTCCCAATCCCAACTCCTAAAATCGGATTGTCTTGGACAACCTTCATTGCTTCTTTCCATGTTTCGATTCTTCCAATATTTGATCCTTCTCCGAAATCAAAAATTGAAAGAAAACGCGCTGCCACTGGATTTTCCGCGAGAAAGAAACCAAAGGCCATAAAAATAATCAACAAAGTGATAAATAATTTTTTAGTAATTATTTTTTTTCTCAAAAGCAAACACACCGCCAAAATTCCAAACATCATTCCTAAATAACCGCCCCGCGAAAAAGATAGGCAATTAACAATAAATAATAAACAAATAAAAATACCGAAGGCGAGATTCCAAAATATCGCCTTCTTTGATTTATAAAACAACAATGCTATAGCGATAGGCAAAACTAAACCTATATAAAACGAAAACATATGAGGGTCCGGAAAGAAAGAAAAAGCTCTAAGATATGTTATCCCTTCAATATTTACATACCAGCTTGGCGTAGTTATTATCTGGGCGGTAAAAGCACGACCATAAAATAAAGGAGCAATTATCTCAGCCCAAAAATTTGAAATTTTTTCAAATCCCACTACAAATTGAACAAAAAATTGAACTAATCCGATAAAAGAAATTGCCGCGGCGGAAATAAAAATTAGGCGAATTATCTTTTTTAATTTTTCTTTATTGTCAATAATTGAAATAATTAAAAAATAAAGCGGAAAAATTGACAAAAAAACTAAAATTTTCCTAAATGCTCTTTCTAAATCTTCGGCAACTAAAATTGAAAGAGAACTTAAAAAAAGAAATATCAAAATAAGCCAAGTTTGGGGAACATTGGGAATAAAAAATCGCTTTTCGCCAAAAGATTTTAAAATCCAAGCGGCGAAAATAAGCAAAATTAAAACTCTTCCGGAAGCCAAATCAATTCCAGGCGCCGGGTTTAAAGCGATTTGAAAAGGCAGATAAGCAACCAAAAAAAACAGCGCTTTGTCCGGATAAATTAGAATAAAAAGAAAAAAAATAAAAATTACTAAAGCTACCAATACAGAAAAATGACAGTAAGAAATGGCCAAACCGCTGGCAATGGTTAAAATAATTATAGCTAAAGAATTTATTATTTTTTTAAAATCCATAAAAAATACTTAACAAAAAATTTTCAATTACCAATTTCCAAGATAATCTAAATCATATCTTTCTTCCTACTAACATTTCTATATCCTCTTTTGAAATTCCTCCAATTACTAAAAGCGTCCCAAAATAAGAAAGAACGGCTATTCCTAATAAAATAAATAAATTATAATCCCTTAAAAAATACAAAAAGCATCCCATAACCGCCGAAGCGAAAATAGCTTTTAAAGTAATTTTAAACGAAAGGAAAAATTCTAAAGATTTATATAAAACAAATATCATCAAAACCGTCACCAAAATTTCAGTAGCTACAGTCGTCAAGGATGCTCCTATATAAGAATAGCGGGGAATAAAAACCAGATTAGCTCCAAAGTTAAATGCCGCGCCTAAACCGTAAATTTTAGCTAATTGCTTTTGCATATTTCGGGCGATCATCATATTGCTAAACAAAGCCCCTAAAAAAATTACCCCAACAGCAAAAACTAAAATATTCAAAACGTCTGTTGATTCTGGAAAATCTTTGCCAGCTACAAGTACGATAATTTTTTCAGCTAAAAATAACGTTCCGACAATTAGAGGAACAATGAGAACAAGTAAAAAATCCAAAGCTTTCTGAGAAATCTTTTTAAATTTTTCTTTATCTAAATGCGCCCAGCGAGAAAGATGCGGCATCACAAGTCCGATAAACATCGCCGGAAAAAATATAAGGCTTTCTAAAATTTTATAACCGACGCCGTAAATTCCAACATCGCTTGTAGGTTTCATTACTGAAAGAAAAATCGTATCCATTTTAAAATAAATCATTACTAAAATTGCCGAGAGCGCCAAAGGGTAACTTTCTTTTAAAAGTTTTTTCCAAAAATTAAAATCAAAAATAAAGGACAGCCTGACGTATCTTCGAACAAAAAGAAAAACGAAAAGAAAATTAACCAACCCTCCCAATGTTAAAGCAAAAACAATAGCTAAAAATCCCCAATCTTGCCAGATAACTAAGACGACAAAAGCAAACTGTGCTAATCTTCCTATAATTTCTGCAATAGCTACTTTGTCCATTCGAAGATATTTTTGAAAAACTCCCATTAAGACTTGCGAATTCCCCAAAAACCAAAAGCCGATTGCTCCGATAGCAATGCCTAATTTTGTCTCAAAAGTATAAGGGAAAAAAAGAGCGATAAATATTCCGACGATAAAAATAAAAATCCCTCCAATAAATCGAAGAGTAAAGGCATTATTAATAATCCTTTTCTCGTCAGCTCCTTCTTTTGAAATTTCCCGAACAACAATTGAATAAAGTCCTAAATCAGCCAAAACACTAAAAACATAAAGATAGGCAAGAATAATAATATATTCTCCAAAAAGAGCCTCGCCTAAATATCTTGTTGCTAGAGCGATAATTATTAAAGCAAGGATCATTGAGGCGATCCTTGCAATAATTGAAATAATAGTATTATAAGCTATTTTTTGCGCTGTGGAAGTCATTAATTAATGGAATTCAGTCTTTAGGTTGTCTGTGTTAGATAACTGGTACGACGCCGTGCCAGTTGTCGCCTAAACCATATGAAACCCTAAAGGGTAAATTCCAAAAATACCAAAGTTCACTTATTATTTTTTTTCATTATAAAATACTGTTGGCTAATAGTAAATAAAGTTACTACAATCCAATAAAGGGGAAGCCCGGCTGGAAAATTCAAAGCAATTATCGCCGTCATTATTGGCATCATATAAAGCATCTGTTGATTCATTATTGAAGCGAAATCTGATTTTTTGTCTTTGCCTTGCGTCTGTTTTGCAGTAATCATTTTTGTCTGAATATATTGTAATCCGCCGGCAATTACTGCCAGAGGAATACTTCTTTCGGAAAGATCAATCCTTCCTAAAAATATCGGATTAATATGTTCTATTTGAGGCATAAAAGAATACAGATCAGCGGCAACCTTAGAATTAAGCCCACTCAAGAAAACTTTATAAAGCGCAATTAAAATCGGTAATTGAATAAGTAGCGGCAAACATCCCGAAGCAGGATTAATTTTATTTTGCTTATAAAATTCCATTATTGCTTGCGCTTGTTTTTCTTTATCGTTTTTGTACTTGGCTTGAATTTTTTTTATTTCCGGTTGAAGTTTACTCAAGGCTGTTTGAGATTCAACGGATTTTCGAGAAAGAGGAAGTAAAATTACTTTAATGAGAATCGTTAAAATTATGATCGCTATTCCGAGATCATGCCCTGGAATAACTTCATAAATAAAAATAAGGCTATTTAAAAGCGGCCTATAAAGAACTTCATGGAAGATTATATCAATCATAATAAAATCAAAAATAAAATATCAAAATGTAAAATGACAATGTAAAATTTAAAATTTTGAATTTTGATTTGTCATTTTGATTTTTGCATTCTGATTTTTTAATTTCTATCAATGGCACTTCAATAAACGCTTTAATCCTAAATAACATCCTTTAATAACCCCGTATTCGGCTATTTTCTGATAGGTGTATTCAGAGCAAGTGGGATTAAAACGACAAACACCGTAGGGAAAAAAATTTTTAATCAAGCCGTGATCTGGAGAAAGGATCTTTTGGTATAGACGGATGGAATATAAAAAAAATAATTTTAACATAGAAAATATATTATTAGCCGTTAAATATTATAATAATTTTCAATTTTCAATTAAAATTTTTATTAATTTTCTCGTTTAAAAATTAAATCATTGAAAATTCATTGGAAATTGGTAATTAAAAATTGGAAATTAATTCAATTTTTTAAAAAATATAATTATAATTTTAAATCAGCTTAGATTTCATTAAAATATTATTCATAACTCGTTCAATTTCTTTATAATTCTTGTCAACAATTTCTGGTTTAGTCATTATAACCACATCAAATCCTTTTTTTATCTTATCCAACCTCAACCGGATAATTTCTCTAATCCGACGTTTAACTCGGTTGCGCCTGACTGCTTTTTTAGAAACCTTAAGGCCAACAATAAATCCAAAGCGGGAAATATCCAAATTATTACTGGCAACCTTTAAATTAATGAAGTCTTCGGCAAAAAATTTCCCTCGCTTAAAAACATTCTCAAAATCTTTTGTTTTGACAAGGCGATTTTCTTTAGCAAGCATTCTATTATCTTCTAGTCATTCTGAGGGAAACCGCAAGATCAACCAAGTAATCCTGTAGAATAAAATGATCTTTCGCTATCGCTCAGAACAACTTCCTATTATCTTAAGCCACTTCATAACCGAAAGAAATTAGTGCGTCAATCTTTTTCTTCCTTTAGCTCGCCGCCTTTTTATTACCCGCTGCCCCCCCTTAGTCTTCATCCGTACCCTAAAGCCATGTTCTCTTTTTTTCTTTCTTTTCTTCGGCTGATATGTTCGTTTCATAATAGAAATAATTTAAAAAATTAATTTCTGAATTTAGTTTAACAATAAAATTCTAATGTGTCAAATTTATATATCAGTCCGCCTTATTTTGAACACCAAGTTATCATTTATCAACTAATTCATAGAAAATTGCAAATTAAAGCTCTATAAGACATAAGGACATACTTCTTTTCACAACCGCTTAATTTCATTGATAACCAATAATCAATTATTATTTTTTGTTATAAGAAATTTGTGTTTTTAGATCTAAACCTTTAATTACACATCCATTGTCCATATATATTTTCTGCCAATAGTATAAAGTTAGTTGCTTAACTCCGTATGTATTTGTAGTCACTTTAAAACCGTATGTTTTCTAAAATTAAGAATTCTTAATCTTTATTTAACTTGTTTTATGATCGTATAATTACTGTTATGCTTATAATAATTACACTATCTTCTAAAATCATTAATTCATTTATATTTAAATTGTATTCTCATACATTTTGTCTTTTTTTAGAATCAAAAATGTATATAAACTTACTCAATTTTTAGTATAAAAATTTCAGCAAAAATAAAAGGCAATAAAAATATAATTCCCTTAAGTCTTTATTTTTTATTTGGTTGTTTTCTAACTTCTCCGCTTGTTGCGGAAAAAAATAGAATAATCCTATTATTGCCGTTATTGGTATTACAATTGTTGAAAACTCTGGAATTTCCTCTGTTCATTTCAAACCAAGGAAGATTTTGTTATTCCCGCACCACATTATCAAAAAACTTTTGAAAGCTGACCTTCTGTAGAATTCCCCAATACCGATCTTTTCGCCGAAATTTCTATTATGTAGTTGGAGATATTCGGTTTCCATCACGAATCCGGACTAATTTGTACCTGATTTTAATTCTGTAATTCCGACAACTGTTCCGTCTCTGATTATTCCAGATGCTTCTTCTAGATAAGCAGGTTTACTCCATATTGGATTTTTGTATACGGTTCCGTAATTCGGTCGTAATAGCCTTATTGCAATTCTATATTCACATATACCATCATTATTGAGATCTTTCCAAAACCTCCAGTATATCTAAATAAAGTTACTACTGTAAAAAAACGCATGTGTTCCGTTACTGTTAAAATACATTGCTTCTATGTCATATGCTTCTCCGCCCAAAGACCTTTCACCGGGATTTATCCCGTTATAATCCTCTACAATATACGTGGCTGTCTCTGAACTAGAAATCCAATATTCAAAAAGTATCACACCCCACTCGTTTAAATTTCCGTCTATTTTATAATCTACTACTGAAGCTGTACTGATTGTCATCATCACTATTACTGTCATTACTAAACCAATAACTAAAATCTTCATTTTTTTCTTTTTCAACTCCTATTTTTTGCCAGACAAACTTTTACACTTGAATGGCTTAAATTATCCGTTAAGCTTTTAATTAATACACAAATTAGACTATTCAAGCTTCAAGTTTTTGTATTTTAAAAAGAACAATTATTCCCCATGATAAATCCCTTAAGAAAATTTGTCACCCCGCCACTTAATCTTTTTTATAATTAAAAAAATTAAATTTTGAAATTTAATTTTAAATCCCAAACGATCCTCAAGAATGTGTTTTTCGCTTTTAATTCTTAATTCCTTTCCATCCCTGCCCAACAACTCTCCACATCACTCGCTCTTGAGAAATTTGGATTGGCCCCTGGGGAGTTTGTTGAGTCATCGGAACTTGACTTTTTTTGTATTCTAAAATCAATTCAAAATAATTTGCTGCGAATTCGCTTTCAATATAGGCAATTTTGTACTCTTTTTTATTGATAGCCTGGTTTTCACCCAATTCATTTTCCGGATTCCAAAGAATACCCAGCCCCATTTCTCTTTTATATTCTTCATATAATTCAGTCATCAAATCAGCCAGCTTTTTATCGGCAAATTGAATGGTCTTAATTCCTAAATCATCTTTTGCTTCTTTGCGCCCAATTAAATATTGATGAGAATAAAGCTTTTCTGTTAAAGAATCAACGATTTTATTAATTTCTTCTTCTGTCATTGGGCTTTTCTGGCTCTTCAATAATCGCTTGGCTAAAATTCTAATCAAATTATGAGTTCTGTTGACATTACCTAAAGCTAAAGGATGAATCTGAGGATTTGATTCTACAAATTTATTAAAGACTTTTACTAATTCCTCGTCGCTTTTAATGCCAAATTTATTTTTCGCCAGATCAAAATAAGCCATTACGTCTTCCACTGAAATAGGAATTCTATTCTGCGGATTCTTTGAATCTTGGGGATTAAAAACATTAGCTGTTGAAGGATCAATCGGCGAAAGTTCGGAAAGATCGCTCATAACAATTTCATCAGCACCGAGAGCAATCATTGTAGCGGCGCTGTGGGCCCTGTAAGGCACTAAAACTGAAAAAATGTCGCAATATTCACGAATCATCGATACAAGCCGCCAAGGAACCATTGTATCTCCGCCGGTTGAATATAAAAATAAATCAATTCTTTCAGTCTTTCTGATATTTCTCAACTGACTGCTAATAACCGGGATAACATCCATCGCAATTTTGGCATTAATCGGCCCCTGCCGATCGCTAGTCAAATAAGTAATCACTTTTGATCCCCGGTACTCTTCAATTTTTTGGATTAAATCTTTGGTTGCCATAATTTTTTAATTATTTTAATAAATTTTTCAAAATCGGTTAAAAATTTTTTAGAATATTCATAAATTCTCTTTTCGTCCACTTTCTAGTACCGATAAACTAAAATATTTCTAAATCTTGCCATTTTTCTTAAACTAATACCAAGTTTTTAATCAATTAATCTTTCTTTCTCTAATAATTCAAATTTAAGCAATTAATTCTTTAAAAGATTGAAAGGAAAAATTATAGTTTATTATTGATTCTAAACTCGTCTCTTCTATTAACTCTTCCAGTAAAAAATTATTACGAGAAAATAGTAAATTACCTCTTTTAAATATATTATTCAGAAAATAAAAAGGGGCGTTATTTAAAATTTTAACATCCACTGGATACTTAATTTTTTCTCCAAAACATCAGCAACTTTCTGCTCACGGTCAAAAGTTTTAGGTCTTCTAATATAATCCTATATCAATATCTCGAAAAATTTGCCTTTTTATCTATCTAAAAACGAACCAAAAGAATAAATAAAAACAACCTTTTTGTCTTTTTTAAAAATAGAGGTAATTTTCTTCAGAATTTCTTTTTTTCTGTTTTTTGTCTAAAGAAAAATATTCTTTCATAATATTATATACAGGAAAGGTGGCACGACGCATGCCGCCTACATAAAACTAAAAATGCCATATTCTAAGCCCTGCTAAATTTCGTCTTGATTTCAGTTTAACAGTAAAAAATTAGAGTGTCAAATTAAAGTATAACAATTATCGTTTTATTATTGTAATTTTTAATAAAGATAAATCAGTATGGTAATATATAATTTTAGTTATATGTTTAACGGATACAAATAAAAAATGACGCAAAATTTCGCGTCGCTTATTTTTAGAAAAAAAATTAGCCAAAGAAAAAAGATGAGTGATTTTTTGGGAAGGGAATTGTTTTTGGGGGTTGTTTTTTGTTTGTTTTTTGTTGGGGAGAAATTTTTAATCTCTAATAAGTTTTAAAGATTAAGAATTTCTCCCCAACACCCACTTACAATTCTTCACTCATCTTGCCTATATCTTACTCCCATTTAAAAACCTTGTCAAGTCCCTAAGCCTTATTTTATTGATTTTTGTTTTATTTTAGCCAAAAATTGACTATTTCAGCGCAAAAATTTATCCAGAATTTATAGATTATCCACAAAGATTTAATTGAGTTATCCACAGGTTGAAATAAAAAAATCCGAGTATACTATATAGAAGAAAAAAATTATTGCCAAAAACCCAAGGAATTCCATAAGCTCTACTCCAGTCTCTAACTGAAGCCACCTTGCGAATCATCACTGACTTGCATTTTGACTCTAATCAGAAGACTAGAACCAACACGGGAGCCTTATGAAAGCTAATATGTATCTGACATTATACAAGTCAAACCAATCCACATCTCATCCACACCTTATTAACACCATGGCTTGTTTGAGCTATTTTGACAAATGTATTTTTGTGCTATAATGGCTTTGAAAGCATAGAAATATAATTTTATATCACTTCTATGACTAATGAACAACTTTGGCAAACTGCCTTAGGAGAATTAGAACTAACCGTTAGCAGAGCCAACTTTATCACTTGGCTTAAAAACACATCCATTGCTTCTAAAAAAAATGGAGAAGTTGTTATTAATGTTCCTAATGGATTTACTAAAGAATGGTTAGAAAACAAATATAACAAATTTATTCTAAAAGCCTTGCAAAATAATGCTCCAGAAATAAAAAAAGTTAAATATATTATTAGTCAATCTTCAACAACAAAACCAATACAAAAAATTAAGGAAAACTATATTTCTCCTTCTTTTCAAGCCAAAAAAGAAACAAGAGAAACAAGCCTTAATCCTCGATATACCTTTAATTCTTTTGTTGTTGGTTCTTCCAATGAATTGGCCTATGCCGCTTGTATGGCCGTGACAAAAAATTTAGGAACAAATTACAATCCTTTGTTTATTTACGGAGGATCAGGATTAGGAAAAACTCATCTACTCCAATCAATTGGGAATGAAGTTCTAAAAACAGATCCTCAAAAGAAAATACATTACACCACTTCTGAAAGGTTCACTAACCAACTTGTCAGTGCTATTAGTGATCACAAAACTAACAAATTTAAAACTTACTATCGCCAAATAGATATTTTAATTATTGACGATATTCAATTTTTAGCCGGCAAAGAAAAAACCCAAGAGGAGTTTTTCCATACTTTCAACGCGCTTTATGAAAAAAATAAACAGGTTGTTCTCTCTTCTGATAGACCGCCTAAAGCAATCCCGACTCTTGAAGAGCGTCTTAGAAGCCGCTTTGAAGGAGGGATGATCGCTGACATAAGTTACCCTGATTTCGAAACAAGACTTGCTATTCTTGAAATGAAATCAAAAGAGAAAAATTTTAAGATACCCCGAGATGCCTTGGAATATATTGCCACTCATGTCCAACAAAATATCAGAGAACTAGAAGGCGCTTTAAATAGGGTAATAGTTTCCTGTCAACTAAACAACATAACTCCAGATCTAAAGAATACAACTGAGATATTAGCGAGTATTATCGCCAGTCCGATTAAAAAAATGACCACGCCGCGTGAAATTATTAAAGAAGTGGCTGAATTTTATGATGTCAGCACAACTGATTTAATAAATAAATGCAGAAAAAAAGAAGTGGCTAAACCCCGCCAAATAGCGATGTTTTTAATGAGAAAAGAAATAAAGAGTTCTTATCCGAATATCGGAGAAATATTAGGAAAAAGAGACCACACTACTGCTATACATGCTTATAAAAAAATAGAATCTGAAATTGAAAACGATAAACAAATAAAAGAAGAAATAAATTTAATTAGAGAAAGACTTTATAATAATTAATGGATAAAGTGTTGATTACTTTTTGGATTATCTATTAATAACTGGTGGATAAAAAATTTAATATATTTTTCTTTTATATTAAATTTAATTTTATCCACAGAAAATAAGATTATTATTAACACTTTTTAATGTCTAAATTTCCTTTACTTAAACTATAATTTTTACTTTTCCACTTAATCTATAAACATTACTAATACTACTACATATTAATTAAATAAAAGAGAAGTTATTATGAAACTGTTATGCCTTCAAGAAAATTTTAACCATGCTTTAATAATCGGAGAAAAAATCATCTCCAAATCTATTAATCTTCCAATTCTTTCTAATATACTTCTTGAAACTGATCAAGGAAGATTGAAGATTTCATCAACTAATCTAGAAATTGGTATCACTTCATGGATAGGAGCTAAAATAGAAAAAGAGGGAGCTTTAGCTGTCCCTATAAAACCTTTAAGTTCATTTATTGCCAGTCTTCCTAATAAAAAAATAAATTTAGAAATTAATAAGTCTGTCTTAAATATAAAATGTGGATCTATGGAAGCTAATATTAAAGGGCTAAGTGCTGAAGATTTTCCTTTAATCCCTCAAATTAAAGAACCTTACTTTATTAAAATAAAATCTCAAATATTAAAGAATGCCCTTAGTCAAGTTATCCCAGCGGCGGCAATTTCCGAAACAAGACCTGAAATTACTGGCGTTTTTTTTAATTTTAATAAAACAAAGTCCGATAGACTTATTTTAGCGGCAACCGACAGTTATAGATTAGCAGAAAAAACAGTTAAACTAAAGAATACTTCAGATATAAAAGAAGAAAAACAAGACAAAAAAGCTTCAGAAAAGACAATTATTATTCCAAGAGTAACAGTCCAGGAGTTAATTAGAATTCTACCTGAAGAGGGTGAAGTGGCTATCAGTCTTTCTGAAAATCAAATTTTATTTAATTTTGAGGCTACTAATTTAGTTTCTAGATTAATTGAAGGCACTTATCCCGATTATAAGCAGATTATTCCAACCACTTTTAAAACGAAAACTATTATTAATACCAATGAATTGATAAACTCGATTAAAATTGCCAGTTTTTTTACTAATACTCGGATAAATAGTATTCAATTGAAAATGAGACCGAAAGATACACTTGAGATTAGTTCGGAAACAGGAGATATTGGAAGTAATCTTTCGCGTCTGGCGGCAGAAATAGAAGGAAAAGAAGAAAGAATTACATTTAACTGGCGATATGTCTTAGATGGATTAAATAATATTACCACCGAAAAAGTTATTTTAGAAACAAATGGCCCTAACTCTCCGTCTTTACTCAGACCGGCCGGTGGGGAAGATTATATTTATATAATAATGCCGATAAAGAGCTAGCTTAAAGCTTAAAATGTAAAGTCTAAAGCCATAGCTTAAAACTCAAAATTAAAGAATTGGAAGTCTTAACTTATTTTTAGTTTTGAGTTTTTAACTGAATTTACAATGTTTGTAAAAGCTGACAATTTACTTTCCCGGGCAATTATAAAAAATGGTCTGTCTCGGCAGGTTGAGGCAGTAAGAATTTGCGATTTTTGGGAAAAGGCGATAAAAGAAAAATTTTCAGATGACGCGTCTCGAAAATCTAAGGCCATTTATTTTAATAATAAAACTCTTGTTGTTGCTGTTTTAAGCTCAGTTTGGGCTCAGGAATTTCAGTTGCACCAATATGAGATTATAAAAGAAATTAATAAAAGGATGGGAAAAGTCGTGGTAGAGAGAGTGAGATTTGAGGTATAATTGATTGAAAGCTAAAAGTTTAAAATTCAAAGTCACGGTTTAAAGTTTAAAATTATAAAATTTTTTCCTTTTATAAAGGGAGTTATGGGAATTTCTGGGAGTGGCGGCAATAAAGATAATAATTTTTGAATTTTTAGTTAAAATTAAAATTTGTAATTTCGGATTTCTTAATTGGTTTTATGATTTGTAAATCAAAAATTTTACTCATTCCTATTTTTTGCTTAATAGGAATTTTTATTTTTGGAAACTTTGTTTTAGCTGCGGCGTCGGGTGATATTATTATTAATGAAATCGCTGCATTTGAGCTGTCTGGCTATGAATGGATAGAAATTTATAATACGACCGGTAGCGAAGTTGATTTAACCGATTGGAAATTTATTGAGCAGTTTAGTGAAACCGATGAAAATGGAGTGAGTCATAAATTAAGTTCTTTTCAGGGAGATTTAATTCTTAAACCGAATGAGTATGCTATTATTGCACAAGATGCTAAAAAATTTTTAGAAAAATATGAAGCCTCTTCAAATATAACTGTTATTGACAGTTCTTGGGGGAGTTTGAAAGAAAAAGGAGAAAGAATTGCTTTAAAAGACGCTGATGGAAATATCATTGAGGATTTTATTTATCTTTCTTGCTTAAATTATTCTTTAGAAAGAATAAATCCTAAATTGAATGATTATACTGAGATTAATTGGCAGGAAACTGAAATAAATACGCCAGGGGAGCAAAACAGCATTTATTTAATTTCTAAAAAAGACGATGATTCAAATGAAGATTTAGAAGATAAGAAAGAAAGTCAAGGTGATGTTTCTTCTTATAGTGAGTCTACTAATCATTCGCCAATTGCTGATGCCGGAGATGATTTAGAAACTTTTATTGGAGAGGAAATAGAGTTTGACGCTTCAGATTCTTATGATTTTGATGGGGATGAACTTATTTTTTCTTGGGATTTTGGCGACGGAATTCAAGGATCGGGAGTTGAAGCTAGTCATGTTTATTTGGAGTCAGGGAAATATATTGTTACTTTAAAAGTTAGCGATGGGAATTTCGAGGACGTTGATACTTTAACAGTTACAGTTAGAAAGCTTGATTATTCTGATGATATTATCATCAATGAATTTCTTCCTAATCCAGAAGGAAAAGATTCTGCCCCATCGCCAAACGGGGAATGGATTGAACTTTTTAATCAAAGCGAAGACGATGTTGATTTAGGAGGCTGGCAGATTGATGATCTAAGGGATGGCGGAAGCCGGCCTTATACGATTTCTCAAAATACATTTATTAAAAAGGGAGAATATTTGGTCTTTTATTATGAAGAGACAAAAATTACTTTAAATAATAAAGGAGATGAAGTTTGTTTAATTAAGCCAAGTGGAGATTTGAGTGATATTGTTTCCTATAAGGAGAAAGCTTTAGAAGGAAAATCTTTTTGTCGGATCGAAAGTAGCTCTTGGGTCTGGTGTCTTAATCCTACGCCAGGCAAGGAAAATATTATCGTTGTTGAAAGCGAAAATAAAGGATATATAGGCAAAAATAATAGAAACCAGGAAGGTTATTTTTCGGAGAAATCAGATGTTTTAAGTGAATCTACTTTTAGAGAATTATTCGAAAATCAAGAAAAAGGAAAATCAAAAGAGAATCCGGTAGAGGTTTCTATTGGCGAAGCAAAGGATTTATTTAAAGGAGTATGGGTGAGAGTTAAAGGCATAGTTTTAGTTCCGCCAAAGGTTCTTGGTAAAAAAATTTTTTATATTTCCGATAATGAGAGTGGAATCCAAATTTATTCTTATAAGGGAGAATTTCCAGATTTAGAGGCGGGTGATCGTATAAGCCTTATTGGTAAAATCTCGAAGCAGGGAGAAGAAAAGAAAATCAATTTAGAAAACAAAGATGATATTGTATTGATAGAATATTACACCTCGCCAGAGCCCCGCCGGGTTTTGATTAAAGATATAGATAATTCATTTATGGGTACGCTTGTTAGTATAGAAGGAGAAGTGGTTAAAACATCCGGTAACGTTTTTTGGCTTGCTGATGAAACCGGTGAAATTAAAATATATATCCGTTCTTCTACTGGAATAAAAAAGCCAAAAATGGAAAGAGGAGATTGTGTTAGTATTGTTGGTATTGTCAGTAAGACTTCTTCTGGGTATCGTATCTTGCCGCGGCTTCAAAATGATATAAAAATTGGCAAAGTAGCAGGAGTCGCTGACTTGCCAAGCACCGGAGCAAATTTAGCTATTGTTTGTTTGGTAATGTTTTTTGTGATGGGTTGCGGAGTATACTTATATGGACATCAATTGCGCAGCTTGAAACAAAAGATGAAGTTAGGCATTTTTTTAAGGGTCTTCTAAATGGAAGCAAAGCGATAATGCCGGCGGGAAGAATTAAGATCGCCAAATGCTTGTTGACAGGAGAATCATATGATAGCATTGCGGAAGAATTAAAGGTTGGCAAAGATACAATAGGGCAAGTGCAGAGATGGCTTGTTTTAAGTTTTGGCGGATATGAAAAAGCGATTAACGGTTTTAGTAAAGAATAAAAAACACTTTAAAAGTTCAAAAACTATCAGCGGAGCAGAGCTTTGTAGTTTCAGTTAGGTCAAGAAAAATACCCCTTGCATTTTTTATTATTTAACTTAATTGATAAAAGATTTTTAATTTTTGTCTGAAGAATGTCAAAGCCGTAAATAACTGGGACTTGGCTGATATTTCTGCGCTGAAGATAGTTGGTGATTATTTAATGGAAAAATTTAGTGAAGGCGACATTCGCGAATGTCGCCTTCTTTATAAATTTGCCCAGTCAAAAATTTATGGAAAAATTGTTTATAATTGACAGATTTATCTTAAAATGTTATTATTATATTTAACGGATGGCGTTTTTTATTATGGATTAGTTTATTGCTTACTTATAACTTTTACTATGAGCGGACATTCTAAATGGTCACAAATTAAAAGAAAAAAAGGAGTGGCTGATGTTCAAAGGGGTAAGATTTTTTCAAAAGTAGCCAAGATGATTAGTGTAGCGGCAAGAGAAGGCGGAGATCCAGAGATGAATTCTAAACTTAGAATGGCAATTGAAAAAGCGCGTGAGGTTAATATGCCCCGCGATAATATCGAACGGGCAATAAAAAGAGGGACTGGGGAAGTGAAAGGAGTTAAAATTGAGGAGATATCTTATGAAGCTTATGGACCCGGAGGCATTGCTCTTATTATTGAGGTAGCCACCGATAATAAAAACAGAACTCTTTCAGAGATAAAACATATTCTTAGTCGATTTGGCGGCAGACTTGGAGAAAGCGGAAGCGTTAAATGGATGTTTTCTCGTAAAGGGGTAATTGAGTGCGAAATTTCAGGAGATAAAAATAAAAATGATTTAGAACTGTTGATTATTGACGCCGGTGCTGAAGATATTAAAAAAAAAGGTGAAATTTTAGAAATTTATACTAAAGAAGGGGAATTAGATAAGGTTAAAGAAAATTTAGAATCTCAAGGAATAAAAATAAAATCAGCAAGTTTAGATTGGATAGCAAAGGATTCGGTAACCATAGAAGATAAAAAAACTAAAGAGCAATTAGAGAAACTTTTTGAGGCATTGGATGAACAGGAAGATGTTCAAGAGATATATTCTAATTTTATCACATAACATATAACATGGAGTACATAATATAAATTCTTCCATGTTCCATGTTCCATGTTCCATGATTATACTTGGCGTTGATCCAGGAACAGCGACAACTGGATACGGAATAATAAAAATCAAAAATCAAAAATCAAAAATCAAAAATAATGGTAAGGATTTGGAATTAATTGACTACGGATGTATTATTACTAAACCAGACATAGATACATCTGGGCGACTTTTGGATTTATTCAAAAGATTAAAAAGAATAATTAAGAAATACAAACCGGATATGATGGCTGTTGAGGATATTTTTTTCTTCAAAAATTTAAAAACAGCCATAAAAGTTTCTCAGGCGAGAGGAGTAATTTTGTTGATTGGCGAACAGGCAAAATTGTCGATTTTTGAATATACTCCCCTTCAAGTGAAACAATCAGTCGTTGGTTATGGTCGAGCTGAAAAAAGACAAGTTCAAAAAATGGTTAAAATATTACTGAAATTAAAAGATATTCCTAAGTCAGATGATGCAGCCGATGCCTTGGCAATAGCAATTTGTTGTGCACACTCGGCAAGTAGTAGATTAGGAAATTAATTAAGAATATTAAAAATTAATCCGCGAGATATAGTATTATGAAATTAAGAATATTATTTTTACAAACTTTTCCTTTGTGGGGGTGCGGGAGCGGAACCTATGTTCGTTATTTGGCGCGAGAACTGGCTAAAGGCAAGAATAAGGTAGGAGTTGTTTGCCCTGATATCCGCCCAATTAAGGGAGTAGATCTATTTGAGATTAAACTTCCTTTTTTTGTGGCTTTTACCGGACATCCAGAACACAAAGGATGTAAACTTTACCACCAGCTTTCTAATAAAGAAATTTCAGTTATTTATCAGACCTTTTTAAGGACATCCGTTGAAGCGGTTGAAAAATTTAAACCGGATATTATTCATGTTCAACATTTCTCTATTTTTAGTTGGGCGGCTAATTTTATTAGGTCAGTTTATAAAATAAATTATATTATCACTTCTCATGGAACAGGTCTTTATACCGCTTCTTTAGATAAAAGATATCTTCCTCTTACTCGTGATGCGGTGAGAAGGGCAAAGAAAATAACTGCGGTAAGCGGCGATACTAAGTCATGGGCTATGAAAATATTTGGCGAGAAGAACTTAAAAGAAATTAGGGTTATTCCAGGAGGGATTGATATTAAAAATTTTCCTTCTAAAAAAGAAATTAAAATTATCAATAAAAAATATAATTTGGATGGTAAAAAAGTTATTTTGTTTTCCGGAAAATTAACTTCTTTAAAAGGAGTAAAATATCTTATTAAAGCAACGTCTAAAATTAAAGGAGATGTTTATATTGCCGGCGATGGCCCTGAATTAAATAAGTTAAAAAAAACAACTAAAGATTTAAAATTAAAGAACGTTCATTTTTTGGGGTATATAGGCGATCAAGACGCAGAAGAGCTGAAAGAATTTTATTATCGGGCTGATGTTTTTGTTGCCCCTTCTGTTTGGGATGAACCGTTGGGTTTGGTTATTTTAGAGGCGATGATCTGCAATACTCCGGTGGTAGTGACTCGAAAAGGAGGAATCCCATTAGCGGTTAAAGATGGATATAACGGATTTTTTGTTCGTCCGCGAAACAGCAATCAAATTGCCAAAGCAGTAAATAAACTTTTAGAAGATGAAGAATTGAGGAATAAATTGGGAGCAAATGCCCGAAAAACAGTTGAGGAAAAGTTTGACTGGGAAAAAATCTCCCAGAAATTTTTGAGGATTTATAAAAAATATATTAATAAGGAAAAGAGAAAAAATAACCATAAAAAATAAGCGAACCTGACAAGCAAATTCGCTCAAAAATTTTTAAAGTTTAAAGATAGATTGCAGGATCATTGACAATTATACCGTCGGCGCCAAGTTTAATCACTTTTTCAAATTGTCCTTTTGATATTTCTCCTCCTTGTACTTCATTCATTCCACCGGCAGTGACGATAACTTTCTTGTGAATAAGGTCTTGTAAGCAACTTATCCAATTACTGGGTTTATTAGTAATTTCACCAAAGTCATTTTCCAGCCAGTTTTGCCAGATACGAACATAATCTATTGTTTTGTTGTCAGATCTAATAGTTCTAATATCTTTCTTGCTTCCGAATAACAAAGTGGCTATCTGACTTTGCTTTTTTATATAAATTGCGTCTGTCTGGTAAGGAATACCGAGGATTATCTGTTTTACAAGATTGTAATTTTTCACTAAACTTACTATTTTGTCAAGTATTTCTATGTTATCTTGTTCTTTTTTTATATCAAGAATAACTTTTATCTCTTTTTCGCTTTCTGATACCAAGTTTAGAACTTCTGGCAGAGTTGGTATTCTGGCGACATCGCTTCGTCCGTGAACTGTTGCCGGCGCAAAAACAATTGAGCCGTCTTTGCGGTTAATCCCGAATTTTCTCACTGTTTCGACCGGATACTGGCTGATATGATCTTGCCTTAATTTTTCGCAATGAGTTACCATTAATCCGTTTTGACACGCCTGTACATCTATCTCAAGATTCAATCCCATATTCAAGCAACACTGAACTCCCTCGATTGTATTTCCTAAAAAGCACCCACATTTTGCCCGATGGGCAAAAATTTTATCTTTTCTTTTCAATTTTATTCCTCCTATAAAGGTACATTTGTTGTGATTACTTAAAGCAACCACAACTAAAAAAGTATAGTAAAATTATAAAGAAATGTCAATAACTAGCGCTAAAATAGAAAAATTTGTAGAGGCGTCAAAAAGAGTTTTTAATTTATGCCGTGTAGAAAATGAATTAGGGATTGCTTTTTTTGCTTCTGATCCTAACTTAAGATATCCTTGGATTTACATCAGGGATTTTTCTTGCCTTATTAATGGATTTTCAAAATTAGGCGATTTTAAAACAGCTAAAAGGTGCTGTGAGTTT
Organism: uncultured Candidatus Saccharibacteria bacterium; assembly: GCA_964430135.1. Taxonomy (GTDB): domain Bacteria; phylum Patescibacteriota; class Minisyncoccia; order JAHIHE01; family DAOWLE01; genus CAYSEG01. The sequence continues at coordinate 11,248 of CAYSEG010000009.1, read as the reverse complement.
TTATTAAATATTCAAGCTCAAGACGGACAATGGTTTCAGAAATATGACGATTTGGGCGAGCGTAAAGATATTGAAAAAGAAAAATCAATTATTCAGGAAGATAATACTCCTTTGGCTCTTTGGGCAATACTTTCATATATTTACGAATCAAGCGATGAAGAATTTAAAGATAAAAACAAAGAGAAAATAGAAAAATCATTGTCCTGGATAGAAGCTTACCACCAAAAAAGTTTAAAAAAGATAGGATTGGTTTATTCTACAACATCTATTCATCAGACGCCCGGTTTTAATCAAGGTTATGAAATTTGGCATAATTCATTGGCGGTGAAAGTTTTTTTACTGGCTGGTAAAATTTACAATAATGATCATTATAAAGAATTAGCTGATTGCGTAAGAGAGAACATCAGCGAAAAATTAGTTATTGATAATAGGTTTATTCGAAGGCTCGATGATAATAAAGAGCCGGACTTGGCGCCGGATATAATTATAATCAGTCCGGCTCATTTTAATATTTTTACCCAAGGAGATTTAATAAACAAAAAATTAAATTTTTCTGAAGTAATAAAAAACTCTCTGAAATATTTAGAAGAGAAATTATTTGATAAAGAAATGGGCGGATTTTTTCGTTATCCCAACGAGATTACTAAAAAGTGGCATCCTAAAGAAAATTGGACAATTAATGATCCGTTGGTACCCGGTCCCTATTTAATAACTACGAGTTTTGTGATACAATTATACTGGCAATTAAGAAAAGAGAATAAAGCCGATAAATTACTTGATTGGATGTTGGATCAAACAGTAGACGGACAACTATCAGAACATCTTACTTCCCGCGAAAGATTTTTTCTTTATCGCGAAAAAGAATTGGGATATATGCTGGAGCACAAAAAAGACAAAAAATATTTAGAAGGCGTTAAGAAAAATTTTGAGAGTTTAGAAAAAGAAGCGGAAAAAAGTGAAGTTTTGCATTATGTTTTGCCTTTTCCTTGGGCGCAGATGGAAGGATTAAAATGCTTAAAAGCAGGAGGATATATTAATAAGTTTATCTTATAATTATGTTATAGTTATGAATAGCAAAACAAAATTAAGAATTGTTGTCGTCGCGCCGCCGTTTACTACTGTACCGCCAAAAGGTCAGGGTGGAACAGAAAGAATTATTTATCAAATGGTGGAGGGATTTATAAAAAAGAAACATAAAGTAACTCTTTTCGGCGCCGGCAAATGCAAAACATCGGCAAAATTTACTCAAATTTTTCAAAAAACAATTAGTGAAAGAAAAATTGACACCACTTACATAGAAGCGTCAAGAAATCTTCGGCTGGAAACTGTTTATATCGCCAGCGTAATGGAAGAAATTTTAAAAAGAGAAAAAGATTTTGATATTGTTTTTAATCATATAAGAGGCGGGTATCTTTTCCTGCCTTTGAGCAAATTTTTAAAAATTCCAGTAGTTAGCATTCTTCACTTGCCTATTTTTGAAGAATTAGGAAAATTTCTTTTGGTTTATAAAAATCCGAATATTATCACTATTTCAAACAACCAGAGAAAACCAGCTCCAAAAGTAAATTATTTAGCTAATGTTTATAACGGAGTTGATTTAAAAGAGTTTGAATTTTGTGAGAAACCAAAAGATTATTTTTTGTTTATTAGCGCCATTGGCGAGCATAAGAATCCAAAAGAAGCGATTTTGGCGGCAAAGCGGACAAATTCAAAATTAATTTTAGCCGGAGGGAAAAAACGGGAGCCGTATTTTTCAAAAGAAATAAAACCGTTGATTGACGGAGAACAAATTAAATATATTGGAGAAGTATCGGGTAAAAAAAGAATCAATTTATACAAAAACGCCAAAGCGCTTTTGTTTCCGATAAAATGGCAAGAGCCGTTTGGGCTGGTAATGATTGAAGCAATGGCCTGCGGAACTCCTGTAATCGGCTTTAACAACGCCTCGGTTCCGGAAGTTGTAGAAGATGGGAAAACCGGCTTTGTGGTTGATCCTTCGGTAAAAGGATTAATTCAGGGAATTAAAAAAATAGATTTAATTGACAGAAAAAACTGCCGCAAATTGGTTGAAGAAAAATTTTCACTGGAAAGGATGATTAACGGATACGAAAAAATTTGTTGGAATTTAATAAAATGATTTAATCAAATCGGTTTATGAAAAAATTAAAAATTGCTCAACTTGTCCCGCCATGGATAAGTGTTCCCCCTAAAAAATATGGAGGCACTGAGTTAATCGTTTCTCACTTAACTGAAGAACTAATAAAGCGAGGCCATCAAGTGACTTTGTTTGCTTCAGGTGATTCTATTACTAGGGCTAAATTAATTTCTGTTTGCCCAAAAGCCTTATACGGAGTGGGAATTCCTTGGACAGATGCCTTCTGGCCGCTCCTCCATACTTCTACAGCTTTTGAAAAAGCAAAAAACTTTGATATTATTCATAATCACTTTCATTATTTTGGTCTTTCATTTTCTTCTTTAGTCAAGACTCCTGTAGTAACTACTTATCACGGTGATTTTGCTACCGCAGAAAAGAACCCGGCTAAATATCAAATTTTAGAAAAATTTAAAAGAAATTATTTTATTTCTATCAGCAATCTCCAGAGAAAATTCACTAAGGTAAATCTTAACTTTATCGCCACAGTTTATAATGGGATTAACTTAAAGGAATTCAAGTTTAATAATAAAAGTCAAAATTATCTTGTTTGGCTGGGAAGAATTACAGAAAAAAAAGGAATTATTGAAGCGATTAGAGCGGCTAAGAAAATAAAATTACCTTTAAAAATCGCTGCTAAAATTGATAAAAATTATCTGCCGGACGTGAAGTTTTATGAAGAAAAAGTTAAGCCGCTTATTGACGGAAAACAGATTCAATATCTTGGCGAAGTAACTGGTTCTGTGCGAAATGAATTGCTAAGGAATGCTTTAGCCCTTCTTAATCCTATTAAATGGAATGAACCATTTGGCTTGGTAATGCCCGAGGCAATGGCTTGCGGCACGCCAGTAGTTGCCTTTAATCGTGGTTCAGTTCCTGAAATAGTTAAAGATGGCAAAACTGGTTTTGTAGTTTCTCAATTTGATAAAAAAAAGAAAATTAACATTAAAGGATTAGTTGAAGCAATTAAAAAAGTAGACCAGATAGATCGTAAAGAATGCCGTAGACGCGTTGAAGAAAATTTCACTGTTGAAAAAATGGTCGATGGCTATGAGGAGGTTTATTATAAAATAGTAAAAAGGAGACAAAAAAATGAAAAAACTTAGAATCGCTCAGATTGCTCCGTTATGGTATAAAATTCCACCGGAGAAATACGGCGGGATAGAATTAATTGTTTATAATTTAACTGAAGGATTAGTAAAACGCGGACATAAGGTGACCCTTTTTGCTTCTGGAGATTCAAAAACTTCAGCAAGGCTTTTCTCGGTTTACCCAAGATATTTAAGGAAAGATGGAATAGAATGGGTTAATCAAAAATATACTCTTCTAAATTTGTCAGAGGCATTTAAAAGAGAGGATGAGTTTGATATTATTCATTCCCATGTTGACTTATATGATTTGTTTTTTACCCCATTTGTAAAAAAACCAGTTGTTTCGACTATGCATAATCGGTTGATGATTGATAAAGTAAGGATAGGAAAGCAAATAAAATATAAAGGAAAAGAGAGAATAGATATCTATCGTCACTTTCGCCGTCATAATATTATTACTATTAGCAAGGCGCAGAAAAAACTTTCTGATGTTAAAATGAATTTTGTGGGAACGGTTTATAATGGTATAGATATAAGAAAACTCAAATATAATTCTAAGGGATCAGACCATTTTATTTGGATTGGCAGGATGCATAAAGATAAAGGGGTGGAAAATGCCATTAAAGCGGCAGAAAAATCAAAAATGAAATTGGTGCTGGCTGGAAGAGTTAAACATGAGGCGGAAAAGAAGTATTTTAAAGAAAGGATCAAACCTCATATTGACGGCAAGAAAATAAAATTTGAAGGAGAAATAACAGTTAAACAAAAAGCAGAATTTTTTGGCAGGGCAAAAGCCCTTTTATACCCGATAGAGTGGGATGAGCCGTTTGGCTTAGTGATGACAGAGGCGATGGCATGCGGCACTCCGGTAATCGCTTTTGCACGAGGTTCGGTTCCTGAAATAGTCGAAGATGGGAAAACCGGCTTTGTGGTAAAATCAATAAATGGGATCGTGAAAGCGATGAGGGAAATAGATAAAATAGATAGAAAGGAATGCCGTCGGCTGGTTGAGAGAAAATTTAGCATAGACAAAATGGTAGAAAGCTATGAAAAAATTTATCGCCGGCTTATTAGTCAAAGCAGAAAATAAAAATAGATAGAATTATTATAAATTAAATATAAAAGGAATAAATATTATGAAAGAAAAAAAGATAAGAATTGCGATGCTGGCTTCAAATCTTCTTAGAATTCCGCCAACTTCAAAATGTATTCCGCCGGGTTTTTCCGGCGCGCCGGAAATGGTAGTATCGAGAATTACAGAAGAGTTAGTAAGGCGCGGGCATAAAGTAACTCTTTTCGCTTCCGGGAACTCTAAGACAAAAGCCAAGTTGTTTAGCGTTTATAAAAAGGATTCTTATTCGGAGAAAAAAATTGGCCTTCCGCACCACCGGCATTTTGAGCATCTTTTGATTTCTCAAGCTTATCAATTGGCAAAAAGAGGGAAGTTTGATATTATTCATAGCCACTTTGGTATTCGCACTTGCGGTTATGCTCCTTTTGTTAAAACACCTACTGTTTCGACGCTTCATTCATCGTTGGACGATTTTTTAGTGAAAAACATCTTAAAATTTTATAAGAGCACTCAATATTATGTTTCTATTAGTAACGCCCAAAGAAGACCAATGAAAGATTTAAATTATGCAGGCACTGTCTATCATGGAATAAATTTAAAGAAAATAAAGCCCCTTTTTAAAAAAGGCGAATTTTTTATTACTTTGGGTAGAATTGTAGAAAGTAAGGGTAACCTTGATGCAGTAAAAGCGATTGTGAAAACGGATGAGAAGCTTTTATTAATAGGGATGCCTTTGCCTAATTCTAAATATTGGGAAAAAATTACTCCATATATTGACGGCAGAAAAGTGGTTCATATGAAATTTATGCCGCGGAAAAAGTTGTTTTCTTATGTGAGAAGAGCAAAAGCATTGATTTTTCCAGCCTATATTGATGAGCCGTTTGGTTTGACAATAATAGAAGCGATGGCTTGTGGAGTTCCGGTAATTGCTTATAATCGGGGCTCAATTTCAGAGTTAGTGAAAGACGGACAAACCGGGTTTGTTATTCCGCCTTTGAATAAAAAAGGCAGACCTAATATTGAGAAGATAAAAGAAGCGATTAAGAAGATAGATCAGATAGACAGAAGAGAGTGCAGAAAACATGTTGAGGAAAATTTCACAATTGAAAAAATGGTTGATGGCTACGAAAATGTTTATTATAAAATTTTAGATGAGTGCCGCGGCAAGAAATAAACCCTGCGTCCTTTCGTCTTTTCGGTCGAGCATTAAATTCTGCTGAAAGGATTGTTTTATTGTCTCTGCCACAGGGCAATGAAGTATTCTGAAAGATATAGGATAAATTTATGACCAATCAGGATTTTCATAAAAAAGAGCAAGTAGAAACATTGTTGAAAAATTTAGGACTAAAAGTAGAAAACTTTTCTCAAAAGTATCAGGAATTTGTAGAGAAGGATAAACGGTTTTTCTATTCATCTTGTTTTACTAAGAAGAATCTTAAGCTATTTATTAAAATAGCTATTAAAGATAGTCAATTTGTCTTTAATTCTTTAGCAAGAGAAGCATTGGCAATAAAAGCAATCGGCAATATAACAGAAGTTAAAATTCCTAAATATTGCGATGGTAACTTTGACGCGCCTTTAGCTTGGTTTATTGATGAATACGTTGAAGGGGAACCGCTTGGGTATTTCTATGAATTAAATAAAAAATATAACCAGACAAAATTTATTGATCAGTTATTGAGCAATCTTATTGTTTTTTATAAATCATCTGATCGTCTTTTTGCCCAAAACCGCTTTTTTAAAAATTTAAAGAAAAATGATTACCAAGTTTACCTTAAGACATTTTCGAGTTTTAAGAGGTATGCTCAAAGGAAAAACATTAGGCTTAATTTTGCCGCGATGTTTGATCTTTTAGAAAAAGTTAAACCGTTTTTTATGGATGAAGAAAATTATGTTATCGCTCAAGGAGATTTTACTTTAGCTAATAATATTGTTTCCGATGACGGAATTTATCTCATTGATTGGGAGTCTATCCATATTGATAATTTCGCTGATGATTTAGGGCGAATTTGGATTCAAACATGGCTTTATCCTGATTGGAGAAGAAAATTATTATCAAGGTTTATGAATAGAATTGATAGCGATAGGAGAGAAAAATTTAAGGAGATTTTCAGGGTAGTAGCTATCAATCAAGCCTTTTCGGAAATTGGCGGCGGTTCTAAATTATGCGAAAAGAGATTTAGTCAAGGGGTAATTGATGCTTCTTTAATAACAATTAGTAATGCATTAAAGGGATTTGATTTTCTTATTTAATAAAATTCAAAGCAGATAAAGATTATGAAAAGAAAATTAAAAATTGCCCAAATTGCTCCTTTGTGGGTTAAAATTCCTCCCCAAACTTTTGGAGGAATAGAAAAAATTGTTTATTTACTAACGGAAGAATTAATCAGAAGAGGGCATCAGGTAGTTCTATTTAGTAGCGGCAACTCAAAAACTTCTGCAAATCTTAGTTCTGTTTGGCCTGTTTCTATTAGCGAAGAAGCTGAAAAAATTAAAGACGAACGGGAAAAAGAGGAATTTCTTAGCAAGTCTATGTTGGATTATTTAAATATTGCCGAAGCATTAAGGAGAGCGGATGAATTTGATATCATTCATAGTCATATTGGGGAACTTTCTATTCTATTTGCTCCCTTGGTGCGAAAGCCTGTTTTAGTTACTCAGCATAATCCTTTTTGGACTAAGAATAAAAAATATCATTACGAAGTTTTTAAGGCACTAAACAAATATCAGAAATATGTTTCTATTAGTTTCGCACAAAGAAAAAAGCTGGATATTTCGGTTAATTTTGCGGCAAATATTTATAACGGCATAGAAATTGAAAAGTTTAAGTTTAACAAAGAGCCAAGCGATTATTTGTTTTGGATGGGAAGAATTAGCAAAATTAAAGGTATAGAACAGGCAGTTGCGACAGCTAGAAAGATTAAAAGTAAAATTTTTATTGCTGGGTCTATTGATGACAAAAAGCTGTTTGATCAAGTAATAAAAAATGACAGAAGCGGTTTAGTCAGGTATCTCGGAGAACTAGGTTTTCAAGAAAAGGTTAAGTTTTTTGCTAAAGCAAAAGCATTTTTATATCCTCTTCAATGGGAAGAGCCATTCGGTTTGGTAATGGTAGAGGCAATGGCATGCGGTACTCCAGTAATAGCATTCAGGCGCGGAGCGGTGCCTGAAGTGGTAAAAGATAAAGAGACAGGATTTGTTGTTAATCCATTAAACAAAAATGGTAAAGTTAATATAGAAGGATTAATTGAGGCAATTAAAAAGATAGACCAAATAGATAGAAGCCAGTGCCGCAGGCATGTTGAAGAAAATTTCTCTGTTAAGAAAATGGCTGATGGTTACGAAGAAGTTTATTGTAAAATAATCGAAAATTGGAAAAGGGATAAATATGGAGAATAATTTTGAAAAAATTTCTTTTCTTAACGCTGAAGCAATAGAAAACAAGGAAGAAATGGAAAGAAAAGAAAAATTAAAAGATGTTTATGAAGATTTATTTGAAAGAGAGCTTTTCCCGCTAAAGGTGTTACAGGGAAGTGAAATTATTGATCTTACTGCCGATAAAGAACTTTACGGTGTAACTTCTAAAAGACCTTTTGTTGTTTTAGAGGTGGGAAGAATAGGAGAGATAGATGAGAATAAAGAAATAAAAAGGGTTATCTATAAGGGAGAAATCAAAGATGCGGGTCCGTTTCAAAGTATTAAAAAAGAAGAGATAATATATCGTGATGTTTTACCAGAAATCTATAAAAATCTTCCAGAAAATATCAGGGAAAAAGTTGCTTTTCCAAGGTTAATAGATGTAATTAAGAGAAACGGAGAGACAAAAGCGATTATTTTAGAAAAGTTAGATGGTATAATTTGTGGAGATCATAATACAAGTAAAGAAAGTATTTGGGATAAAAAAGACATAGAAACAATTTGCTGTCTTATAAAAGAATTCCAAAAAATAGATCCGGAAGAAATAAAAAAGAATTTTCCAGAATTGCCGGAGAGGGACTTTCTTAAAGTTTACAAAGAGAGACTTAAAGAACGCATTGAACCAGTTAGAAAACTTCTCGGTGAAGAATATGAGAAGAAGATGAAAGAACTTCTTCAAATAAGCGAAGAAATTATTGAAAAACAGGCATCCACTCTTCTTTCAGAAGATATATTTTGTTTTAATACTATTAAAATGCCAAATGGAAGATTAGGGTTTATTGATTGGGAAAGACCTTATATCGGCAAAGATGTAAGCGCGGATTACGGAAAGCTTATTTCAAGATTATGGACAAACCCTGAATTACAAAAGGAAGCCATCAAGACTGCTTTGGAAATAAATCAAGAAAATCCTTATTTTAAAGATATGCTTAGAGCAAGTTTAGTACTTTTAGAAGGCGGGCATATGTTTCGCCATTATTTTAAAAGACTGGAAGATGATGACTTGCGAAAAAGGAAAGAAGCAGAAAAAGCGGTTGGTGTTTTCAAAAAACTTTTTAAAGATATTTTAGATAATAAAGGAATATGGCAGGAATAAATTTAATAGAAAACAAAAATACTCAAATTGCAAAAAATCTTTGGATCGCCGGCGGATACTATGTTGATTTTGATCTCTTTAATCAATTTAGGATTATCGGACCGAATAATCATTTGTATTGCGGACTTGTTGATATTCCTCGCCACAGGATAAAAATAAAGCAGGTTAAGGCGGAAAATGCTCATTTGGAAATCAGAGGAGAATTTTTAAGTAATAATATTAATTTTTACTATCCAGTAATGGAAGACATAAGGACATTAAGAGAACTTATCGGAGTATGTAAAGGAGGAGAAAAACCTTTTCTCCAGTTAAGATATAAATTTTTAGGAAGATCTTTCCCAAGAATTATTAAAAGAATTATTAAGAAAACGCCAGAAAAGGAAACTCAATTGCTTTTCAAAAGAACATATCAAGAAGGCAAGTATTTTTATCAAACTTCTTTTATTTTCCCCTCTTTTGTAAAAGTAGAAAAGATTAATTTGCCTTTGAAGGGATATCGGTTAACAGCAAAAAATAAAAAAAATATCCCCTTTTTAATTAAAAGCAAAACTAACGAGATTCACCGGAAGAAGCTTGGGAAATTTTTTGAAGATCAAAATATTAATTGGAAAGTTTTTGGAAAGCGTAAAAAGGAAGTAAAATATTTTCTTTGGCGAACAGAAAAAGAAATTAAGCATTTGGTTTCTTGGGGTAAAACTTCCGGGGATAGATACGGAACTATTTTCCCTCGGGATTGGATGGAGAGTGCGGATTTAGGAGAAAAAGATTTAACCCCAGAAATAATTTCATATATATATGAAGCGTCTCTTAAAAATGTGAATAAAAAAGGAGAAGGGTGGCATGAAGAAGTAGTAGGAGAATATAAATATGAGCATCAAATTTCAGGTCAAGATATATATGATCGCAAGATGATAGATATTGAACCTCATTACTTTTTAAAACTTGAGAATTTACCTTTTACTTTTTTGAACAAGAAAGCAAATAAAGAAAAGTTAAAAAGGATAGCGCTTTATATTTTAAACAAAGCAAGGAAGGATAAATTTATTATTTTTAAAAAGATCCCTAGGATTATTCCTTATTTTATTCATTTGCATCCCGGAGAAAAGGAACAAAAATATTATTTTGTTGGAAACTGGCGGGATTCAGGATGGGGATTTAAAAAAATAGGAAAGATTATTGCTCCCTTTGATGTGAATTGCGTTTTTTATCCTGTTGCTTTAAGGAAGATTGAAAAATACTGGCGAGAAATTGGTCTTAATAAAAATCAAATTAAAGATATAGATAAGTTAATTAAAAAATGGAACAAGAAAAAAGAATTTTACCAATTTAAAAATAAAGATGGCACAAAGGCATTTGCGATTTGTGCTTACAAAAAAGAAGAAAATACTAAAAAATTTGAATTGATGAAAGTTAATCATTTAGATGAAAGCTATCTTTTCTTTTATAATAAAGGCAATCAGGATGAAATCAGAAGCTTTTGCAGGAGATTGCTTTCTCCTGAATATTTTTATACTTCTTCCGGTCCGATGCTCATTGCCAAGAATAATCAATATGGTTATACCACCGAAGAGTATCATGGTCTTGTAATTTGGACAAAACAAGTAGCTTTTACTGTTCTTGGCCTTAAAAAACATTTTGAAGTATCTATAGTTAATAAATGGGACAAGGAAGTTCAAAAACTGATTAAAAAGACGATTTTGAAAATTTGTGAAGATATGATAAGGACTTTTTCTTGCCTTAATGCTGTTCCAGAAGTTCACATAGATAAAGGCGGAGAGCCAGAATTCTTTTCGCTATGGAATATGAGCGAAGTTCAGCTTTGGTCAGCGGTGGGAGCAAGGGCGATTTTTAAAACATATCACGAGATATTAACTAATCAAATTTATAAAGAGATATGAAAGAAAATCTAAAATCTAAAGCATATCTCCGAGATAGATCGAGAGTTCGAAATTTAGAAATTATCGCTTTTGATATCGGGGCAACGAAGATTGCTTATGCGCGAGTGCAGTTCAAAATTCAAAATTCAAAATTCAAAATTATAAGTCAAAAATCAGAAGTTAAAAATTTTAATTTTAAGATTCAAAATTTTGATAAAATTAAAACGCCGAAAAGCAGAAAAGAAGTTATTAAGAAAATTATTGAGATTGTTGAAAAGATAAAGAAAGCGACATTCACTAATGTCGCCTTTAGAACTGCAGTTGGTATTGGCATTGCCGGGCAGATAGATTTTAAAAGAGGGATAGTTTTATCTTCTCCAAATATGTCCGGGTGGGAAAATGTTCCTTTAAGAAATATTTTAGAAAAAGAATTAAAAATTCCAGTTATACTTGATAATGACGCTCACTGTTTTGTTTTAGGAGAGGCATGTTTTGGTTCAGCAAGAAATTATAAACATATTATCGGTTTAACTTTAGGAACTG
>CAYSEG010000008.1:0-43165 GCA_964430135.1 uncultured Candidatus Saccharibacteria bacterium | reverse complement strand
ACAAAGGCCCAAATTTTCATCGGAACCGCCGGCGCGGGATGTAGCCGAAAAGAGGATAAAGCTGAAAAGAAAATATCTGATTAGAAAACTCAAGCCTTCTCGCCAAGCTGCTTTGGTTGCATAGTTATAATGATTTGGCAGGAATATTTCTTGATTTTCAAAATGTTACTTATGAATATCCTCGTTTAATTCTTCGGAAAGTTTCAACCACCCAATTTAACCAATATCGCCTATCCATTGGCAAATCTTGGGCATGAATTAAATCTTTTTGATAACCGCCAAAACCTTTTTTAAAAAAAGTTAAACCTTGCCAAGGATGCTTTGGTTTATTTTTCGGGGCAATACCCCAAAAATTGAAAATTTCGCAATTTCTTTTCTTCGCTTCCTGAATTGCTTTCCAAAGTAAAAGATAAGAAGTTGAAATTTTAGAAGTATTCGGCAAAGAAGCGCTATGATGATAAAAACCTTGACGTCCATAAAAAATAAAAAAAGAAGCTGCCAGTAGTTTATCTTTATGCTTGGCGAAAAATAAACTGACTTTTTTTTCTCCAACAAAAACACTAAATTCTTTTTTTAAATATTCTTTGGAGAACGGAACAAAATTTTGCCGTTTAGCGGTTTTCTGATAAATTTCATAAAATTCGCCCAAATCATCCGGATTTTCGCTTTTAATAATCTGGATATTTTCTTTATATCCTCTTCTGATTAAATTCCGAGTAGTTTTTCGCATTCCCATCAAAATTTCATCTTCGCTCGGTCTAATATCCAAAAGCCAAGTTATTTCCGGCTTAAGATGAATCGGCGCATCCCTAAATCCTAAATCCTTGAAAATTTTTATATCCTTCTCGCTTCTCTCCCAATTCGGACTAATTCTAAGAAAACAGCACTTTTCTTTTCTCGCTAAATCTTTCAAATAATTTGTCAAAATCTCAATACTTCTGCATTTTGAATTACGCTTTTGACTTTTGACTTTTGACTTTTGACTTATTATTGGTCCATAAGGGCAAAAAAGGAATGATCCTCGCCGCGCCAAAACTCTAATTATCAAAGCCGCGCCGACAATTTCTTCGTTGTCAAAAATTCCCAAGCGAAAAATTTTATCGCCGAGCGATTCGTGGAACTTGCCCCAATACCAGGATTGTAGGAAAGACGGTTCTGGCTGGGATAAAAGAAAGTTTTCCCAGTAATCTTTGTTTTTAATTTCTTTTATCAGCATAATTTTTCAATTTTCAAATCCCAATTTTTAATGAATTTTCAATGAATCAATTTTCAAACAAAAAAATAACTGATATAAAATTAACAATTTGAAAATTGGAATTTGGAGTTTGGTTGAAAATTGAAAATTGGTAATCGAAAATTATTCATCAAGCAGTTTTATTCGACGAATTTTTCAAAAAATTAACAATTTTTTCTGCATCTTCCAAAGTTATCCTGTGGTGTGTTGGTAAATTCAAAGACATCTTTCCAACTTTCTCCGCAACTGGGCAATCCCCTTTTTGATAACCCACCGCTTTTAAATTCACTTCTTCAGGACTGACAGGTCCGCTAAACCAGTTGCCTAAAATAATATGATTTTTTTTCGCTGTTTCTAAAATTTTATCTCTTTCTGAACTCTGAATTGTATAATACAAAAATATATGTTTCGAATTTTCTGGTGTTTGAGGCAATTTGTATTTTAGACCTACTGAGTGGTCTATAGTTCTATCAATCTTCAAATTTCTAGAATAAAATTTAGCGATTTTTATTCTATGTCTGTTAAATTTTTCTAATTTTTTAAATTGGACAAGCGCTAATTTAGCTAAAACATTTGGGAATTTTTGCGGAAAATTTTTTGGCATCTCGCCGTTTTTTTCTATTTTAAGATACGCTCGGGAAAGCAAGTTTAATTTTTGAAATAAAAACAACAAAATCTGTCCGAGTTTAAAAAAATAATAACTCGGCAGAATAATCGCAAAAGCGATCGGATGAAAAATTTGCTGAAAAATCCATCGCGCTGAAGGATATGGCATCTCCCTATAAATTTCTTGAAATTTCTGGTATATCTTTTGGTCTTTTAAAACGACCATCCCGCCAAAAACTGAAGAAATAATTTTATCCCTGCCAAAACTGAAAAAGGCGGCATCGCCAAAGGTGCCGACTTTCCTGTTTTGGTATTCCGAACCTAAAGCGTGGGCACAGTCCTCGATGACAAATAAATTATACTTCTTTGAAATTTCTAAAATTTCTTTTATTCTTCCGGATAATCCAAAAGTGTGCTGGATAATTATTGCTTTTGTCCGGGAAGTAATTTTTTCCTCAAGTTTTTTCGGATCCATATTAAAAGTTTCTTCATCAATATCAACATAAATCGGTTTTGCCCCAGCCCAAATAATTGCGTTTGGAACCGCCACAGTTGTATATGCCTGAGTAATCACCTCATCTCCTTCTTTTAAATCAAGAGATTTTAAAATCGCAAAAAGTCCCGCCCTTCCGCTGGCAAAACTAAAAGCGTATTCTACTCCAAGATAATTCTTAAATTTATTTTCCAATTTTTCAATCGCATTGCCTTTTTTCCATTTCAACCAATTCCAAGGAAAAATTATCAAAGACAGCGCCAAAAAAATATCTTCCCAAGATGTATTTGGTGATAAAGCGACTGAAATTGGCCTAAATGGATTGGACATATATCTTTTATATCTTCGCTGGCTCCATAGTGGCGATAGCCCTATGGAGCCAAAATGCAAGACTTACGCTTATATTATAGGAATAATTTCGAAAATGATACAGGTTTGCATTCAAGCTCCACGGCCCTTCAGGACTATAGAGCCAGCAATCTTTGCTCTTGACAACTCTATAATATCTGATAAGATCTAGACAAAGAAGGAAAAAATAGGAGGTGAAAAAATAATGAAGTATAAACCAAACGATCCATGGGAAATCTGGAAAGCCGCTGTGACATTGTTAGTAGATATAATTGTATGGACGATGGCTGCCAGCGGACTAGTTTTTCTAATCACAAGGGATGCAGTGCTTACAGGGCTATTATTGCCCTGGATAGCATTAGTAATTGCTCTCGTCTTGTCGGTCTGGGTTGTGCGTGCATCGTGCACAACAGGCACACAGCGCGGCGAATGAAAAACTTAATGCGTAATAATGGCACTTCGGTGCCTTATTTTTTTTATTCAAATTCCAACATATCAATCAATTGCTGAGGAACCCTGCTTTCTAATAATATCACATCTTCGGGCTTGTTAAAATTTTTTAATTTTTCAAAAATTTCCCGCGGGTCCTGCGAAAGCAAAATATTCTGTTTATCCATCCCGTTCTCGCAAGCGGCTTTTTTAATATCTTCATAACACTCTTTCTTGGTAATAATCGCCAAATCGCAGTTCTCGCCGATTTTCGCGCCGATTCTCTGATGAACATCCTTTGACGTACTTCCCAGCTCAATCAAACAGGGCATCACAATCGCTTTTCTGCCCTTCCAAATTTTCAAATAATCCAAAGCCGCCAAAACACCGGCCGGATTAGCATTATAAGTATCATCAATCAAGGTTATTCCATTAATTCCTTGATAAGCTTTCATTGTTTTCTCAATCGGCTTAATTTTCTTCGCTGCCTTAGAAATTTCTTTTAAAGTCATTCCTAAATATTCAGCCACAGCCACACAAGCCAAGATATTTGAAACATTCTGCTTGCCGATTAAACTAACTTCAAAATCCTCGCTCTCCTCGCCGTTTATCACTTTAAATTTGATTTTATCTTTTTCAATTATTATATCACTCGCATAAATATCTGATTTTTCGCTACCAGAAAAAAACTTTAAACTTTTAACTGCAACTTTGAACTTTGAATTTTGCTTGTCCGTCGTAGTCCCAGCAGGGACGAAGGCGGAAACTTTTAACTTTTTGTTTATTACCCCCAACCCATCTTCCGGCAACGCCTCAATCAGCTCAAATTTCGCTCTTATCGTATTCTCCAACCCTCCAAAAAGTGCCAAATGTTGTTCATTGATTCCGGTTAAAACTCCAATCTTCGGCTTTACAATATCGCAAATTGCCTTAATTTCCCCTCGCTTATAAGCTCCCATTTCCACAACAAAAATTTGATGTTCTGGTTTTAATTTTTCAAGAATAGTTTTCGCCACGCCAATATCAGTATTGGCTTTAATTGTTTTTAAAACATTAAAACGCTCAGCTAGAATTGTTGCTAAAAATTCTTTTGTTGAAGTTTTGCCATAGCTTCCAGTAATTCCAATTACAATAAGATTCGAAAATTTCTTTATTTTCTTTTTTGCTTTTTTAATCGTTCTCGCTTTAAATAATTTTGTTATCGGGTTAAGAACTAATACCAAAAGAAAAACAATTAACGGCAGAACAACACTCAATATTAGAAATAAAAAAGAAAAACAGCTAATAGAAGTATATTGTATAACTTCATTTAAATTACCTATAGATAATAAAGTAAATCTCAACCCAAAGAACGCTCCTTCAAATAAAATATAAGTCAAGAAAAAAACAATAATGATTTCAATTCCAACAGTTCCAGCCAAAATTATCGTCGCCTTAGGAGTAAATTTCGGCCGATAAAATCGTTTATCCAGAAATTCTTTGAATCCTAAAAATGATTCTAAAGAAAAGAGAATAATAACTAACCCTAAAAAAAGAAACGGCCTTAGAAGTAAAAACAACGGAAAGAGAACAAGAAGTCCTAATTTAATAATATTTAACCAATTAAGAAATAATCTCTTGCCACTTAAAATACTCAAGTGAGCCCACATTCTGTCAAGCCGATATTCTTTAATTTGCCAAATCCAAACATTAAAAAGCGCGGCTCTAATTGTCCGTAAAAACCATAAAAAAGATAAAATTATAAAAATAACCGTTAAGCTCATTTACATCCTTACTATTTATTTCTAACTTATTCAATTTTTATTATTTTATATTTTACTGTTCCTCCCGGAGTTTTTACTTCAATATCATCCCCTATTTTATGGTTTAAAAAAGCTGCCCCCAACGGAGATTCGTTAGATACTTTTCCTTGAGAGGGATTTGCTTCACTTGAACCAACAATAGTAAAACATTTAGTTTGATCATTATTTTTCACGGTAACTGTTGATCCTATTTGCACAATAGTAGTCTTATTTCTTGTCTCATCAATCAGAGCAGTCTCTCTGATCGTTTGCTCTAATTCAGCAATCTGCTGTTCATTAAGAGATTGCGCTTCTTTTGCTTCGGCATATTCGGCGTTTTCAGATAAATCCCCCATTTCTTTTGCCTCACCAATACGTTTGGCTATCTCTTGACGTTTTTTTCTTTTAAGAATATTTAATTCTTCTTTTAATTTTTTAAGTCCTTCTTTGGTAATAAAATTTTTCATAACAAATTCAAAATGCAAAATTCAAAAGCTAAAAGTTCAAGTTAAAAGTTAAAAGTTTCAAATAATTCACTTTTGATTTTTGACTTTTAGTTTTGAATTTTGATTTTTGACTTTTTCTTATCTTATTAAATTAATCAAAAAGTTCGCCTAATTTTTATTGCTAAAATACCATTCTAGCACCTCCTTTGCCACCGGCAAAGCCCCGGCATGCCCCTCGCCGCCGCCCTCAATTAAAATAGTCAGAACAATTTCCGGCGATTCATAAGGAGCATAACAAGTAAACCAAGCATGAGTTTCTTTATTTTTTCCAAATTGAGCTGTGCCGGTTTTCCCAGCTGCTTTCACCGGCAAATTGGACATTCTCCGAGAAGAACCATAAATCACCGCTTCTCGCATTCCCTTTTGGACAACTTGAAGATTCTTTGGGTCAATAAAATCTTTTCTGATTATTTTAGGCTCAATATCTTTAACTAATTCCTTTTCGGAATTAATAATTTTATCAACTATCTGCGGTTGGAATAATGTTCCGCCATTAGCAACAACCGCCGTCGCCATAGCGATTTGAAGCGGGGTAGCGGTAGTGTCTCCCTGACCGATTGAAGTATGATATGTATCTCCTAAACGCCAAGGTTCACCATGCTTATTTTTCTTCTTCCATTCTATATCGGGAACCAATCCTGGCGCCTCACCTGTAAGATCAATACCAAGAGTTTCTCCCAGTCCAAAAAGATGGAAGTATTTTTTAATTCTTTCTATTCCTAAACCTTTTATTTTGCCGAATCCTCCGCCAACAGTATAAAAAAATACGTTACAGGACTCAGCAATGGCTTTTGTAATATTTGTCGGACCATGAACTTTCCAATCTAAAAAAACTGAAGGCTTGTCCGGCCAGTATGGATTTGGTATAACTAACCTGCCTTGACAATTAATTTTTTCAGAACTGCTGATAATATTTTCCTCGAGAGCAGCGCTGGCAATAATCGGTTTAATTGTTGAACCGGGTGGGTATTGGCTGCTAATGACGCGGTTTAGAAAAGGATGAGCTGGATTGTTTAACAAGGCTTTAAAATCTTTCTCGGAAATTCCTTCGGCAAAAAGATTATTGTCAAAACTTGGCAAACTCACCAAGGCTAAAACCTTTCCATTTCGGGGATCAACAGCTATCCCAGCAGCTCCTTTTACTTTAAGAACTTGGAGTTGTTTTTCTAAAATTTCATAAAGTTTATTCTGAAGAGCACTGTCAATTGAAAGAACAAGATTTAAGCCGGGCTCGGCTTCTTTTTTGTTTATAACTCGCTGAATTCTTCCTAAAGAATCAATTTCAAACTCCTCGCTCCCGTAATTACCCCGAAGAGTTTTTTCGTAAGTCTTTTCTATCCCAACCTTCCCAATATAATCAGTAAGATTATAAGATGGATAATCTCTCAATTCTTGCTCATTGATTTTGCCAGTATATCCAATAATATGAGAAAAAATGACACCATCAAAATAATCCCGCATGGCATTTATTTCTACTCTCACTTCTTCAAAACCAACAGTTTTAGTTTTTAAAATAAGTGCTTTTTGTCTGTCAAGATTTCTTTTTATTAAAATTGGATCTGATGAAGAATGATCGGCTTCTTTTATTATTCTTTCTATTTCTTCTCGTTGCTGGCCAATTACCGAAGAAATGATATTAGTCAAAATACGAAGATGAATCTCGTCTTTTGGTAATTTAGAAGGAATAATAACTAAATCAAAAGCGGGTATATTTTTAACTAAGGGCACTCCATTCCTATCATAAATAATTCCTCGATCTGCCCTTATAGGACAAGTGCGAATACGGTTTGCTTGGGCTATTTCCCGATAATAATCCCCCTTAGCAATTTGGAGCCACCCTATTCTGACAATAAGAATAATCAGAAGCAAAATTAGAATTCGTCCCAATGCAATAAAATATCTCTGAGCATGAAGATATTTTAGACGAGGGGCGTCTTCAAAAGGAGAATCTAAAAAAACTTCTTCTGGTTCAATATCTTTTTTAAATGATCTCTTGAGACGATATTTGTTTGAATTATTTAAAGAAAAAAATAAGCTCATTATTTATATGCTAATAAACGTTGCTTGAAGCACCGAAAGAATAAAAAAACAAGGAAAATCAAAATAGTATTATAAACTGCTTCTGGTAATATAAAATAAATAAAATTATATCGAAATTCAAGAATTTTACTAGATGAATAAATAAAATCAGCCAATTTTATAAAAGAAGATACTAATATTTCGTAAATTATTGTTCCGATAAAACCAAGAATTATAAATGTTGCTAAATTATGGCTTTTTAGAATATTTTGAACAACAAAACTAAAAAGATACGAAATTAAAATAAAACTTAATGTAATAGCACCTAAAGGGTATAAAGTAAAAAAATCTAGAAATAATCCGCCGACTAATGCAAAAATTAATGATTGATGGATGGGTTTTAAAATACTAAAAAAGATAATCAAGATAAATACAAAATCAGGGTAAACTCCAAAAATACTTAAATGAGGCACAAGAGTAACCTGTAAGATAACAGTTAAGAACAAAATTAAAATATTTAAACTAATCTTCATAAATCCGTTGTTGCGAGAAATCCTGAACTATATGCTTCAGGACGATGAAACAATCCCGTAGATTTATAAAAAGCCTGTATTAATAGCACGGGATTACTTCATCGCCCCTTAAGGGGCTCCCCGCAATGATATCCTATTGAACTACAAAAACAATCTCTAATTTTTTCAATTCTTGAGCTGGTTCTATAATTGCTTTTTGGAAAATTTGGTTTTCTGACCCTTTTATTTCCTTAATCTGCCCAATTAAAAGTCCTTTTGGAAAATCTCCGCCAAAAGCTGAAGTAATCACTGTATCACCGATGTTGACTTCCTCATTCTGAGGAATCATATCCATAACAAGACCTAGCCCATATTCTCCTTTAACTATTCCGCTCGCTCTTGTTTCTTGAATAATAGCGTTTATAACACTTGAGGGATCGGTAATAAGTAAAATTTTTGCCGAGCCCGATGAAACTTCTGAGACTTTACCGATTAAAATTCCACCCGAAGTAATGACCGGATTTCCTTTTTCAACGCCATCATCTAAACCCTTGTCTATAAGTAGATACTGCGAGAAATTTTTAGAACTTTTTCCTATCACATACGAAGAAATTAACTGGAGCTTCTGATCAATTGATAATTTAAACTGTTCTCTTAAAATTTTATTTTCATAAGCTATTTCTTTAAGCCTCGCATTTTCTGCCTTTAAAAATCTCAGCTCTTCTTTCATCCTTATATTTTCCCTTCTAAGATTTTTTATGGAGCTTATTAAATCAATAAGACTACTCGTCTTATTAAAAGAAGCCATTGAAACTTTCTGAATAGGCTCACTGAGAGTATAAAAAATATCTTTAGGAATCTTAAGATAATTTTTTGAATTTAAAAAAATAAGAAATCCTGTTAGTATTAAAAAAAATATTAAAGTAATTAGCCCTGATGAAAATAACTTGCGCATAATATAACATGAATAAAAAATGATTATCACAGACCAAATCAAAACTGAAATAACAATAAACGTCCAAAACCGGACCCGTCTTTTGCATCTAAATAAAAATCAACAATCCTTTTCTTATTAATAAACTTAAAATTTTAAAAAATTCCTTAATTTGCAATCCGTCCAAAACTTGAAATTTTAATTACGCTTTAATATTTTTTATAATAAAACTTTATTTCAAAGCCTCTTCATGCTGAACACTAATCAGCACTTCTTTCAATGCGTTGATGTTTTCTAAAACTATTCCGGTTCCTCTGACAACTGCAGTCATTGGATCATCAACAACCTTTGCCGGCATCTGAGTTTCCTTAGCGACTAACTTATCTAAACCCCTAAGAAGACTTCCTCCACCAACCAAAATAATTCCCCGATGCATAATATCTGCTACTAATTCCGGAGGGGTTTCTTCAATTGTCGTCTTAATGGCATCAACAAGCGTCTTTACTGACCGAACAAGGGCTTCTCTAATTTGTGTATCATTAACCATTACCTCTTTAGGAAGACCTGTTACTAAATCGCGTCCGCGCATCGGAACTTCAAGAGGTTCTTCTAAGTCGTAAGCTGACCCAATAGCAATTTTTATATCTTCAGCCGTTTTTTCTCCTAAAAGCAAATTAAATTCATCACGGGCATATTGAATAATATCCTCATTTAATTCATCACCAGCGATTCTCAAACTTCTTGAAGTAACAATACCCCCTAAAGAAATAACCGCTACTTCTGTAGTTCCTCCCCCGATATCAACAATCATATTACCGGCCGCTTCTTGGACTGGAAGTCTTACTCCAATAGCCGCAGCCATTGGTTCCTCAATCAAAAAAGCTTGACGTGCCCCGGCATTTAGAGTAGCGTCTTGAACAGCCTTTTTTTCTACTTCAGTAACTCCTGAAGGAATCCCAACAACTACCCTTGGACGAACTAAAATTGTAAAAGTCTCGTGATGGACTTTTTCTATAAAATAACGAAGCATTTGCTCGGTCACTTCAAAATCAGAAATTACTCCATCTATCAGAGGACGACTGGCAATAATGTGGCTCGGTGTCTTTCCGACCATTTTCTTAGCCTCATTTCCAACAGCTAAAATCTGACCAGTCTTCTGATTAATAGCTACCACCGAAGGTTCATTCATCACAATTCCTTTTCCTCTAACATAAACCAGGGTATTGGCTGTGCCGAGATCTATTCCAATGTCGTGTGAAAAAGCGCTGAAGAGTTTATTAAACATAATCAATAATTTTTAACTAAATATTTTTATTTACTAAACTTTAAGTAAAATAACAACAATTTAATTTTCAATTTTTAAATCACAATTTTCAATGAATTTTCAATAATTAAATTTTCAAACAAAAAACTAAATAAAACACTTTGGAAATTGAAAATTGGTAATTGAAAATTTTATATCTATTTATTGATCTAACCATTTATCTATTTCCCTGCCAATTCTATCCATCCTCACAAACCGTGTTTCTTTCTCGTTCCTTCTCTTCAACTCCACACTATCTTTCTCAATCGTCTTCTCGCTTACTACTATTCTTATCGGTATCCCGATCAAATCACTATCCGCAAACTTTACTCCGGCTGATTCATCTCTATCATCATATAATACTTCAATATTCGAAGATTGTAAAATGTTGTAGACTCTTTCTGCGACACCGCGGATTTCATCTTTTTGATTTCCAATTTCTATTAAATGGACATCATAAGGAGCAACAGGGGCCGGCCAAACCATTCCTTTTCTGTCATGATGCTTTTCAACAATAGTTGCTAGAGTTCTGTCTATTCCTATGCCATAACAACCCATATAATAAAACTTTTCTTTGCCGTCTTTATCAGTAAAAGTCGCGTTCATTTTCTTAGTGTAATAATATCCGAGTTGAAATATGTTTCCAACTTCTATTCCTCTGCCTTCTTTTAATCTGCTTCCTTGTTCGCTTAAAAATCCTTCTTCTGCTAAAGCGATATCACCTTCAAAATGAGGCTTATAATCTCGATCAATATTTATATTTAGTAAATCCCTATTCTTTTTATTCGCTCCTCCATAAGCATTTTTTATTGTTCTTAAAGAATCATCTGCTACAATAATGACTTTTTTGTTTATTCCAACTGGAGAAATAAATCCAGGTTCACTGCCTAATTTTTTAATTTCTTCGTCATCAGCATACCTCAGATCGTTAACTCCAATTAAATTTCTTAATTTTATCTCATTAACATTAAAATCTCCGCGAATAATCGCTAAAATGAATCTTTCTTTGTCATCAATAAACATTACATCTTTAATTTGTTGCCAAAGAGGAAGCCGGTGCAATTTAACCCCGTCTTCCATTGTTTTTCCTCTTTTAGCTTCAACTTCCTCTAATCTTCTTTCTTCTTCATCTAAATTTTTCTTTTCTTTCTTAAATTTTGCCACATCTTCGTGAGCAGCGTATTTTCCATCTTCAGAAATAAAAAAACGACTCTCACCAGCCTCGCTTTCTACAACAAATTCATGACAATAATCCCCACCGATATATCCATTATCAGATTCAACAACAATAATTTCAAGTCCCAACCGCTTAAAAATTTTAGTGTATACTTTCCACATCTTCTGATATTCGCCTTTGAAATCTTTTTCGTCCAAATTAAAAGAATAAGCATCTTTCATTAAAAATTCCCGTAAGCGAAGCAGTCCGCCTCTTGGCCGAAGTTCATCGCGGAATTTCTGGGAAAATTGATAGATATTAAAAGGCAAATCCTTATAACTGATATTAAATTTTTTAACTAAATCAATTATCATCTCCTCTGCGGTCCCGCCCAGAACAAAATCATTTCCTTCACGGTCTTTTACTTTCATCAGTTCAAATCCAATTGACTCTGTCCGCTGAGTATTTTTCCAAAGTTCAATTGGATGAAGCACCGGAGTGATTAACTTAATCGCTCCAGCTTTATTCATTTCTTCCTCAACTATCTTTACAATTTTGTCCCTAACTCTTATTCCCAACGGCAAAAAATAATATCTGCCCGCTGCAGATTCTCTAATAAATCCGCCTTGATATAGTAATCGATGACTTATCGCTTTTATATCGCGGGGAATCGTTTTAGTTGTTTTCCCGAAAAGTCTTGATTGACGCATAAAATCTTGAAATTTATAACTTACAATTTGGAATTTAAAACTTGGAACTTTTTTATTTCTGAATTATTTATCATCTCACAATCGTAAAATATAAATTTAAAACATCATCAAGACAAACAACAATGAATTTCAGAAAATCACTGCCGTCGTGCTCTACTGATGCTTTTTCCAAAGAATTAATATAGTTGGACCTTCTTTCAACTGGAATAACGGCAATCGTAAAATTATTTCTTAAAAGCATTAAATTCATCAGAATCCGTACGGTTCTGCCATTACCGTCGAAAAAGGATGGATATGAGTTAAACCAAAATGAAACAAGGCGGCTCGTTTAATTGAATGTATATCAAAAGTATTGATAATTTTTACAAATTCCTCCATTAGATGCAGAACCTTTTCTGGACGCGGCAAAATATGGCGGGAACTTTTAATAAATCTTTGATTTCCTCTGTAAAATCCAATTCCGGTTTTATATTCCTTTCCAATATCCTCTATTGGCTTAAATAAATTCTATGAATTTCTTTAATTAAATCCTCGTTCAAGGGATATTTTTCTTTTTCTTTGACAATATCTTTTAAGAATTTCAAAGCATTATTATAGCCCAAAACTTCAAGATGATCTTTAAGAGGCTTTCCAGAAACTGTTATTCCTTTTTCTATAACCAAAGCAGTTTCGCCTAAGGTCAAAGTATTCCCTTTAATGGCCGTAGAATTATAAATCTCGTCAATAGCAAGTTTTTCCTCTAAAGATTTTAATGATTCCTTCGGCAAAGGCCGTAAAGAATTTATTTTCTTGGTCTTTTCGTCAATTTTTAGCTTAAATAAAACATTCCTCTGTTGGTTTAGTCGTCCACGACTAAACCTTAATGTTTTGATTGCTAAAAACTAAACACGTAGCTCAATCGTGAACGATTGAACTAACAGAATGGACGACTGAACTGACAGAAATATTTTCAATCTACACATCCCCCTAATCCCTCCCAAGAGAGGGAATAAATTTTAAACTTCTAACTGTAATTTTAAACTTTGCATCTTAAACCTTTAACTTCAAAAAATTCCCTTCAGCTTCTCCCAAACATCAAACCTGGCAAAATCTCTAAAAGTAACTGCTAAAATCAAAAGCATCAAAAGAATAAAACCGATGTTGTTGATAGTATTCAAAACCTCTCGCCTGACTGGTCTTCCTTTTATCTTTTCAATAGCCAAAAACAAAAGATGACCCCCGTCTAATCCCGGAAATGGGAAAATATTAATCAGGGCAAGATTAATAGAAATAAGCGCGGTAAACTGCAAAACATAGATAAAGCCCATCTGGGCTACCTGTCCGGTTAAAACAGCAATGCCAACTGGTCCGGCCACATCTATGTTTCCCGTGCCAGTAGAAATCAGACTCCAAAGAAGACCTCCAAAAAGAAAAATGATTGTTATGGTTAAATTAATGGTACTGGTAATCCCCATCCAAATAGCTTTGTGAATTGGATAAGAAACAATGCCAGTCTCGGCTAATCCAATTCCCAAAGGACCTTGACCTTCTGGAAAATTTTCTCTTGGCACAGCGGCAATTTCCAACTCTTCATCTCCTCTTTTAATTCCCAAAATAACTTCTTTACCTTGATGCGCTTTGATTAATTCCTGAAATTTTTCAACCTCATCAACTTTTAACTTTTCACTTTTAACTTTTAACTCTATTATGGCATCGCCTACTTTTAACCCAGCTTTTTCGGCTGGTGAATCTTTTACCACTTCAACTATCTGAACTTTCGGATCTCTAACAGTCCCTACTTGATCATCTTTAATAATCGATGGAAGCCCAATGGTATAACCTATTATCAAAAGCACAACAGCTAAGGCAAAATTCATTGACACGCCCGCGGCAAATATTTTTGCTCGCTGTCCGATTGATTTAGAAGCCATACTCCGAGGGTCGTTTTTCTTCTCGCCTCCCTCGCCTAAAATTTTACAAAATCCGCCAATAGGAAGCCAATTTAATGAATAGATTGTCTCGCCTCTTTTTACACCAAAAATTCTTGGCGGAAGACCAAGTCCAAATTCTTCTACTTTTGCCCCGGCACGTTTAGCCGCAATAAAATGCCCAAATTCGTGGACAAAAATTAGAAGACCCAAGATTAGAATAAAAATAATAATCGTGATTAACATATATATTTAATTCAAAAGGTAAAAGGCAAAAGCAAAAGTTCAATTCAAAAGTCAAAATTTTTATAATCACTTTTGAATTTTAACTTTTATTTTTGAATTTTGATTTTTGACTTTTGACTTTTTTCAAATCGTCATTATCTCCTTTTCCTTATCCTCTCCTATTTTCTCTATTCTATTATTAAACTCATTTATCACTTCTTGTAATTTATCCTTTCCTTGAAATTTATCATCTTCTGAAATACTACCTTCTTTTTCTAAATTCTTTATCTGGCGCCAAGCGTTTTCCCGAATCATCCGGACATTAACTCTTGTTTTTTCTATTTCTTTATGGAGTATTTTCACTAAATCTTTTCTGGTTTCTTCAGTTAAAGGAGACAAATTAATATGAATTTTAGTTCCGTTGATAACTGGATTTAGCCCAGTACCAGAAGACGAAATCGCTTTTTCAATATCCTTAATTATTCCTTTATCCCACGGTTGAATTACGATAGTTCTTGCATCAGGTATAGAAATAGTTGCAATTTGTTTTAGGGGAACTCTTGAATTATAATAATTAACTAAAATGTCCTCAACTAATACTGGAGTTGCTCTCCCGGTCCGAAGTTTAGCTAACGTTTCTTTTAGATGCTCGATCGATTTTTCTAATTCGGGTTTAATTTTATCAATAATTTCCTGATACATATTATAAAAAATTCTTATTTCTTATTTTTTAATTTTTATTTAATTTCTATTTCTTAATTTTAAATTTCACTAACCTTTTATTTCTAAGAATTGATGAAAATAAATAAATAATTCCTATTTTAAAGACAATTATTAGAAATATGATTTTTTAAGCTAGAAAATATTATTTAGGAGGAGCAGGCTGATAAGGAAGAAATCCTTTCTTTTTCTCCTTAATAAACTTAACGCCTATATAGATTATATCGGGATTTTCAGGATCTATCTTAATTACTTCAATCCTCCGAGAAGTAGGCAGTTGAACCACCTGCCAGTTCAAACCGCCGTCTAAACTTCTAAAAAGAGTAGCCCCACTGCTAAAATAAATTTCGCGAGAATTCTCAGGACTTACAGTAATAGATGTAATCAGCGGTTTCTTAGGAGGAATTAATATCCTTAAACTTTCCCAGGAGACTCCCGCGTCAGCGCTCTTTAACAATCCCGCTTCTGTTCCGAGATAAACTTCATTTTTAACATAAATGCAATTTATTTTATCTGCTCCTTTAAAATCCTTTAGATTTTCACTGATATTTTCCCAGCTCAGACCGCTGTCATTGGTTTTGTAAAACTTTTCCGCCGTAACGACATAAATCTGTCTGGTGTCATTCGGATTAATAACAATATACTTTATTGAGCTGTCAAACCATTTAAGAATAGACCAAGAATTACCGCAATCAGCACTTTTTAAAAATCCGCCATTCGATGTCCCAGTATAGATATTTTTTGAATCATAAGAATCAACAGTCACTGTATTAATAGTACCTCCCCCCGACTCAATATAAATCATCTGCCATTGAGCTCCTCCATCAGTGCTCTTAAAAACTTTACCGGAATTAACTGCATAGACAATGCCTTCACTTTTAGGATCAAGAGCGATGGAATTTACCGAACCATTATTTATTGCCAGTTGCCTCCAAGAATCACCGCTATTTTCTGTTTTGTAAATTCCCCTATTTTCAGTCCCGATATATATCACTTTAGAATTATGAGGATCAATGGCCATACTTAAAACACTCACAGAAGCAATAGTCTTTTTCTTTTCAATTTTTACTTTTTGTTCCCAGGTAGAACCCCTATCAACAGATTTAAAAACTCCTCCTGTTTTTATGTCTTTCGAAGGCATTCCGCAAGAAACTCCAGTAAAGAGTAAAAGGAAAATTTGAAGTGTTAAAATATACAAAAATTTTTTCATATTAACTCAAAAGTTAAAATTCCGTATTAAAAATTATCTATCAGTTATTTTTGAGTTCGTCTAAAAATTTATCTAAATCCCTCGGCAATTTTGATTCAAGCTCTATCATTTTACCGTTTGGTAATTTAAATTTCAAATAATTAGCATGCAAAAAATGTCTAGTGAGTCCCGCTGGATATTTATGCCGTTTGAAAGTATATTTTTTATCCCCAACTAAAGGATGTCCAATACTGGCGAAATGAACACGAATTTGATGCATTCTTCCGGTTTTAGGAATCGCTTCAAGTAAAGTATAGCCTTTAAACCTTTCAATTACCCTATAGGCTGTTTCAGCCTTTTTAGATTTTTTTGTTTCGTTTTTGCCCTCTGTTGTTTTCTGTTTTATTGGAATTTTCTTTGATCTTTCTATGGGCTTTTTAATTATACCCCGTTCTCCCTTTATTTGTCCAGTTGCTAAAGCAATGTAATGTTTTTCTATTTTTCGCTTCTGAAACTGATCTTTTAAATATTTAAAAGTTTGATTATTTTTAGCGACGATTAAAAGTCCCGAAGTGCCTTTATCTAAACGATGAACAATTCCAGGCCGAAGTTTGTCTTCACCGACATTTTTTAAATCTGGCCAACGTCCCAAAAGAGCATTAACTAAAGTGCCAGCTTTGCAAGTATTACTTGGATGAATAACTAGCCCAGCTGGCTTGTCGATAACAACAATATCCCTATCTTCATAGACAATATTAAACTTAATGGAAAAATCTGGTTCAAGGCTAATCTTTTCAGGGGGATAAATCTTAGTTAAAATTCTATCATCTTTTTTTAAAATATAGCTCGGGTTCACTTCCTTGTTATTTATCAAAACACCCCTATTCTGAATAATTTTCTGAAGCCACCCGCGGGAATATTCTGGAAATTTCTCCACTAAAAATTTATCCAACCTAATCCCCTCTTGATCTTTTTTGACTTTTAGAATCACTAATTATTTATTATTAAATTCTCCGAATGGGCGCGACGAGGCCCGAACCTACAACCTCTTCAATGTTACTGAAACGCTATAACTTCCCTGGTGGGCTTGGGTGGATTTGAACCACCGACCTCTTCGATGTCAACGAAGCACTCTAACCCCTGAGCTACAAGCCCAAAAATTTTTTAGGGATAAGCCGAACTAGTCGTCCTTACTTAACGAAATCTTCTAAAATAATCTTTCATTGCTCCTTCTAAATTTCTATGCTTTTTAATTTCGGATAAAGATAGCCATTTATATCTTGAAATTTCTCTCTGGTTAGGATTAATTTTACTAGATTTTGTTTTACACTTAAAATAAAAGACAGCTCTTGATGTTTGAAATTTCTTTTTAAAAATCATCTGATCCTGTCCGAAACCTAAAAATCCATCTATAATAATTTTCACTCCTAATTCTTCTTTTATTTCTCTTTGAAGAGCATTTTCAATTCTTTCGCCAAAATCTACTTTGCCGCCCGGAACTCTCCAACAACTAAATCTTGGATCGTAAATTAAAAGATATTTCTTATTTTTTTCAATAAAAGCGCTAGCTATAGCCAAAGTGTGTTGATGCTTCTTTTTAAATTTTGATTTGTAATTTTGCATTTTGAATTTAGTTCCGCATATAATTTATGTGCGGAACCTTTGGTGGGCCATCCTGGACTCGAACCAGGGACATCGACCTTATAAGGATCGCGCTCTAACCAACTGAGCTAATGGCCCCTATCTGAATTTATATTATCTTATCTAAAGAAAAATGTCAATCTGAACTATCAGAGTGAGACGCATAATTTTCTACCTATAAAAAATTATTGACGAAATTTCTCATAGATGATAAACTTTAAGCATCAAAGAACAATGGACTCAAATTTGGTTTATTTTAACCAAAAAGGATGATATTGCTTTTTAACAACTAAATAAAAAAAAATAGGAGGAATAGAAATGGATAAAAAAATAGAAAGTGAAAAAATAGAAGAAAAAGAAGGACTAACCGAAGAAGATGTAAGAAAACAAACTATAATTACAGCAAAAGATATAATAACGCAATTAGAAAACCTAATAGCCCATGATGCGACATATCCAACACTGATCGGAATTCTAATATACTACTTGAAAGGATCAATAGACGAAATGAGACTTTTTAAACCTAAAGAAATGCCCTCTCTTTCTCTAAAAGAAATTGGATTAGAAAAGTTATACCAAGTATTAGAAAAAATAGAAAAAGAAGAAACCTGGGCAATCAAACAATATAAAGAGAAGCAAAAAGAGATTCATTAAACAAAAATAAACAAAACAACCGCCCTTTAGATCAAAAATCTAAATTTTAGGCGGTTTTTTTTACTTTTACTTTGAAATTTACTCTTTCATCAACTCCTCAAATTCCTTTCTTTCAATCGTCTCTTTTTCTATCAATCTTGCGGCTATTTTGTCTAATTTTTTTCTTTTTTTTACTAAAATCTTTTTTGCTTTTTTACAGGCATTGCCAATAAAACGAGCCACTTCTTGATCAATCTTTCGGGCTATCTCCTCGCTATAGCGATGTTTTTCAATTAAATCCCTTCCTAAAAAAACCATATCAGGTCTCTCAACATAACTTATCGGGCCTATCTTCTCGCTCATCCCGTATTCGGTAACCAGCTTTCGTGCTAAAAAACTCGCTTGCTCTAAATCATTAGTTGCTCCAGTAGTTAATTCCTTAAAAACTAATTTTTCAGCAATATATCCGCCAAAAAGCACTGATAGTTCATCTAAAAATTCGGATTTAGTTCTCAAGCGTTTATCTTCTTTGGGAAGTTTAAGCGTATATCCAGCGGCTCTGCCTCTGGCAATAATAGAAACTTTATGAACCGGATCAGTATGAGGAAGCGACGCTGCCACCAACGCATGACCGGCTTCATGATAAGCAGTGATTTTTTTCTCGTGTTTTGAAAGAATATGACTTTTTCGCTCCGGACCCAGAAGAACTTTCTCAATTGAAGCAAAAATTTCTTCTTTGCCGATATTTTTTTTATTGCGCCTGGCGGCTAAAATTGTTGCTTCATTGACTAAGTTTGAAAGATCAGCTCCGGAAAAACCAGGTGTTCTTTCGGCCACTTCACGAAAACTAACATCTTTTGCTAAAGGCTTGCCTGCTGCATGAATTTCCAAAATTTTCTCCCGTCCTTCAATATCAGGTAAATCTAAAATTACCCTCCTGTCAAACCGACCCGGCCGAAGCAATGCCGAATCAAGAACATCGGGACGATTTGTCGCCGCAAGAACAATCACTCCAACATCCGGTTCAAAACCATCCATTTCAACAAGAATCTGATTTAAGGTTTGCTCTCGCTCATCATGTCCTCCGCCAAGCCCGGCGCCCCTGTGACGACCTATCGCATCAAGCTCGTCTAAAAAAATAATCGAAGGAGCATTTTTCTTCGCTGTTCTAAAAAGATCTCTTGTCCGCGATGCTCCCACCCCAACAAACATTTCTACAAACTCTGAACCAGACATATGAAAAAAAGGAACGCCAGCCTCATTAGCTACAGCTCTTGCTAAAAGAGTTTTTCCGGTTCCCGGAGGTCCAACCAATAAAACTCCTTTCGGAATTCTTGCTCCGAGACTGGTAAATTTTTTAGGATTTTTTAAAAATTCAACCACTTCTTGCAACTCCTCTTTCGCCTCTTTGACGCCAGCTACATCTTTAAAAGTTGTCTTCTTTTTTCCTTTCTGCTCCTCCGGCCTAATCATCCGCGCTAAAGACCTGCCAAAGCCCATCGCCTGAATGTTGGCTTTTTGAGCTTGAGAAAGCATAAACCATAAAAGGCCAAGAATTAAAAGAACGGGCAGAATAGAAAAAGCCATTCCTGTTAGAAATTCTCTCCTGGAAACACTTTTCACCCTGACATCTACTAAAGTCAATTTTTCTGGATCGACTCCGTAGTTTTTTAGAGAATCTCCCAAACCAGTTCCCTTCTCTTTAAAGCTTTTCTCCTCTATTCCATCTTTAAGTTTAATAGTAAGTTCTTCTTCATTTATTATTTCAATTTCTCTCACTTTTCCCTCGTTAATTTGACCGACTAAAGTACTCAGGCTAATTTCTTGAGGTTTTTCAAAAGGAGAACTATACAGGCTAAAAATACCGGCAATAATCAAAAATAAAAGAAAAGCAATTCCTAAATTTTTAAATAATTCTCTTATTTGTTTCTTTTTCATTTTATAATGTCAATAATCTTATATATACTTGCTTTAGAAGTGGTAATAATTAATTTATTGCCAACAAAAGCGTAATCTATGCTTACAAAAGGATTAGGTAAATTAAGATAACGAATAGATACATTTTGATAAACACCATTTTGAAAATTTAATCTAGCCGGTGTTTTCACATAAGAATGTAGGAAAAGAGTTCTTAAATTAACCTTCATTTTGCGCTCCCAGCTTCTTGTGTAACTTTCAGCCAATTTTATATCAGCTACTTCAAAAACTAATCCTAATCTTAATCCCTCATCCTTTAAAGAAAAAACGAGTAAATTATAATCTTTTATATTTGCCGCCAATTCTTCGGGTATTTTAATATTTAATTTTTCAGTGATATCTTTTAAATCTAAATAATAACCATTTTGATTTTTAATATTCAATCGGGAAATTTCGGGCAGATTTGACATTCTCCGAAGCTTAGTTTCAACTTTCGCTAAAAGATTTTCTCCTTCAGAATAATTAATAACGATTTTATTTTCTATCGGAATAATTGCCGCAGGTTCAGGAATAACAGGAGAAGACGGAAGCGGAGGCGAATAATAATATCTATAATAGAGAAAAGAACCTATACTAATAGCGAAAACAAGAATAATCAAAGCCAAAAACTTTTTTGATTTTACTAAAGCATTTAATTTAGAAAGCTCTGGATGTTTTGGCGCCCTCTTAAGAAACTCAAAAATCGACGGCCGCTTTGAAACTTTAACCGGGGCAGACTTTGAAGTTTCGGCGGAAGGCGGTTTTTCTACCGGCTTTGGTCTTCTAAACTCTACTCCATAAGCTAAACGTTCTTGAGGCGATAACTCTCTTTCGCTTTTTTTCTCAGGAGGAGTTATATGTTCAATAAATTTAGTCGGCTCTGCCGCTTTTATAGTTTCTTCTTTTTTTGAAATCTCTTCTTTCGGAACTTCCTCTTTTATTTTTTCTTCTGTAGTAGTTTTCTCTTTTTCAGGCTCTTTTTTTTCTGAAGGAACTTTTTTTATTGTCTGAATCTCTTTCAAATCTTTTGACATTGTTCTTATTCTTGATTTTTCTAAAATATCTTTATTTTGTTCATTTTGTTCAAATGTTCTCATATGAATAAAATTCAAAATTAAAAATGTAAAAAGCAAAAACAAGACAATTCAAAAGGCGAAAGTCTACAATGTCGAATAAAAAATCAAGATCTTTTTGGGTTTTACCCTGAAATATTTTTACCTTTTCGCTTTTAAACTTTGAACTTATTTATTATTTATCCCTTTTAAAGTTAAATTGATTCTCCCTTGCTCGTCAATCCCCTTTACTTTTACCGAAATAACTTCTCCTACTTTAAGAATATCTTCAACTCGATTTACTCGCCATGGAGCCATTTCCGAAATATGGACAAGCCCCTCCTGTCCAGGCAAAATCTCTACAAAAGCCCCAAAATCCATAATTCTCTTCACTTGACCTTTAAAAATTTCTCCCGGCTTTACTTCATGAGTTAAATCTCTAACCCAATCTACAGCTTTTTCAGCAGCTTTGGCATCTTTTGAAGTAATCATCACAAGTCCATCATCCTCAATATCAATTGTTACCCCGGTTTGATCAATAATCTCGTTTATCACTTTGCCGCCGGGACCGATTACATCACGAATTTTCTCCGGATTAATTTTTAAAGTGGTAATTCGCGGCGCGTAGACAGAAAGCTCTTTACGGGAAACGCTGATCGCTTTGTTCATTTCCATAATGATTTTTAACCGCGCCTGACGGGCGGCTCCAAATGCCTCCCTTAAAATTTCCAAAGTAACACCCTTAATTTTAACATCCATTTGAAGAGCAGTAATCCCTTTCCTAGTACCGGCTATTTTGAGATCCATATCACCGTGATGGTCCTCAGGACCCTGAATGTCGGTCAGAATTTTATAACTACCATCCTTTTCATCAATCATTAAACCCATTGCAATTCCCGCCACTGCACGGGGAATAGGGACACCGCCGTCCATCAAAGCTAAACTACTGCCGCAAACACTCGCCATAGAAGAAGAGCCGTTAGAAGAAAGAACTTCCGAAACCAATCTGATAGTATAAGGAAAATCCTCTTTGTCGGGTATAAGTTTTTCCAGCGCCCTTTCCGCTAGATTACCGTGACCGATATCGCGACGGCTAGGACCTCTCATCGGCCTTACCTCGCCAACCGAAAATCCTGGAAAAGTATAATGATGCATAAATCGCTTCACTCCATTTTCTTCCATACTGTCAAGCAATTGTTCGTCGCCCGGCGCGCCAAGCGTCAAAACAGATAGAACCTGCGTCTCGCCGCGATTGAAAAGCCCCGTTCCGTGAGTGCGAGGCAAAACTCCCACTTCGGCGGAAAGAGATCTTACTTCGTCCATTTTCCGGCCGTCAGGGCGACGATTTTCTTTAATAATGCCCTCGTGGACGACCCTATCAATTTCTTCGTCCATTATTATCTCCGCTGCTTCGTTATATCCTTTTTCCTTAAAATCCTCGGGGTATTTTTCTTTAAGGTAATTTTCTAAAGATTCTTTCAGTTTTCTTTCTTCCTCAATTCGTTTTGTTTTATCGGTTTCGTAAATCGCCGCTTTTAATTTATCGGCTAAAAATTTCCTGATTGTTTTTTTTACTTCCTCGGAAACTTCTACTAAAATAGGCTGGATTTTTGGTAATCCGACTTCTCTGATGATTCTTTTTTGAAAATCAACCAACTCCTTAATGTATCGCTGGCTTAATTTTATTCCTTCTATAACATCCTTTTCTTCCGCTTCTTGACCTTCTCCTTCAATCATATTAATTTTATCTTCGACGCCAGCGACAATAAGGTCAAATTCCGCCTCCTCTCGTTCTTTATAGACGGCGTTAATTTTTAACTGATCTTTTATTTTAGCTATTTCCACCGCTCCCGCTGGACCGTTCCAGGGAATATCGGAAATACCCAATGCCAACGAAGCTCCCAAAACGGCGCAGATAACAGGATCATTTTCCTGGTCCACCGAAAGAACAGTGACGACTACCTGAATATCATTTCTTATTCGACTGTTAAAAAGAGGACGGATAACCCGATCAATCACTCGGCCGCTCACGACCGCCCTGTCGGTTGGCCGTCCGTCTCTCTTGATAAAACGGCTGCCCTTAATTTTCCCGGCAGCGTAGACTCTCTCTTCGTAATCCACCAATAAAGGAAGATAGTCAATTCCTTCCCGCTTATTTTTACTCATCACTGCCGTAGCTAAAACTACCGTGTCTCCGTACCGAACAGTAACCGCACCATTAGCAAAATTGGCTAATTTTCCAATCTCAATAATTAATTTTTTACCGTCTATCTCAGCGGTAAATTTTTTTTCAGTTTTTCCCTCCTGATTTTCTGAAATAGAATTTTCTTCTTTCATTTTTGTTCCTTCCTGTCCGCCTCTCGTCTTCAGACTACAGACTAAAATATTTAAATAGTCTATCTGTCTGAAGACCAGATAACGATTAATGAAAAAAATTATTGTTACTTTGAATTGCTTATACGAAATAATCAAAAACTAATTTGTCGTGCTAAATTCTGAAATAAACTCAGGACCTTCCGTTGGTTCAGTCGTCCACGACTGAACCTTAATGTTTTGATTACCAAGAAAACTAAACTTATGGTTCAATCGGGACGATTAAACCAATAAATATAAACCAACAAATAGTCTTTGATTTTTATCATCAAATTCACTTTATCAAAAACTTACTCTTCACCCTGCTTAAATCAGTAAAATCATCAGCCGCCTCAATAAGCTTATGAGAAGCGCTTTCACCAAAAGCAATTACTTCAACAAGGCATCCTTTATTTGTCTTTAAATATTCAACAAGCGGCTCAAAATCCCCATCGCCGGTCACCAAAACAATTACATCAAGTTTATTAGCCAGTTTAATTGCATCAACACTTAGCCCGACATCCCAATCAGCTTTTTTCATCCCGCCAATAAATATCTGGAGATCTTTCTCTTTAATTTCAAAGCCCTGTTTTGAAAGAGCTTCAAAAAACACCTGCTCTTCTCCGCTTTCCGTCCGAATAACATAAGCTATAGCCCTAATTAATCTTCTTCCAGCTACAGCGCTTTTAAGAACTTCTTTAAAATTTACCTTAGCTTTATAAAGATTTCTCGCTGAATGATACATATTTTGCGCATCAACTAATACTCCTATCCGTTGATCTTTATGTTTAACGGTACTGGTCATAAAAATACAAATTATAAGTCATTATTGTAAAGAATCCGAAGGACGACGAGGCAATTTCCTTATAAATACATTATTATATTTTTTCTTATATGAAAATCTTATCCTTTCCTATGGGATTGCTTCGGGGTTAAAGCCCCCTCGCCGCAATGACATTTTTAGTAGCTATTTTTTTAATTTTAAATCTCTAACAATTTTATTATATCTGTTTTTATCTTTTCTTTTTAAGTAATCAAAAAACTTTCTTCGCTTAGCAACCATTTGCAAAAGCCCCCGACGGGAATGATTATCCTTTTTATGAATTTTTAAGTGATTGGTCAATTGATTAATTCTTTCAGTCAAAATAGATATTTGAACTTCAGGAGAACCGGTGTCTTTGCTGTGCAATCTGTGTTTTTCAATAAGTTTATTTTTTTTCTTTGGTTTAAGCATAAATTTAATGGTCAAATGGCTGCATTGTTAAACGATAACCCATTTAACAATGTAACAATGTAACCATTTATTTAATAATAACATAAAAATAAAATAAAGCAAGAGCTTGCAGAACAGATGAAGATGTCGTACAATTAAGATATTAAGATTCAACTTTGGTAAAAATATAAGAATTGCCTAAAATTCCAATGACCAAATCCCAATTATTTTTTATTTTCGGCGTTAGCGATCCCTTGCGGGACTTATTTAGAATTTATGATTTAAGATTTGGTTGATCATTGGTCACTGGGGTTTAAGATTTTTAACTTTAAGTAGGAGATTTGCTAAAGTTAACTCATAATATAATCAATTAAAACCATATGAACCCCATCAACTCCCTTATCACCGACTACCTCCAGTATCTTGAAATTGAGAAAAACCGAAGTCAAAAAACTATTGAAAACTATGATCATTATTTAAGACGATTTGTCTTGTGGGCTAAAATAAACAAACCTTCGCAAATTACAGAAAAGAAAGTCAGAGACTACAGACTATATTTAAACCGCTGGCATGATGAAAAAAACAGAAAATTAAAAAGAATTACCCAAAATTACCATATTATTGCTCTAAGGGGTTTTTTAAAATATTTATCAAAAATAGACATCAAAAGCCTGGCCGCTGAAAAAGTAGAATTAGGAAAAACCCCTGAACACGAAATTGAATTTTTAGAAGAAAGAGAATTAGAAAAACTTCTTGAGGCTCCTCTTAAAGAAAAATTAAAGCCGCGTCATAAAGAAAATCTTCAGATACTCAGAGATAAAGCTATTCTGGAATTGCTTTTTTCAACCGGGCTTAGAGTTTCGGAATTAACAGCTTTAAATCGGGAAACAATTAATTTAAAAAAAGGAGAATTCAGTATTCGAGGCAAAGGAGACAAAATGCGAATTGTTTTTTTATCAAAAGAGTCTCAAGAAGCTCTCAAAAAATACTTAGAAAAACGAACAGATACTGATCCTGCTTTATTTATCAAAACGGTAAAAACCAGTAAGACTGCCTCTTTAAGACTAACGCCAAGAAGTATTCAGAGAATTGTTAAAAAATATGCTGCCAGCGCTGGAATTACCAAAAAAATAACCCCTCACTCATTAAGGCATGCTTTTGGAACAGACCTCCTTTTGGGCGGAGCAGATATTCGCTCGGTTCAACTTCTTATGGGACATTCTAGTATTACTACAACTCAAATCTATACACATATTACCGATAAACACCTCAAGAAAATCCATCAGGCATTTCATGGAAAACAGAGGAAAAGGAAATAAGAGGTAATTGAACTATTGAACTTTTATATTAAAAATTGACAAATTTCTAACTGAAGGTTTAAAATCCCAAACCCCAATGACCAATGACC
The DNA here is from genome assembly GCA_964430135.1 of uncultured Candidatus Saccharibacteria bacterium. Taxonomy (GTDB): domain Bacteria; phylum Patescibacteriota; class Minisyncoccia; order JAHIHE01; family DAOWLE01; genus CAYSEG01. Next base: position 16,838 of record CAYSEG010000008.1, on the reverse strand, counting down.
AACCAAATTCTAAATCATAAATTCCAAATAAGTCCCGCAAGGGATCGCTAACGCCGAAAATAAAAAATAATTGGGATTTGGGGCTTGAGATTTGGGATTTGGTCATTGGGATTTAAAAGAATAAAATTAAACTATCTATCTTTCTTTCTTTCTTACTTTCCTATCCAATACACTAATCAGCTCTTCTTCCCTCTCCTTTGCTATTTTCAAAAGACGGCTTAACTGAATAGTAAGGATAACAACAAGGATAGTTACTAAAGCCGCATAACCAAACATCGCCCAAAGAGTTTCCTGCTCGCCAAATATTTTTCGAAACAAAGCTTTAATCGCATCATTCCAAGCCAAAGCAGCTACCAATCCCAGACCGGTCGTCGCCAGATTCGTCATCTTATCAAGAATTTCAACAGTTAATTTTTGCTGTTTTGGTTTATTCTTTTCCTCTTTATTTTTAATTTTTAGTTTGTCATTTTTCATTTTGAATTTTTAATTTTTCACTTAGTCCATTATGTGCTGGACACTTGTGCCGAGAGTGGGATTTGAACCCACAAGGTCCATAAGGACCATAGGATCCTAAATCCTACGTGTATACCAATTCCACCATCTCGGCTTATTTTTATTATAAGGCAAAACTAATTTTATATCAAACAGATTCATTCCCCTTTCCGCAAAATACCTCCAATCCGTTCCCTCCTTTAAAAAATGAAATTCTCCTCCTCGCCCCTTGTAAAAAGGTTAGGGGAATTTTTAAAAATAATCTTGCTTCTATTATAGACTAAAAATAAAGAAACAACAAAGCCAAAAAATCCTTTATTTCAACCAATATTGACCCCTTGGTCTTGACAAAGTTTCTAAAATTGATATAATAAAAGGTCAAAATAGAGTGTGGCTTTGGCTACGCCCTATGAGACTACCGGCAGTAATCTTGCCGGGAAAAATTTTGACATTGAAATTCAGCCTTTGGGCTGTAAAAAAAATGTCAAGACAAATAAAAATAGGAGAGTGATGTAAAAAAATGTTCGTTCAAAATTTGGATTTGGATTTGGTAGAAAAAAAGAATTTAGGAGGTGAAAGATATAGAAAATGAGCGAAGAAAGAAGAGAAGAAGAGGAATTGGAAATAGAAGAAACAGAAGAAGAAGAAGAAGAAGAAGAAAAGAGAGAAGAACAAAGAAAACGAATTGAAGAAATCATCCGGTATGCAATCAGAGGAACTATTGCTACTACATTAATACTTTTAATCGTCGGATCGATATTCGGAAACCGAACACTACAAGGAATAAGTATTATTAGTATTGCCGGATTATTGCTTTTGCTTAGAGTCGTCCATAAACCATATCATTGGATAATAGAACTCTTCGGTCAATATTTTGACGTATGGAAGCCGCGATTTCTGCCTTATGTTATAATCCCGGGAATAATGACAGTAAAAAGTAAAATCCCTTACAAAAGTACGATAATTATCGATCTTTACATGGATGAAATCGAACATATACAGGAGAATGGCGAAAAGAAAAAAAGAAGCAAGCTGGACTTTGAAGATGATTCAGCAATAGTAACAATAAGATCAACAGTGGAAGTATTTGATGTAGTAGCAGCGACATACAAAGTAACTACTGAAGGCGGCTGGAAATATTTAGTGCAAGAAATGGTGGACTCACTAACTCGAGGATTCTGTGGACGCATTAAATTAGACGAAGCAATAAAATCAAGAATAGAATTAACCGAAGAAGAAAGAAAAAAAGCAAAAAAAGAATACATAGAACTAAGTATCTCTAAAAGAATAGAAAAACAAGCCGATGAGGCACTTAAAGAATATGGAATTGATTTTAAAGCAGTCCTGATAACAGATATCAGACTACACGAAGATACAGAGAAACAAAGAAGAGCGATTCATTTAGCAGGAAAGAAAGTTGAGGAAGAAGCATTTAATCTAAAAGCAGCAGAAAAAAGAGGAATAGGCGAAGGACTGGAAAAATCAAGGGAAATTACAGAAATTATCAGATTAGTAAAAGAAGAGACCGGGGAAACTTTAACGCCATTACAAGTAATGACTTACATTAGACAAAAAGATCTACTTGAAGCAGCAGGAAAAGGAACACTTATTGCTACTGGTGCAGGACTTGAAAAAGGAATTGCTGACATTGGAGCAATCGCTGCCGGAATTTCAGGTATGCTAAAGAAAAAAGGAGATGAGTAAAAATGGATATGGACATAGAAAAGATAGATACGAGAAAGATAGGAATAGAGCTGTTGGTCATTCCAATGTTCATTACTGGCATCTTAGTAATTTTTACTAATTTGCCAATCGGAACAATAGCAGGAATATCTTTTTTTCTGGGAATAATCATAGTAGTCGCAGATTTCATAATAAGTCGAGAAAAACCAGAAATTATAGGAGCACCAACAACACAAGCACTAAAGAAAACCCCTTGGGGGACAGTTATTGGAGTGATAACAGTAATTGTTGTAATAGTAGTAATTGCCTCTGTTGTCAGTAATTATGACGGGCCGGCTGAAAAAGTTATTTCTAAAAACTCCAGAAACTTCGTTCTCGTCTTTGAAGATAAATTTAATCAAGAAGAAAATCGCAATTGGATAGTTAAATCCGGAAACTGGGCAATGAAAAACGGAGAACTAAGCGGTGAGAAAAACCAATGCGCAGGAATGTGGGTTATTTTAGAAAAAAAATTCCCAGGAGATGTAATCCTGGAATTTGACGCTTATACCGACAAAAATAATCCTAGCGCAGGCATAGAATGTACTATAGGAACAGATTATAACCCTGACATCGGCTACACATTCGCTTTCGGAGGAAACAGTAACACCAAGACATCAATTCTCAGAAATAACTACTTTATGGATGAGAACAAAAACGAATTAGTAAGACCGGGAAAAATCTATCACATCAAAGCGCAAAGAATAGGCGGAGATATTTCTCTCTTCGTTGACGGCAAAAGAGTCGCACACTTCTATGATCCCAATCCCTTAAATGGAAGAAGTTACTCCACAGTCGGACTAAAATCCGTGTGGGGCAGGCCAAAAGTACACTTTGATAATGTCAGAGTATACACAAATTAATAAAATAGGTAAGGAATTTATTGTCATAAGACAACAAATCACCTGCCTCTTTTTTTTATCCAAAAATTCCTCAAAATAAATTTCTATGATACAATTAAGTAAATCAAAGTATTTTTTACTTAATATGAATTTTTTACTAATCAAAAAATATATTCCTTATTTATCTGTTTTCATACTTTTTTTTATCATATTTTCTCTTATACAATTTTCTACTCCTAATTTGGCCGGGGCTGATGGTTATTATCACATAAAAAACGCTTATCTTTTAAGAACACAGGGGTTTATTAATAATTTTCCCTGGCTGCAATTTACTATCTGGAAAGACAATTTTTCTGATTTTCACTTTTTATTCCATATTCTTTTAGTTCCTTTTACTTATGGAGATTTAATCTTTGGAGCAAAATTAGCCACAATTATTTTTAACAGCCTCGTCTTTTTAGTTTTTTATTGGATATTAAAACAAAATAAAATAAAATCTACTTTTTTCTGGACAATTTTATTATTCTGCGCCTCTCAAATTTTTATTTTTAGACTAAATTTACTTAAAACCCAAAGTATTTCAATAATATTCTTATTTTTAGGCTTCTATCTTATAATCAAAAAGAAATATTTTCTTCTTTTTGTTTTATCTTTCTTGTATTCCTGGACATATGGAGCTTCTTTAATATTACTCTTTTTCATTTTTTCTTTCTTCTGCTTAAATTTATTTATTAACAGGAAGCCAGGTCTAAAATTATTAATTTATTCCGGAATTGGACTATTAGGAGGATTAATCATTAATCCTTATTTTCCAAAAAATTTTTATTATCTTTATATACAAATTTTCAAGGCAGGAATATTCCACTCTATCCCCGTAGGAATGGAATGGTTTCCAATCGCTGACCTTGCCAACTTTGCCCGCGCGAATTTGCTTGTTTTGATATGTTTTGCGATCGGCATTATCTCCTCTGTCATTACGAGAAGCGGAACGACAAAGCAATCCCGCGAAAATACGGGATTGCCACGCTCGCCCTATTCGGGCTCGTTCGCAATGACAAAAGAGCAAGCGGATCGAAACGACAAAAAAGTAATTCTCTATTCGCTTTTTATCATTTCTCTTTTCTTTTTCGTTCTAACCCTCAAAGCCAACCGTTTTGTTGAATACTGGGTGCCGTTTACTGTACTTTTTGGAGCTTTTGGGGTAGATTCGTTAACCCGGCTGTCATTACCACGTTCCCTTCAGTCGCCCGCAATAACACTAAAGAAGCAAACTAATAAAAAAATTATTAAATTTTTCACCGCGATAACTCTGCTTGGTTTAGTATTAGCCAACATTTCTTATGCTTCATGGGCGATTGATCAGGGAATAAAATATGATCAATACAAAGATGCTGCTGAATGGCTGAATAAAAATACTCCTCAAGGATCAATTGTCTTTAATGCCAACTGGGGAAATTTTCCGCAATTATTCTTTTATAATCATCATAATTATTATATAATAGGAATGGATCCGACTTTTATGTATGTAGCCGACCCTCAGAAATACTGGCTCTGGCGGCATATCAGCGAAGAAGGAATTATCTGCAGTTTGCCAGAATGCAAAGTTCCCCAAAAAGATAAACCTATTTCTCAAGTTATCAAAGAAAAATTCAAAGCCGAGTATATTTTTATCGGTGGTAAATCAAAGTATCAAAACCTTAGAAATATCTTAAATAATGATAGTAAATTTAAAAAGACCTATCAAAATGAAGATACTGAAATCTGGAAGATAAAACATCTTTAAATTTTATATTCATGAACAAAACAACTGAAATTTCAATTATAATTCCCATTTATAATGAAGAAGAAAACTTAAAAGAACTTTATAGAAGGCTATTTAAAGTTTTGCTGAATTTGAGGAAGACTTATGAAATGATATTTGTTGATGACGGCAGCACTGATAAATCTTTTGAAATATTAAACGAATTACATAAAATAGACAATAATGTTAAAATCATTCAATTCTCTCGTAATTTTGGACACCACATTGCCATCACTGCTGGATTAGATCATTGCACTGGAAAATTGGTAGTCTTAATGGATGGAGATTTGCAGGATCAACCCGAAGAAATTCCTAAATTATTAAATAAACTAAACAAAGGATATGATATAGTATATGGAATTAAAAAAAATAGACAAGATAAATTGTTTAAAAGGATAACCTCAAAGATTTTTGTTTTTTTAATAAAAAAAATCATTCAAGAAAAAATAGAAATTAACAATACTATTTTTCGTATAATGAAAAGAAAAGTAGTTTTAGAATTAAACAAATGCAGAGAAACTAATCGATATATAATTGGATTATTTGGTTATGTAGGATTTAAACAGACAGGAATAGAAATAAATCATAATAAAAGATTCAGGGGTAAGACAAAATACTCTCTATTCAAAATGTTAAAATTAACATTTGATGCTGTTTTCTCCTTTTCTATTTTACCTTTAAGGATGACTACTTTAATAGGAATATCTATCTCATTGATTTCTTTCATATTAGGAACTTATTTTATACTCAAAAAAATAATTTATAGCACCGCTATCTCTGGATGGTCTTCTTTGATTGTTTCAATATTTTTCTTAGGAGGAATTCAACTAATAATGATTGGTATTTTAGGAGAATATATAGGAAGAAATTATATTGAGACAAAAAAAAGACCGCTTTATTCTATTAATGAGTTTATAAAATAAATCTATGAACTATATTCAATATCTAGAATGGGACAGTAAAATATTTAAAAAGAATATTGGAAAATTAAATATTAATTCTTTGAATAAAAAAAATATTGGAAAAATTTTAGACGAATGTAAAAAAATAAATCTTTCTTGTCTTTTTTGTTTTGTAAATATCAACTACAATACCATTAATATTGCTCAAGAGAATAAATTTGATTTAATAAATATTAAAGTTGGCTATAACTTAAATCTTAAAAAAAGAAATAATAAATTGAATTCCATTCCCAGAAATATAAAGTTAGAAGATGCTAAAATTTCTGATATAAAAAAACTAATTCAGATAAATAATTATGTGGGGAAAACAAGCCGTTTTTATAAAGACAAGAAAATAAAGAAAAATATCTCAAGAAAAATATATAGGGAATGGATAAAAAATTCTTTAAAAGGATACGCTGATAAAATCATTGTTTTAAAAATAAAGAATGAAATTTACGGATTTATTAGCTGTAAAATTAAAAATAAAATTGGAATAATTGATCTAATTGGAGTACTTCCAGAATATCAAGGAAAAGGATATGGAAAATTATTAATAAACGAAAGTATAAAATGGTTTAACTCAAAAAATATAGATGAAATAGAAGTTACTACAGAAGGAGAAAATATATCTGCCCAAAGACTTTACCAAAAAATTGGTTTTAGAATCTACGATGCCAAATTAGTTTATCATAAATGGTTCACTCCTAATTGAAATTTTTATCAAAATAAAAAATGATTAAAATTCTCGTTAAAATTTATACGTTATTTACAAAGTATGAATATAAATAAAAAAACAATTCTTGTTACCGGCGCTGGAGGATACATTGGCTCAGAATTAGTAGGCCAGCTTTTAAAAAAAGGTTATAAAGTAAAAGCTCTTGATCGATTTTTCTTTGGAATAGAGGCCCTTGACGAATACTTAGGCAATCCTAACATAGAAATTATAAAAGAAGATATTAGATATTTTCCAAAAGAAATCCTAAAAAATGTCTATGGGGTTATTGATTTGGCTTCTATCTCAAATGATCCGTCCTGTGATCTCAATCCTAAAATAACTTATTCTATAAATTTTCAAGGATCAACAAGGACGGCAAAAATAGCTAAAGAAATGGGAGTAGAAAGATATATCTTTTCCTCCTCTTGTAGTGTCTATGGCCAAGGTGAAAATTTACAATTAGATGAATCATCTAAGACATCTCCCGTTTCGCTGTATGCTAAATTAAAGCTTAAAACAGAAAAAAAATTACTAAGTTTAGCTGATGGTAACTTCTGTCTTACCTGTCAAAGAAATGCGACTGTTTACGGAATATCCAAAAGAATGCGTTTTGATTTAATTATAAATATTATGACTCTTCATGCCTTTAAAAATAAAAAAATATTTATCACTGGGGGAGGAAAACAATGGCGACCGCTTATCCATCTCCAAGATTTAATTAGAGCTTTTATATTGATTCTGGAAGCTGACAAAAAAAAGATTAATGGAGAAATATTTAATATTGGATCTAACCAACAAAATTATCAAGTTTATGAAGTGGCTAATTTAATTAAAAAAAATATTCCAAACGCAATAATTGAGAATGTTCCAAGTGATCCAGATAAAAGAAGTTATAATGTTAATTTTTCTAAAATCCAAAAAGTATTAGGCTTTAGACCACAAAAGGATATTGAGGATGGAATTAAAGAAATAAAAGATGCATTAGAAAAAAGAAAAATAACAGATGATATCAAAACGAAAACGGTAGATTATTACAAATATTTAATTGAAACGGATAAAATTTTACGAGAGGTTAAATATAAAAATAGAATATTTTGAAAAATAAAATGAAATAATGAATAGTTCAGCGACTTCTTTTTTTAATTATTTCAAAAAATATAAAAATAAATCAATCAATCTTAAAACCTGTCTATTATTAGGGACAATTGTTTTAATTGTCTCTAATTTATTTTTATTTCAACAAATTTCACACTCTGATGAAATAGAATACGCTCTAACTGCCAGAAATATAGCTTTTAAAGGAGAAATTTCGTCAAATCTTTATATAACCGAAAGTATAATAAAAAATGGCGGCTTTGATAGACCATTTCATATGCCTGGTTTTTCTACTCTTGTGGCAGTTTTCTTTAAAATATTCGGAGTCAATGACTATATAGCTTTACTGCCTAATTTTTTATTATATTTAACCTCTATTGCTATATTTTATTTTCTCTCAAAAGAATTACTTGACAAAAATATAAAAGCCAGAAATCTATCAATTGTTTTATTTATTTTATTTCCAGTATTTTGGCTGTATACCAATATGGTAATGACTGAAATTTCCATTGTTTTTCTCTGTCTTTTATTCTTTTATCTTCTAATAAAACTTAAAAATAATTATACAAAACCAATAATTTTGGCCGTAATTTTAATTATTGGAATGTTTTTTAGGGAAACGTTTGGACTTTTATTATGGCCTGTTATCGGTTCACTCTGTATTTATAACAAAGAAAATAGACTGAGAAATATTATAATATTTAGTTTAGTTTTTTTAGCTTTATTTTTTACTCTTTACCTTCCAATCTTTTCAGCAGATAGACAAATTTATCCCAATAATTTTAATATTATTAATTCATGGGATACTTTCTATAAAAAATTATGGGGCCTCAAAGAAAATTTTCTTTTTAATTTTGATAAAGCGACTACCCTTAGAATAATAAACAGCGAAGATCTTCTAAAGTTTTCTTATTGGTTAATAGCTTTTTTCACTCTGCTTTCATATAATAAATATTGTGATGAAAAACAAAAAAGATTTTTCTGGCTATTTTTTCCTATATTTATAATAAATATTTTGCTTTTATTTCTTTTTTACAGTGTATTGAACAGAATAGAAACAAGAATATTATTATGGTTTATTCCTTTTCTTCTGATATATTTTTCAATATTTCTTGAAAATTATCTATCTAAATTAAACAATAAAGAAATAAAAAAGATGGTTCTGATAAGCGGCCTATTTATTATTTTTTTATCTGTAGACATTATTTCCGTTATCCAAATGAAAAATAAAATAGAAAGGGAATATAAAGAACAGTCGCTTATTTCGCAAATGATAGACAAAAATATAGAAGCGTATAATCCACAAGTTATTGTATCCCCTTATACTTTTTTATACGCTTGGCAAAACTACCCAATTAAGATCATCTGGCATCCGCCTAAAAATATAGAAGAATTAAAAAAATTAGAAAAAATTATCAAAATAGACTTTTTTATTTTTAGTAAAAATTGTGATATGATATTTTTAGAGGAAACTAATCTTAAAAAGTTTTCTTATTGTGAAATACCATATAAGAATAAGATATTAGAGTACCTTGATATACAAAACTATCTTCTTAGCAATCCTGATAAATACTCTCTATTAGCTACCGATGAAGCGACTTTTGATTATACTAAATATGAAAAATGTAACCAAAAATTTTATTTCTTTAAAGTAAATAAAAAATGAAAGTAGATTTTTTTAAACACAATTTAGAAAAAAAAGACATAGAAAACGTTAATAAAGTTCTTAATTCTCTATTTTTGACTACTGGAGAAACAGTAGGAGAATTTGAGAATAAATTAGCTAAGTACTTAGGGGTAAAATATGCTGTTGGCCTTACTAGTTGCACTGCCGCTCTTCATCTTTCTCTTTTAGCTTACGGCATCGGCAAAGATAATGAAGTTATTACCAGCCCAATGTCATTTATCTCTACTGCTAACGCAATTGAATTTACTGGCGCCAAACCAGTCTTTGTTGATGTAGAAAAAAACACTGGAAATATAAATGCAGATTTAATTGAAAAAGCAATTACTAAAAAAACTAAAGCTATTATCCCTGTTCATCTTTACGGACAGCTTTGCGATATGAAAAAAATCCAAAAGATTGCTAATAAATATAATCTTATTATAATAGAAGATGCAGCACATTCTTTAGAAGCCCAAAGAGATGGATATCGAGCCGGACAAATAGGAAATACAGCCTCCTTTAGTTTTTATGCTATTAAAAATATTACCTCGGGAGAAGGAGGAGCAGTTGTTACTAACGACAAAAATATTGCTGAATGGCTAAAAAAAGCAAGACTTCATGGCATGAGTAAAAGCGCTGCTGAACGATATAGTAAAAAATATCAACATTACGATATGGAATTTCTGGGTTGGAAATATAATATGACCAACATTCAAGCAGCGATGTTATTAAATCAATTAGACAAGATAGAAGAACGATTAAAAAAAAGAGAGAAAATTTGTCAAATTTATAATAATGCTTTTAAAAATATTAAAAATATACAAATTCCAGAAATTTTACCAAAGACAAAACCAGCTAGATATATCTACACAATCCAAGTGGACCCAAAGAAAAGAGATAAAATAATACACCAACTTCAAAAAAAAGAAATAGGGATAGCTGTAAATTTTAGACCAATTCATTTAATGAAATATTATAGAAAAAAATATGGATATAAAAAAGGGATGTATCCTAATGCTGAAAAAATAGGCGCGAGCACCATTACCCTTCCTCTTTATCCTAAATTAACCCGCAAAGAAGTTAGATATATTATTCGTTCAGTTATTGATATAATAAAAAAATAAAAAATGATAGTCTATTTGCTGATACTTATTACAATTCTATTTACAGCGGCCGGACAGTTAATTTTAAAGCATGGAATGAATATTGTCGGAAAGTTTCCGATGGATTTTTCACAAATTACCCCGTTTTTTATAAAATCATTATCTAACAGATATGTGATTTTAAGTCTCGTTTTAGCTTTCTTAGGAAGCTTTACTTATATGGCTGCGGCATCTAAAAAAGAAATAAGTTATATCTATCCTTTTATGAGTCTTTCATTTGTTTTAGTTTTAATTTCTTCTGTATTTTTATTCAATGAGCATATTACTCCTCTTCGTTTAATCGGAGTTATTATTATTTGCTTAGGAGTATTTTTAGTCTCTAAATCATAATGTCTATTCCTTTTATTCCCAAAAAAGAATGGTATTTTGTCCTTGTTTTTTCAATAATTATAATGAGTATTACATTACTTCCTTATCTTTATGCTATCCATATTACCCCGCCTAATTTTCAATTTATGGGGCAACACCAAATAAATACTTGTGATACTTACACTTATATCGCCTGGATTCAACAAGCTAATGAAGGACACTTTTTATTCAAGGATCCATACTGCGTAGAACCGCAAAGAAGAATTCTTTTTCATCCTCTTTTTCTGGCAATGGGGCATTTTGCCAGAATTTTCAACTTTTCAAATATCTTTACTTATCATCTTTTCAGAATATTTTTTGGTTTTATATTCTTATTTATTGCCTATATATTTATTTCTTATTTTTTAAAAGGCATTTTGAAGCGGGGGGTATGTTTTCTGCTTCTTACTTTTTCCTCTGGATTCGGCTGGATAGCCGGAAACTACTCTATTGACCTTTGGCAGATAGAAACAATTACTTTCTTAAATCTTTTAGAATCACCGCTTAATTTGCTCTCCCTAATTTTAATACTCATTATATTCATCTTAACTCTCGAATTTTTTAAAAATCCAAAGTTAAAGTATGCTGTTGGATCAGGTATAGCGCTTTTAAGCCTTTCCTTAATTCATACTTATGATATTTTCATAGTCTGGCTGACTATTGGATTTTTTATATTTCTTAAATTTCTAATTAAGGACTTGAAACCAAAAATAACTTTGAAATATTGCTTCATAATGGCAGTAATTCTTTTGCCAGGTATTCTTTATAATTATTATGCTATTAACAATAGTCCGTCTCTTAAATGGTGGTTTGAAAAAGGAGGAATTACTTTTAATAAATCCTTTCTGGGTTATATATCTGGCTTTGGCTTAATTTTTTTCTTAGCTCTAATAGGAATATTAAAAATTATTAAAAATAAAAATTGGAATTCTTTTTTTATATTAGCATGGATAATTGCATCTTCCTTTCTTTCGTCTCAGTCATTTTTACCATTTCAGAGAAAATTTACCGAAGGTTTGCATATCCCAATGGTCATTTTAGCTACTCTCGGTTTATTCCTTCTTTCAGATTATCTTAAAAACAAATGGACGCAAAAAGGATTTTCTTTTTCCTTTCAGAAAGTAAAGGTTATCTTTTTTTCTATCATAATATCTTTTACATCTCTCTCCAATATTAATGTCGTGCTAACTGATATTGCCCTATATGATTATTTTTCTAAAAATCAGGATCAAAATATAAAAATTTATCTTGCCTGTCCTATTTATTTAGATAAATCTTATCTTGAAGCTGTAGATTGGCTAAAAAACAATACTCATTCTTCAGAAATAGTCCTTTCAGGATATTCAATCAGTAATCTTATCCCCGGGTTGTCCGGCAATATAGTTTTTGCGGGCTATATTCCTCGTACTATAAATATTTCAAAAAAAATGAACCAATTAAAACATTTCATTGAAGATGATGAAAAAAAAGAGCAAAAATATAAATTTTTAAAAAAATACAAAATTGCTTATTTTCTATATTCTCCAGAGCTCTTCACCGACTACTCTTCAGATCTTTTCCCTGATTACTCTCCAAAATTTTTCTCTAACTACAATCTAGAAAACTTTCATCCGGAAAAAATGGAATATTTAAAGCCGGTTTATAAAAACGAAAAAGCAGTAATTTATAAGGTGTTATAAATAATAAAATGAATTTTGAAAAACTTCTTCAATCCGAATTTAAAAATCACAATATAACTAAATACGGTTTTGTTATTTTGGGCCTGATTATAATTTTTTTGTTTGGCTTTAAATCGCCCGGCGATCCTGATTTGGGCTGGCACCTAAAAACAGGGGAATTAATTTGGCGAACAAAAACTATTCCTCATCTTGACTGGTATTCTTATACAATGCCAGATTTTGCTTGGATTGATCATGAATGGCTGACCGAAATTCTCATCTACGGTATCTACAGTATTTTTGGATATTGGGGATTAAGTATTGCCTTTGCTTTAATTATCGTAGCTGTTTTTGGCTTTTTAATCGGCGAAACGACTCGGAAAAAAAATTCTTTGGAAAGTAAAATAATAATCGGAATTCTTGGTGTTCTTGTTTCCTGGAGTTTTATTGGCATTCGCCCCCAAGTTCTGACTCTTTTGGGATTAGTTTTGGTTTTAATTATTGTGAAAAAACTAAAAGAAAACGAAAAAACAAAAACAGTTTTCGCCCTTCCTTTATTATTTTTACTCTGGGCAAATATGCATGCCTCTTTTGTCATTGGCCTTATTACCTTAGGAATCATCATTTCTACTGAAAGAATAAAAATTAGAGGACTGATAAACAAAGGAGAAACAGAATGGATAAAAAAATCTCAAACCTTAACAAAAAATGCTTGGAAAAAATTATGCATATTTACTACCCTTTCTTTCTTGGTTGCATTCATTAATCCTTACGGCTATAAACTTCTTTGGGAGCTTAAAAGAACCTTTACTGATTCCTATGGAACAAATATTATTATTGAGTGGCTCTCTTTGAATTTTCATAGTACTGAGGGAATATTTTTTGCTATTTATCTTTTGATCATCATTGAAATTCTTGCTTTAAAAAAATCAAGAATTGATCCTACCCAATTTGTTCTTTTGATGGCTTTTCTATGGCTGGCTCTTCAAAGCGCCCGTCATGTTCCGCTTTTCGTTATTATTACTATCCCTTTTCTATTAGAAAGTATCCAAGGCGTCCCGGAAAAAATACTTTCAGAGGTTTTAAAGACAAAAGTGATATTTATCGGACTTGTGCTTCTTTCTATCATCTATATTCCTCATCTCCTTTCTTTAAAAGAAACAATAAAAGCAATTAATTCTCCCGCGATTTTAGCGGAGCAAGCAAAATATCCAAGAAAAGCAGTGGAATTTCTCAAAGAAAATCCCCAAGAAGGAAATATGTTTAATGACTATGGCTTCGGCGGTTATTTAATCTGGGAATATCCTAAAGTAAAAACTTTCATTGATGGAAGAATGGCTCATTGGAAAAATAAGGATCTCCATATTCTTAAAGATTACACTGAAATAAACATGCTTCAGAGTAATTGGCAAGATCTTCTTGAAAAATATAATGTCTCATGGATGCTTATTAAAAAAGATAGGGCGCTGGCTCAAGTATTAAGATTAAGCCCAGATTGGGATGAAATTTATCAGGATGATATCGCAATTATATTTAGAAAATTAAAATAAGGAATTTAATAATTATTCCAAAATCCAAATTATGCCCGTTGGTTCAATCGTTCCGATTGAACCATAGGTTTAATTTTCTAAATAGCCAATACCATTCCACTTGCTGGTTCAGTCGCGGACGACCGAACCAACGGATACTGCAATTATATTCAAAATTAAAAATTAAGTTGGAAAATTTTTAATTCTCAATTTTCAATTCTCAATCAAATCCCAATTTTCAATTTTCAAACTTTAAGCACTTTAAGCTATGGATTGTCATTCTGAATTCATTTCAGAATCTTTTATCTGTTTCGCAAACTGTTTGTTTTAACGGCGAGGCAAAGAAGATCCTGAAACAAGTTAAGAATGACAAATTGCCTTTTTAAAAAAATTGATTTACCCTGTTAAATTTACTCCGCAATTATTTAACTGGGTGAATTGAAAATTTATTGAAAATTGGTTATTGAAAATTGAAAATTATTCAGCTTTTAATCTTAAATCATTGGTTTTAGGCTTAAAATTTTAAATATGAAAAAACAGACACTTTTCAATAACGAATCGTGTCTGTTTTTTGTATGGCTATAATAATCTAGATCTAGATTAACTATCAATTCTTTTCTCTATATTAAACTAAGCGCTACCCAAGCCAGACAGTGTAAATTACATAGACAATAGCATAAGCAAGTCCGGCAATCACCAAACCCATAATACCCCAGCTAATTGTCTTCTTGGCGGTTGCGGTTTGGTCTTCATTTCCAGCAGCAGTTAAATACAAAACTCCACCCCAGATAATAATTAAGACAGCGATCAATCCGATAAAACCTAAAATCCAGTTAGTAACATTTAATATAGCACTAGCAAGATTATTCGGCACGTTTGTTGGCTGATCTGGCGGACCCCATGCATTTGCCGCAAGCGCCACACCGGTTGTTAAAGCAAAAATACCTACTAAAACCAATGGAGCAGCTATTTTCCCAATCTTTTTTAATGTCTTCACTTTTCTTCACCCCCTCTCTGAATAAATAATAAGTTATAAGTAATAAGAAAATAATAAGAAAGTTATCCACAACTATTGCAATTATAGCAAATTTTTCGAAATTAGACAAGGAAATTATGCCTTCAGCCAAACCTCAACAATAACCTTGACAATCGCATAGGAAATGCCGATAATTACCAAACCTAAAATGCCCCACATTAGAGTTTTTTTGCCTTTTTCCATTTGGTCTTCATTACCGGCTGAAGTAAGATATAAGAGTCCGCCATAGACAATTACTAAAATAGCAATTATTCCGGCAAATCCTAAGACCCAATCAGTGATAGTCATAATGACTTCGTCTAATTCTTTATCTGGTAAGCCATTTGGCCTATTCGGCATATTCCAACCAGCCGAGGCTAAAAGAGGAAAAACCATTATCACTAATACAAGTGCGGATAGTATTATTTTGTTTCGTTTGTTTTTTAAAATTTGGAACACTTTTCTCACCTCCCTTCATTATTCAAATTAAAAATTAAAATACAAAAATCAAAATTATTTCTTCCCCTAAGAGTAAGAATGCTCGAAGCAAAAAATATTAGCGATTTCATCTAATTCTTTCAAGAACCAAGCTACTTTTTCAGGCTTGGTTCTTTTGCTGTCACGAAGTAAAATAAATCACAATTTACTTTCATTAGCTAATTTTAAAGAAGTATTAAAGAAATTTGTAAAATCTTTCTTACTACTGGCTGATTGACCTTCAATGTAATTACCTAAAATGCTTGTCCCGCTTCTTAATAGTTGGTCGCCAATTCTTCTTGAAACATTATCTTTAGGTAAAGAATCAAGAAATTCTATTAAACAGAGAGTAAAATTATAAAGCCTTTTCTTGAATTCATTTTTGAATTTTAACTTGTCATTTTGCATTTTAACGTTTGACTTTTGATATTGCCTTATTGATCACTAACCGTAAAATTCGGAATCTTCACCTTTAATTAATTCTGAAATTGAAATTCTACTTCGTTAGTATCTCCGCTACTGTTTTAACAATCACATAAGAAATTCCGCAAATCAATAGACCAATGACAGCATAAATTAAAGTTTTTTTAGCCATTTCCAGTTGTCTCTCGTTTCCTCCGGCAGTCAAATAAAGAACTCCTCCGATGATAATCATTGCAACGGCAATGATGCCCACCAGACTTAAAAGCCAGTCAACAAGATCAGCTAAAATATCTGCGATTGGTTTATTGGTGGGTTCATTAATTTGAGCAAAAGTGAAAGGAGCAAACAACAGCAAGAAAATGATTATCGAAAAGAGAAATGTTTTATTGATTTTAGTAAACATAATTAACCTGGCAATAATTGAAATTTTCAATTTCCAAGCACCAATGAAGTTCCAAATTCCAGTTTTTAAAATTTATTTCTGCTAGACTTCATAATACTTGAAAAATATTAAAAGCAATTCTTGTGTTTCTTGCCATAGATTTCTGAATTCTTTTTTAAATTCTGGATTAGTTTTTACTATTAAAAGACGTGTCCAGTGTTTAGTCTCTTTTGTTTCCTTTTTAACAATGCTAATTCTGTGCTGGAAATCTTTTTTACTCTCTGCTTCATTTGCCTCGCAATAATTTGCTTCAATAGATGCACCAGAGGCAACAATTTACTCTATCATTCCTTTGTTGATGCTATCTTGCGGTATTTTTTTCATAAGCTCAATAACTGCTTCAGCAAATTTTGCCGTTCTTTCTTATATATAAATCATATTGTTCGGAATTTGGTGCTTGAGATTTCACTAAAAATTAAGATTTAAAAATTGAAAATTAATTTAGGATTACATTCCAAGTATCTTCTTTATTTCCTGAATCAACGAATAAGAAATAAGGACAACGG
>CAYSEG010000007.1:15509-43853 GCA_964430135.1 uncultured Candidatus Saccharibacteria bacterium | reverse complement strand
TTTGGCTATATTGATCCTTTGGGCGGGCAGTGGGATGTGATTTGCTAAATAGCTAAATTGTTAAATGATTGAAGAAAATTATTTGCAATTGAATAAGATTGGCGCTTATAGAGTTAATTTTGGACTGCCAAATTATGTTTGGGATATTGTAATAAAAATGGCATTATTTAGCAAAAGATACGGTTGGTAAACAATTTATTCGGGCGATAGATTCTATCTCTGCTAATATAGCCGATTGAAACTTTTACCAAAAGAAATAAATTCCTTAGTTAAATATACCAATGCTAAATTAACCATTTAACAATATAACAATTAAACAATGATTAAAATAAAAAAACCAAAATTAAAATATCAAGCTTTGTCCGGCGGCGAGGCCGTGGCCGAAGCAATGCGTCAAATTGATCCGGAAGTGGTGGCAATTTATCCAATTACGCCCCAGACGCCAATTGCTGAAACATTCGCAAAGTTTGTTTCTGACGGTAAGGTTTCGACAGAACTTATTCGTGTAGAATCAGAACATTCTGCAATGAGCGCAACTGTTGGCGCGGCTGCCGCTGGAGTGCGGGCGATGACCGCCACTTCTTCCCAAGGATTGGCTTTAATGGGCGAGATTCTTTTTGTTGCTTCAGGTCTTCGCCTTCCTATTGTAATGCCGGTTGCTAACCGCGCCCTCTCGGCGCCAATAAATATCCACTGCGACCATTCGGATTCAATGGCATTGAGGGATTCTGGTTGGATTCAAATTTACTGCGAAAACGCTCAAGAAGCTTATGATAATACTTTAATTGCCTTAAAAGTTGCAGAAAACAAAAAAGTCCGTTTGCCGATAATAGTTGCCCAAGACGGATTTATTACCAGTCATTCAGTTGAAAATGTTTTAATTTTACCAGATAAGATTGTCAAAAAATTTATCGGCAAATATACTCCTGATTATCCCTTATTGAATATAGCCCATCCGGTTACCTATGGTGCTTTAGAATTGCCGAATTATTATTTTGAAACAAAACGCCAGCAAATTGACGCTATGGAGCAAGCGAAGAAAACACTTAAAAAAATAGATCGGGATTTTTTTAAACTGACCGGCCGCCGATATAATTATTTTGAGGAATACAAAACAAAAAACGCGGAATTTATTATTGTTGTTTTAGGGTCAACTGCCGGAACAACAAAAGAAGTTGTTGATAAATTGAGAAAAAAGGGATTAAAAGTAGGCGTTTTGAAAGTACGCCTTTTTCGTCCGTTTCCGGAAAAAGAGATTACAAGAGTTTTAGGTAAAACAAAGAAGGTTGCTGTTTTAGATCGCTCGGTTTCTTTTGGCTCATTTGGTCCCCTTTTTACGGAAATAAGATCTGCTTTGTTTAATTTACAAAAAAACCCCGCTTTCCAACGAGGTATTAAGTCTTCTTGCAACGGAGTATCTGGAAAAGCAGGGAGTAAAAAGTTGTTTATCCAAAATTATATTTACGGATTGGGCGGCAGGGACATAACGCCGGAGGATATTGAGAAAGTTTTTCAGGATTTAATAAAAGGAGATATAAAAGAAAAAATTAAATATATTGGACTGAGAGACTAAATTTTATGATAGAAAAATATAATTTTACTTCCATTATTATTGATGATAAGGAATATTTTAATGATATAAAAGTTTCTAAATATGGAGTTGAAGAATGGAAAAGAAATGATAATCATTTGGTTCAAACAGTTGATCTTAGGTGTGCCCTAAACGAAAAACCAAATATTATCATTGTCGGTATAGCCAATCCCGATCTTTTAAAAATTGCCCCCGAAGCTGAAAATTTTATAGAGGAGACAAATGTCTGTTTCGTTGTTGAACCGATAAACAAAGCTATTCAAACTTATAACATTCTTTCAAAATTTAAAAATGTTGTTGCTTTATTATCGTTCTGAATTTATTTCAGAATCTTCTATTTGCTTCGTAAACTATTTCTTTAGCGAATAGCACCGAAGGTTCTGAAATAAGATTAAAGTGACAAGTTTGACCCGTAGCTTTCAAAAGTTGGCTTTGCAGTTTAAAGCACATTTACAATTTTAACTAGTCTGCTTTTTCCGTCAAATCTTTTGACTTTTTTTGTAGCAAAAGAAACACGTCCCTCTTTGGTGGCAAAAAGAGTGTCGTCTTTTCCGATCTTTACATTTTTCCCCGGGCGGAATTTAGTGCCTCGTTGACGAACGATAACAGCTCCACTTTTGGCGATCTCGCCGCCAAACAGTTTAATTCCGAGCCGTTTAGAAATGCTATCTCGTCCGAGGCTCGTAGATCCGCCTGCTTTTTTATGTGCCATATTTCAAACGACTTACGATTTATGAATTAAGATTTAAGAATAAAAAATATATTCATGATCCATAAATCATAAATCTTAAATCGTGAATCAATCCAATTTAAATTTCTTCTTAAGAATATAATATACTATTAGATATGTCAATGGCTTGGAGTAAACTTACTCAAATAAGAAAATTCTTTATTAAAAACGAAGATAAGGTTGTTTTAACTATCGGTGTTATTTTGATTGCCGTAATAAGTTTCGGGGCCGGCAGATTAAGCCTTGAGTTTAAAGGAACCGAGCCAATAATTATTGAGGATGGACAAATAAATTTTTTAAAACAAATTTCTAACAACGCCGAGAATTCTCAAAAGGAAGAAAATTCAACGGTGCTAGGCGAACAAGTTAAAAATTATAAAACCGAGTCCCAAATAGAACCGGAAAAATTAGGAAAATTTGTCGGGAGTACCAAAAGCAATAAATATCATCTTCCTGATTGTCCTTACGCCAAAAAAATAAAGGACGAAAATAAAATTTGGTTTGATTCAATTAAAGACGCAGAATCTCAGGGATATATCCCGGCAAAATGCTGTAATCCGCATTAAATTATCATTATGACAAAAATATTAGCTTGATTTCTTGCCAGTCAATATCTTAAATTCTTTTTCTACGCTTCTAACTGATTTAATTTTTTCTCTTATATCTTCAGGCAATTCTGGAATTATCTTTTTTAGTTTGGTTTGATTAAACTGGCAAACTTCTTCCCATTTTCCTAATGGTTTTAAAATCTTTTTTAGTTTTTCCTCATTATATTTATAACGTTCTTGACTTGTGCGAGTAATATATCCTATATCTGAAAAAACTCTTTCTATTTTATTGTTATTGCAATATTGGTTGATTATTTCTTGAAATTCCGCTATTTTTTCTGAATCTCGTTTGCTTCTCTCTTTTATTTCAAAATATTCTTTGATAACTTCGGTTATTTTTTTATCATCAATTGTTTTCTTCTCTTTGTATTTATGTGAAAACATCGGACACCATTTCTGATATTCGCACCACGCGCAGAGCGGATTTGGGCGCGGCTCAAAATTTTCATTCTTTAAAGCTTCCTGAATTTGTTTAATAATTCCGATAATATTTTCTTTAGTTTCTTTCAGTTGTTCGCTTGTTCTGATAGTAGAGAGTTTTTCCCGGTGTTTAAGAAAATAGAGACTTAATTTAATCGGTTGAGCACCCGGCGCTCCAAGCGATGGCCAGCGATTAACCACGCCCAAATGATAAATTGAAAGCTGAAGATTATTATCAACTTCTTTTTGTGAAGGCAGTCTCTTGCTGGTTTTATAATCAATTACCTCAAAACCTTCTTTAAGCTTATCAATCCGGTCAATTTTTCCGGTAATTAAATGGATACTGTCTACTGACGGGGAAGTTTTATCTGTTTTGGTTTCAGTGATTGGTACTTCAAAAAATGTCTCCAGGTCGACAATATTAAACTTTGTCGGATAATTTTCAAGATAATACTCTTTGAGTATTTTAATGCCTTCTTCAAAAGCAGTTGCTTCTTCATGGGGATCATCGTAAATTTTCGGATCCCATTTTTTGGTGAAGTATTCTAAAACTTCCTCTTCGGTTGGCGGGACAAGCCTTGAGGTCTCATGCATCATTTTAAGGGTGCTGTGAATAATCGTCCCAAAAATCGCTTCTTTGGATTTAGGCACTTTTATCTTGTCAATATTTTGAAATTTATATTTAGCCGGACAAATAGTAAAAGTATCCAGCGCTGAGTATGATATTCTCATATGTTTTTTAATATCGTTTCCCTCTTGAAAGGGCTTAGGAGTGTGTTTCAAGTATTTTTATTATATTATAATAGCCCAAAATTGGCAATTTTTTGGCTATTTCTCCTGAGGAATGGCATTGGGGACTGATCTTATTAGAAATATACTCTATTAAAGATTCTTTTTTTTCTAACCTGATAAAAACTTTTTTAAAAGAGCTTTTATCGTAGTGTTCGTAGTTGACAAAATTTTTCAGAGTGGTATAATATAAAATCTGACAGAGGAAGTTCTTTATCTTGAATTGTACTCTAAAATTTAAAAATCTCCGAGACGGCAAAGTGGCTGCGAGGCATTTCTGAAGCGTCCTTTAAAAAATATCTTGGACTTCAGAATTTTGCTCTCGTGGCCGCCTTGCCGCCTCGGAGAAAAAAGTAAAGAGGCGGTGAAAAAAATAGGAGATGATATGAAAGGATGAATGTTAGTATCGCAGCTTTGGAAGAAATATTGAAAGCACAGAAAGAAAGAAATAAATTGGTAATCGTAACCCATACAGGCATAAGGCACGTGGACGAAGTAGATGCAATTCGTCGACTGCGGAAATACGGAGAGAAAATATTTCCTGGGATTGGTGAAGCCAGAATTATTTTTTTGAACGCGGGACATAACAGAAACATCAAAGGTAAAAGAGCTGAAGAATTGATAAGAAAAGGGATTATCCCTGTTGATATTGGCGGGGGACCGTTTGATCACCCGATGCATAAAAAGGGATGCGCAACTACACAAGTAGCTGAATGTTTCAATATTAGGACTCCTGCGGAACGAGAAATGACTGATTATGTTTTCGCCAGCGATATCTACGGAAAATCAACGCCATTTGACTTAGCAAGGACCTTTAAATTCGCGAGTATGGCGCTTGAAGACGGAAAACCAATAAAGTCGCTTGAGAGCGATAAAGCAATAATGGAATGGGCATTAAAGATATCTGAGGCAATATTGGAGCATATGTCCAAATTTGACCCGCGAGGAAAAGAGCGATTGAAGATTAATCGGTATTTGACAGATATTGTCGTTTCTGCTTGGCTTGCCGAGAGGTTTAGATTAGGAAAAAGAAATAATCTATCAGAGGTTGTAGAGAAAGTTGAAAATATAGGAACAGTGGAATTTTCTGAAGAAAATTGCAGAACCGTAAAAGCAATAGGAATGATTGAACAAAACCAGAGATCTGTCTTAGAACGATTAGAAAGGTTTGTTTTCAACAACTTTGTCAAGGGGAACCGCACAAAGTTTGACCTTTCGGAAATTACCAGTTGTCTGTATTTTTACTACGGCGGCGATATAAGAAGAACAATGGAGGAGGTATTTAAAGCGCTTGACGGATTTCTCTGGAGGGAAATGGCATATCAAGAAGCGAGATCAGAATACGAAAAAAAAGCGATAGAACAAATAATAAAGGATCATAGGGGCAAAAATATAAAAGTAGCTACTATTGAAAGCAATAATTTAATGATGGCTATATTCGCACGAGCAGAGAAGAAAGTTGTGCTGTTAGTGCAAAGGAACGAAAATAGAGGGAGAAAAACTATATATATTTCGGCAAATAAAAAACGGGTAAGAAAAGCAGAAATAGCAGATATAGTAGCATTTTTAAGAATAAAAGAACAGGAAGCTCGCAATGTTCCAATTAATAGACAGGTATATGATTGGAATATTTTAAGAAGAGGAGGAACTTTAGGAGAAGTTCCCCAATGGCATTACCAAGAGGAAGCAAGAGCTATATTTAATGGAAGTCTAAGCGCAAAAGACGTACCGTCGACTGCTTTATCTTTAAATGAAATTCATAGTTGTGTATCCATAGCAATCGATTGTTCGTATATGCCGGGTTGTAATAGTGGAAAGGATGGATGCATTAAGGATAAATGTCCGATATACAAAGCAGGTTTTGTTCGATGTCGAACAAAGCGACATAACGATTACCAAAAAGCATCCAAAAAAGAAAAAGTAAGGAAGGAGACTTGGTAAAATGAAATTTTTCTTCATGAAAAATTTCATTTCTTCTTCCTTTTTTATTTTCAAAAAATAGACTTAATCCTTTTTTAATGTTAAAATACAATTAAAGCCAATCAGAGAAAAAATTTTGACATTTAGATAGATATTTAGTAGAATTGATAAAAAGTGAAACCATATAATAAATCCCTGATATTTGTAGTAAATTAGCGCATATTCGTGATTTATGAATCAATTTCAGATTCCGGAAGGGATGCCCCACGGCACAATTGAGATTTCTATAGTAACGATTTTTAAAATCGTAGCTGTTTTTGTATTTTTGATATTTTTGTTCTTAGTTCGGGATATTCTACTTCTTATATTTGTTTCGTTCATTTTAGCTGCTGTTCTTAATCCTTTTGCTGATCGTCTTGAAAAGTATAAAATTCCGCGTGTGGTCAGTGTTCTTGCCGCTTATTTAACTTTGTTTGTTTTTATAGGGATTATCTTTTCTCTTCTTATTCCGGTGTTAATAAGCGAAATCAGTAGTTTTGCCGTTGATTTTCCTTTTTACTTTGAAAAATTTTTCCGCAGTTCAGAAATGATAAAAGAATTTTTAACAAAGTACAACATTATTGCCGCTTTTGAAAGTATTTTGCTTGAATTTAAAAATTCCCTGTCTAAAATTTTCCCCGGTATTTTCGTGACTACTTTAGGCGTCTTGAATAATTTCGTTTCTTTTATTGTTGTTTTGGTTGTTTCTGGTTATTTGGTTATTCAAAACAGGCAAGTAGGAAATTTTCTTAAAGTTGTAATACCTGAAAAACACAAGCATTTAGTTTTAAATATCATAGATAAAGTTCAGGAGAAAATAGCCAGATGGTTTTTAGGACAGGTCGTTCTTTGTTCTATTATTGGATCATTGGTTTTTATAGGACTTTCTATTTTAGGGGTCCCTTATGCCTTGCTTTTAGCAATAATCGCTGGAACACTGGAGTTAATTCCTTTTGTCGGGCCAATTTTATCACTAATTCCGGCAGCCTTTATAGCTTTTTTACACTCGCCGCTGTTAGGAGCTTTTACTATTATTTTATATTTTATCGTTCAACAGTTCGAAAATTACATTATTGTTCCTCAGGTAATGAAAAAAGCTGTCGGAGCGAATCCTCTTGTTATCATCATTGGAATAATGATTGGAGCAGAACTTGCCGGCGTATTAGGAATAATTTTGGCTATTCCAACGATTATTATTATAACTATATTAGTTGAAGAAGTTACAAAAATTAAAAATGAAAATCTTAACATGAATCCCTCACGGGAGTGAAAAACGAAAAACGGCAATTCAAAATGTAAAAATACGATTATTCTAAATTATTTCAAAACTTTTAAGCATTCTTAGATATTTTAAACTTAGGTTTTATTTAATTTTTTTAATTTTAATCATTGCGGGGTGGAGAAGTAGCATCTCGCCAGGCCCATAACCTGGAGATCGTCTGTGCAAATCAGACCCCCGCAACATAAAAAATCAAAATCCAAAAATCAAAGGTCAAAATGACAATACAAAATTTGAAATTAAATGGTTTGAGTTGAATTTTTTTAAATTTTAATTTGTCATTTTGATTTTTACATTTTGATTTTTAATTTTTTTGGCGGTGTAGCTCAGGGGTTAGAGCAGTGGCATCATAAGCCATGTGTCGGGGGTTCAAATCCCTCCACCGCTACAAAGTAAATAAAATGGACTGGTGGGGCGCGGCCGCTTAATATATCTCTCTGTCATCCCTGCAGTAAATTTTATGCTCGCTTGGTGTAGCCCGGTTAACACGTCTCCCTGTCACGGAGAAGATCAGGGGTTCAAATCCCCTAGCGAGCGCTAATAAATTTAGCGCCGGATGGCGGAGAAAATTATATGACTCTTCGCAGTTATCTTATTGGAATGTTTATTGGTTCTTTGCTTTGTTTTGGATCTTGGGGCTTAATTCTTGTTTATATTGATCCGACGAATGCAGGACTATTAGGCTTTGTTCTATTTTATCTTAGTTTATTTTTTGGATTAGTTGGGCTTTTTTCATTGATTGGTTTTTATTTCAGACGTTGGCGTGCTCGAAATGAAATTGTTTTTGCCCATATTGGAATTTCTTTTCGTCAGGGAGTTCTCTTGGCAGTTATTTTAGTCGGCTCACTTCTTCTTCAAAGTTTTAAAATGCTTAATTGGTGGACAGCAATTTTATTTGTAGCTTCTGTAGTTCTGTTAGAATTTTATTTTATGACAAGGTAGACTAAAAATTCAAAATTAAAGATGCAAAAGGTAAAAATAAATTGGTTTAAAAAGTAAAAATTATAGGAATTTTTAAATTTTGCTCTAATGTTTTTATATTTTTATTTTTGATTTTAAATTTTAAAAGGAGGCTAATATGGATATTACAAATTTATTTTCAGCAATTAATTGGACGACGCCAAGCTGGGATTTGTTTATTATTATTTTTTTTATAGTGGCAGTATTTTTGTTTGGTTTTGGTATGGGGCGCAATAGGATTTTGATTACTATAGTTAGTATTTATATGACATTAGCTTTAATTCATTATTTTCCGTTTGCTACTTCCGGTGTAGCTGAAGTTAAATTTGGAGAAGGGTTTATTTTAAAAATCAGCATTTTTCTGGGAACTGTCCTTGCTCTTTTCTTTTTACTGGCTCGTTCGGCTTTAACTTCGGTTTTCTCGGGAGGGGGGCAGGGTTCTTGGTTCCAAATAATTATCTTTAGCTTTCTTCAGGTTGGACTTTTAATAAGTGTAATTTTATCGTTTTTGCCAGCTGAAATTGTGAATGAGCTTTTACCGATAACAAAAGATATTTTTACGAGTGACAAGGCTCAATTTGTTTGGCTCTTAGCTCCTATTTTAGCAATGATTATTATTGGCCGCGGCGAAAAGTCAGAATAGTATTGACAACTTATTTTTAAGCACTATAATAGCGTAAAAGATTTAAAGATAAAATTGTTCTTTAAAAATAACAAAAAAGGAAGGTAAAAAAACTGTAGGCAGTAAATCGTCTATCAAACATTTTGGCGGACAATTTACCGCCTACAGTCAAAAAAAGAAATAAAGAATTTAATAAAAGCGATTATTAGTTAAGCCAGTCAAGAAGATAAAGCGAGGCGTGTAAAAAATAGGAGGTGAAAAAAACGGAAAAAAGAATAATAAATTTGTTTTTAGCGATGATTATAATAGCGTTCGTGGCTATCGGATACTTCGCCGTCTCACCAGAAACCCCATCAAGGATCATAATAGTTGATGAAGCAACACGAACACAAGTAGATTTATTTGAATTTGAGCATCAAAACAAAAGAATAGAAGAGGTGACAGATCCGCCGGAAAGCATAAAAAATAAAACCTTCCAAAATGGGGCCTTGTTTAATTTTTTTTCGGCCCCTTTATTTTTTTTAAAAATTCAATCCAGTTAGGTGGCACGATATCGCACCATCTGCCTGTAAACTCTTGATTTTATTTTATTTATGGCTATAATAAAGATACGGGTGTATAGCTCAGCTTGGTAGAGGGCCACAAGGCCCCTTTTAAGCTGATGGTCGGGGGTTCGAATCCCTCTGCACCCACAAAAAGAGATTAAAAAATTAAGAGTACAAAGTGAAAAATTACAATTCAAAATTTAAAATTTTTAAAAATAAAGACAGGACTTGGGTGCATAGCTCAGCTTGGTAGAGCAGCAGCCTTTTAAGCTGATGGTCGGGGGTTCGAATCCCTCTGCACCCACTATGCTATATTTTGTCTATATTTTACAAAGTTTAAAAGATAAAAAATACTATATTGGTTTTTCTAGTAATCTTCAAGAAAGGTTATCAAGACATAACTTAGGACTTAGTAAATCAACAAAGGGTCGAAGACCATTGAATTTGGTTTATTATGAAAAATTTAATTCGAAAAAAGAGGCAATAAACAGGGAAAAATACTTTAAGACTTATAAAGGATGGAAAGAAAGACAAAATTTAATAAAAAACTTGGGTGTATAGCTCAGCTTGGTAGAGGGCCACAAGGCCCCTTTTAAGCTGATGGTCGGGGGTTCGAATCCCTCTGCACCCACAAAAAGAGATTAAAAAATTAAGAGTACAAAGTGAAAAATTACAATTCAAAATTTAAAATTTTTAAAAATTATGCATTTATCTTTTATATTATTCTCGTCCCGCGTCAAGTGCGGGATAAATTCTAGAAGGGATTATTCATTAAAGCGATGATTAAGCAAAAAATTGCCAATTCAATTAAAAAATCAATTAAAAGTATTCAAAAAAAATATGCTCTGGGCAAGATTCCGGAGTTTATTATTGAACGTCCAAAGAAAGAAAGTTTTGGCGATTATGCGACGAATGCGGCGATAATATTAGGAAGAAATTTGAATAAGAATCCGATGGGAATCGGCAAGGATTTAGTTAGTAAAATTAAGAAAAATAAAAGCATCTATCCGCATATCTTTGAAAAAATTGAGCTTGTTAAACCGGGATTCATTAATTTTACTTTGTCAAAAGAATTTTTGCAAAAACACCTTTTAGAAATTAAAAAAACGAAGAAAAAATTTGATTGGCAGGAAATCGGCAAGAAAAAAACTGTAATTATTGATTATTCATCTCCAAACATTGCCAAACCAATGCATGTCGGACATCTTCGTTCAACAATAATCGGTCAATCGCTTTATAATATCTATAAATTTTTAGGATATAAAGTAATAGGAGATAATCATATTGGCGACTGGGGAACACAATTTGGAAAATTGATTTATGCCTATAAAAATTGGGGTGATAAGAAAAAAATTGACGAAAGTCCAATCCGAGAAATGACTAAACTTTATGTGAGATTTCACAGGGAATCAGAAAAAGATGAAAAGTTAGAAGAATTTGCCAGAATGGAAACAAAAAAACTGCAGGACAAAGATAAAGAGAATATAAAAATTTGGAAATTTTTAGTCAAGGAAAGCCTGAAAGATTTTAATAAAATATACAAACTTTTAGGGATTAAATTTGACTATGTTTTAGGTGAAAGCTTTTATGATCCGATGCTTGAATCCGTCGTAAATGATGCTTTAAAGAAGAAAGTGGCTTGTTTAAGCCAAGGAGCAGTGATTATTCCTTTAGAAAAATATAGTCTGCCTGCTTTTCTGATTCGCAAATCTGACAATGCCTTTCTTTATGCGACTGGAGATTTGGCTGCTATAAAATGGCGGTTAAATAAATTTAAACCCTGGAGAATTATTTATGTCGTCAGTAATGAGCAAACTTTATATTTTCAGCAGCTCTTTCAATCGGCGGAGCTTTTAAAACTAACATCAAAGGATAAATTAGTTCATATAAAATTCGGAATGGTTTTGGGAAAAGATAAAAAGAAATTCTCAACTCGAAGGGGGGAAGCGATTGCTTTAGAAGAATTGATTGAAAAGGCTATAAGATTGGCTCGGAAAGTAGTGGAAGAAAAAAATCCTAAACTTTCCAAAACAGAAAAAGAGAAAATAGCAAAAGTTGTTGGAATTGGCGCGATTAAATATAATGATCTTTCTCAAAACAGATTAACTGATATTAGTTTTAATTGGGACAAAATGTTGAATCTTCAAGGAAACAGCGCTCCATATTTACAATACACACATGCAAGGATTAAAAGTATTTTAAGAAAAAGTCCGTTCTGTCATTCTGGGCTTGTTGAAGGATCTCAATTTAATCCCTCTTTGTTGAAAAATAAATTAGAAATATCTCTTTTAAGACAGCTTTTATTTTTTCCAGAAACAGTTGAACGGGCAGCTCGAGAATATAGCCCAAATATCATTGCGGACTATATTTACAAATTAGCCACCCGCTTTAATTTATTTTACACGAAAATTCCAGTTTTAAAAGCAGAAAAAAATCTTTGCCAAGCTCGTCTAAATTTAATTTCTGCTATAGCAATAATTTTAAAAAAAGGATTGGCGCTTTTAGGCATTGAAGCGCCGGAGAAGATGTAATCTCTTTGCTCTGTCATTTTGAAAAAGGAGAAAATATAAAAATACCTCTTATTTTTTGCTTTTATTTTGGAAATAAGGTATACTATAAATAAATTCAAAGCTTAAAACGCAAAACTCAAAACCATAGCTTAAAACTCAAAACTATTCTTAAATCCATGAAGTTTTAAGCTTTGAGTTGTAGTTTTGAGTTTTGAACTTTGAATTTTGAGTTTAATATTTATATTATGCATCGGACATTATCTATCGAGACCCCAAATTTAGTCGGCGAAAAAGTAAAACTTTCCGGCTGGGTTAATTCACGAAGAGATCATGGAAAGATTATTTTCATTGATCTAAGAGACCGAAGTGGAATAACCCAGATTGTTTTTACTCCTAAATTAAAGGAAGTTTATCAGAAAGCTGATGAGCTTCGTTCTGAATGGGTAATTTCAGTGACTGGAATAGTTCAGAAACGACCAAAAGGAATGGAAAATCAAAAAATTCCAACCGGAATAATAGAGATGCAGGTCGAATCTTTAGAAATTTTATCTAAAGCAGAGACACTTCCAATCCCAATTGATTCAGATGGTTATGAAATTAATGAGGAAAAACGATTAAAATATCGTTATTTGGATTTAAGAAGAAAGCGATTAAGGGAAAATTTAATAATTCGCCATAATGTAGTTCATCTTATGAGAGAATTTTTAAAGAAAGAAGGTTTTGTTGAGATTGAGACACCGCTTTTAACTAAATCGACTCCGGAAGGCGCAAGAGATTTTTTGGTGCCAGCGAGATTACAGACGGGAAAATTTTATGCTCTGCCTCAAAGTCCCCAGCAGTATAAACAGTTTCTGATGTTAGCTGGATTTGAAAAATATTTTCAGATAGCCCGCGCTTTAAGAGATGAAGATCCGCGAGGGGACCGACAAGCTGAGCATACCCAATTAGACTTAGAAATATCTTTTGCTTCTCAAGAGGAAATTTTAGATTTAACGGAAAGACTTTATGTGAGTTTAGTAAAAAAGATATTTCCAGAGAAAAAAATTACTAAAATTCCTTTTATAAGGATGACTTATAAAGAAGCGATGGAAAAATATAAAAGCGACAAACCCGATTTAAGAGAAAATAAAAAAGACTCCAATGAATTAGCCTTTGCTTTTATTACTGATTTTCCAATGTTCGAATGGAAAGAGGGTGACGAGCGATGGGGAGCAATGCATCATCCTTTTACAATGCCTCAAACCGAGAATATTGAAAAAATTCGAAAAGAACCAGAAAATATTTTAGCTTTTCAATACGATTTTGTTTTAAACGGTTATGAAATCGGGGGAGGAAGTTTAAGAACAACTAATCTTGAAATTTTAGAAGTAGTTTTTGAAATTTTAGGACATAAAAAAGAAGAGATAAAAAAACAGTTTGCTCATTATTTTGAAGCCTTTGTTTATGGCGTACCGCCTCATGGAGGAATTGCTTCAGGAATAGATAGATTTTTAGCAGTAGTTTTAGGTGAACCGAGCATACGAGAAGTTATAGCTTTTCCGAAAACCGGTGACAACCGTGATTTAATGATGGAAGTGCCAAGTAAAGTAGATTCGAAGCAGTTGCGAGAATTAAATATTAAAGTAATTGAGTAAAATTTTTGACAAGAATATATTGCGGTCTATAAACCCGCAACAACTTAATACGAATCCATGAAAAAAGTATTACTTCCTTTATTAATTTTATTTTCGGCATTGTTGGTCATAACTTTACTGGTTATTCTTTTTCTTTCTTCGCCAATCTTAGGTTTAATAAATTTCTTTTATTTTTATATTGCTTTATTTATTTGGATAATTTCTCCGATCGGCTTAATCTTTCTTTGCACCTTTTTTATTTATCTTTTAACTAAATCAAAAATTATTCATCTTTTAATTTGGGTTTTCCAAGTCTTGGCCGGAATTGGCTGGGCGTCAGTAATATTCTGGCTTGTGGCAGCTCGGACAGAATTTTTTCAAGAGAACATATTTAGAGTAAACGAAAAGGTGCTTGACGCCGGGATTGTCTCAGGGGTATTATTTTTTGTTATTATGCTTATAATTGTTTTAATTCAAATTAATCATTCCCATAATTCACTTCGTTAAAATAGTTTCCTATATTTTTTGTTCAAGGTTATAATTCTGTTACTAAAGGAAATTTCGCCATGGCAAAAAACTTTTAGTAGTTTCCATCAAAAGAGTTTCTAATGGCTCTTAAAATTTTTTTATTAACTTTAAAAAGAAAGGAGGCGAAAACAATGGCTGTTTTAAAACGCTTGACAAATTTATTGGAAAAGGCAAAAGTTAAATACGAAATCATCAAACATAAAACGGTTTATACGGCAATGGATAAAGCTGAGACACTTCATATTAATCCGAAAAATGTTGCTAAAACAGTAGTGGTAAAAATTGGCAAAGGAAAGCATATTTTAGCTTTAATCCCAGCTAATAAAAATTTAGACAAGGTTCAGCTGAAGAAAACAATTAATGGCTGGCTTAAAAAAACCGCAAAAGCTGTAAAAGTTAAAAAAGCGGCGGAGGCAGTTAAAGAAATTAATTTCGCCACTGAAGCATGGATGCGGAAAAATATTAAAGGGAAAATCGGAGCTACCCCGCCTTTCGGGAAATTATTCAAGATGCCGACTTTTATTGACCGCTCACTCCTTAGAGCTAAAAAACTTATCATCAATACTGGAGATTATGAGCACTCAATTGAGATACCTTCAAAGCAAATTGAAAAAGTAGAATCTTTAATAAAAGGCAGTTTCAGTAAAATAAAGAAAAAAATAAAAAGTAGACCCCGTTAGAAATTTTACATCGTTTTACAATAAAAGAATTTCTATCAGCACAAGCTGTGTGTGGGGGTATTGCTTCTAGTGAGGTAGATTAATGACTTCTTATACTGTCCATCTTCAACAATTTGAGGGCCCTTTGGATCTTCTTCTTGAACTTATTGAAAAAGAGAAATTAGATATTACCGAGATATCATTAGCTCAGGTAACTGAGCAGTATTTAGAATACTTAAATAATCTTCGGGAAATCAGCCCGGGGATTTTAGTTAATTTTTTAGTTGTTGCCTCAAAACTTATCTTAATCAAATCGCGGTCCATCCTGCCAACATTGGAGCTTTCAGAAGATGAAGAAGAGGAAATTCAAGATCTAAAAAAACAATTAGAAGAATACAAAAAATTCAAAGAGGTGTCTAAAGTTTTGGGAAAACTTGTCCAAAAGAGAAATTTTTCTTATTCTCGCGAAGGTTTTTTAGGGATTCCTGTATTTTTTTATCCGCCGAAAAACATTAAAATCAGCGATATATATTATTCTTTTAAAAAAATTTTAAAAGAATTGCCGATTGTAGAAAAATTATCAGAAGAAACTATTAAGGAGACCGTTACGCTTCAGGAAAAAATTAAACAATTTCAGGAAAGTTTAGCCAAAAGAGCAAAGTTGAGTTTTCATTTAATATTAAAAAATTCATCTTCAAAGCTTGACATTATTGTCAGCTTTTTGGCAATTTTGGAATTAACCAAACAAAGGATAATTTGGATAGAACAAAAAGAGATGTTTGGGGAGATTACCTTAAATAAAATTAGTAACGAGAGATCTAAGTTCAATGATTTAGAGAAGATATAAAATTTCTAATTTTTAATTCTTAATTTCTATTGAATTTCTAATTTTAAGTTTCAAAGCTACGAATTATCATCCTGGACTTGTTTCAAGATCTAATATCTATTTCAAAAACTATTATCTAAATGAATGATATTGAAGAAGCTGAAATAAATTCAGCATGACAGATTGTTTTATTGTTTAAAAATTAAGTCATTGAAAATTTAATAAAAATTTAAAAATTGAAAATTTATGAATAATTCCAAACTGAAATCCATCATCGAGAGCATCCTTTTCATTTCCGGCGCTCCTCTTAAAATAAAAAAGATAGCTAAGGCAACTGGTGTAAAAGTTTCTGAGATAGAAAAAGTTGTTGAGATATTATCTAATGACTATAAAAACCAAGAAAGGGGACTTTGGATTTTTAAAAAAGATGATAAAATTCAGATGGCCACAAAGCCGGAAAACAGCGCCTATGTAGAAAAATTTACTAAAAGCAGCCTTCAAGAAGATTTATCTCCTGCATCTTTGGAAACTTTAGCGGTAATTTCTTACCGCGGACCAATTACTCGTTTGGGAATTGAAGAAATCCGCGGAGTTAATTGCTCTTTTATTCTTCGGAGTCTCCTTATCCGCGGGCTTATTGAAAGAATAGAAAATCCCGGCGATGCCCGTTCTTATTTATACCGAATTAGTTTTGATTTTTTGAAAAAATTAGGAATACAGAAAGTTGAAGATTTGCCGAATTACGAAGAGTTGAAATTTACCAATTCAAAGTAAGGATACAAAAATTTGCGTCACTAAAAGGAAGCTGGCTATAGCCCAGTTTCTTTTTGCTTTAAATAAAGAAGTGGTAGGTTTGACACCGTTGGTTCAGTCGTCCACGACTGAACCTTGGTATTTTGATTATAAAGGAAACTAAACCTATGGTTCAATCGTAGAGGATTGAACCAACTTCTTTTCTTTTTTTATTTTTTGCTTTAAATAAAGTCCGGGCAGGTGCGGGTTTAGCCCCTACATTAGCGACGGGATAAACCCATCGCTACCCATTTATATTAATTTCCTTTTTTGCTTTAAATAAAAAAAAGTGGTAGACTTGAAGTGGAATTTAATCTTTAGTCTATTAAAATGAAACTCTAAAGAGTAAATTCCAAAAATGCTAAATTTATGCCGACTAAATCTATTATTTTCATTATTTTTATTCTCGTCTCAATCAGTATTTTTTCTATTGGGATTTTTTATGATTTCAACTTCAGCGCGATTGCCTCGGAATTACTAAAGGACTGTCGCCATGAGGAAATCCTGCAAGAGGCGACTGAAGAATCTTTGGTGGATGACAAAACCGTCTTCGGACCAGTTGAGAGGTTCTTCGTTCCCAATAAAACTCAAAATGAGGCCTTTTTTACTTTACCTTTAGAAGAATCAAAGCCTTTGCCGGTCAGAAATTCTAAGGTTGATGATATTGATATTAATGCCAAAGCAGCTATCGTTTTGGATGTTGCCACAGATAAAATACTTTACAGTAAAAATATTGACGAAATGCTTCCTATAGCCAGTTTAACTAAATTGATGACCGCGCTGATAATTTTAGAGGAAGCGCATTTAAATGATGTAGTTACGGTAAACAAGGAGGCTGTTGATATAGAAGGAAAAAAAATAAATTTGGTTCCAAAAGAAAAAATTACTGTAAAAAATCTTCTTTACGCTTTGCTTATTTCTTCAAGTAATGATGCGGCTGTCGCTTTGGCTGAACATATAAGCAATAATTTTAACGGCCGATGGTTTCATAGCAGCGAAGAAGCTCCATGGAACCAAAGTATGATTTCAGAAGCGAATCCACAGATTTGCGAATCCCGTTCCGAGTTCAGACGAAGGACTCAGACCATGGAGCCAACTGTTAAAACAGAATCAATTTCAAAATTTATTGAGTTAATGAATCAAAAAGCTCAAGTTATTGGTTTGAGAAATACTCATTTTTCTAATCCGACAGGGCTTGATCCTGTTAGAAATGTGCCTCGCAGCTTGCCGCGCTCGAATTATAATATAAATAAGTCGTATGGTGAAAGTTTAAATTCTAAACAAATTTCTAATGGTATTGATCAGAAAGGCAATTATTCCACAGTTTATGATTTGGCTCATTTGACAAAATATGTTTTAAAAAAACCCTTAATTTGGGAAATACTTAGAATTCAAGAAACAGACATTAGCTCTTTTGATGGCAAAATTATTCATCACTTAGAAAATACAAACCAGCTTTTAGGAAAACTGCCAAATATTGCTGGCGGTAAAACCGGTTACACTGATAAAGCGGGGGAGTGCTTGATTTTAGTTATCGGGGATGCGGTTGACAATCATCAAATTATCAGTGTAGTTTTAAATGCCCAAAATCGGTTTACCGAAACTGAAAAAATAGTCAAGTGGACTTTTAAGGCATATTCGTGGCAATAGACAAAGAGAGAAAATATGGTATAATTGAACTGGACTTTACTGAATTTCTTACCAAAGTTCAGGAAATTTCAGTAATCTGGTAAAATAAAAAAATTAAATATCAAAGTGCAAAATGACAATGTAAAATGTAAAATTTTTAATTTTGATTTGTCATTTTGATTTTTGAATTTTGCATTTTGATATTTCTAGTATGCCTTTTGAAAACCCAATTGTTATTTTTAACATAAGCCGAGTTTTTAGTATTGCCACCATTGCTTTTATGGTGGCAATGATCTGGACTCCTTTTTTTATCCGTTTTTTATACAAATATAAAATTGGCAAACAAATCCGCCAAGATGGCGACACTCCTATTTATACGGCAATGCATAAAAAAAAAGAAGGAACTCCGACAATGGGTGGACTTTTAATCTGGGTGACAGTAGTTTTTTTAGCAATTATATTTTGGAAAATTTCTCTTTTTGATGGTTATGTTTTAAAATCATTAAATTTCCTTTCCCGCTCTCAAACATGGCTTCCTATCGGCGCTTTAGTTATTAGTGGCTTAATTGGCGCTCTTGACGATTTTTTAAATATAAAGAAAATCGGACCTAAAGGTGGAGGATTAAGAATAAGGCATCGTCTCTTATTTTATACAACCGTAGCTGTTGGAGGAGCTTGGTGGTTTTACTACAAGCTTGGTTGGGATTTGATTCATGTACCGGGAATAGGCGATTTTTATGTTGGTGTTTTTTATATTCCTTTATTTATTTTTATCATTATTGCTACTGCTTTTTCAGTTAATGAAACAGATGGTTTAGATGGACTGGCTGGTGGAGTCTTAATGATTGCTTTTGCTTCTTATGGAGCGATTGCTTTCACCCAAGGAAAGATTGAATTGGCTATGTTATGCGGGGCAATCTGCGGGGCGTTAGTTGCTTTTTTGTGGTTTAATGTATATCCGGCAAAATTTTTTATGGGAGATACCGGGGCAATGGCTCTGGGAACAACGCTCGGAGTTATTGCAATGCTGACTAATTCGGTTTTAGTTTTGCCGCTTATTGGATTTATTCTAGTTATTGAATCTCTTTCGGTAATTATTCAAATTATTTCTAAGAAATTCCGGCATGGCAAAAAAGTTTTTTTATCTAGCCCGCTTCACCATCATTTTGAAGCAAAAGGCTGGCCCGAAACTCAAGTAACAATGCGTTTTTGGATAATCGCCGGAGTTATGGCAACAATAGGATTAGTGATAGGGCTTATTGGAAGAGGATAACATTTGTAAATTCAAGAATTAAATATCAAAATGCAAAATGATAATGTAAAATGTAAAAATTTTTGAATTTTAATTTGTCATTTTGATTTTTGCGTTTTGCATTTTGAACTATTTTTATGTTTGACATCATCATCAAAAACGGCACTATTATTGATGGCACTGGAAAGAAAAAATTTCAGGGCGATATTGGAATAACAAACAATAAGATAGAAGCGATTGATAATATTAAAGGCGCTCAAGGACGGCGAATTATTGATGCTAAAGGGTTGTTTGTAACTCCCGGTTTTATCGATATTCATAATCATTCTGACAGTTTTTGGTCATTATTCCTTGAACCGCGGCTTGAAAGCTTAATAAGACAGGGGATAACTACGATTATTTGCGGTAATTGCGGTTCATCATTGGCTCCCTTAATTAAAGCCAGCGCTATAGAATCTATCCAAAAATGGGCTGATATAAGAAAGGTTAATATAAACTGGTTAAAACTTAAAGAGCTTTTCCGAGAGCTTAAAAGACGAAAAATAGGGTTAAATTTTGGCACTTTAGTGGGACACGCAACTCTAAGAAGGGGATTGCTCAAAGATGAAGTACGTCCGATTACTGAAAAAGAAATAAAAATAATGATAAGGATGTTAGAAGAAGCTTTAAGAGAAGGCGCTTTTGGAATGTCTACCGGGCTTATTTATAGCCATGCAAGATTAGCTACCACAGAAGAAATAATTAAATTAGCTGAGACAGTTAAAAATTGTCAGGGGATTTATACCAGCCACATTAGAGGAGAAGATGGGGATCTTCTTCCAGCGATTAATGAAACAATTATGGTAGGCGAGGCATCAAAAGTATCTGTTGAAATTTCTCATCTTAAGGCGATAGGAAGAAAATCTTGGCCCGATATGATTAAAGGAATAAGAATGATTGAAGTAGCTTCAAAAGAAGGCCTTGATATTAATTTTGATGTCTATCCTTATACTATTACCGGTTCAGTTCTTTACGCTTTGCTTCCGAGTTGGGTCGCTGAAGGAGGAAAAAAGATATTAATTTCTCGCCTTAAAGATCCGGTCATAAAAGCTAAAGTGATCAGCGAAATGCAGGGAAATAGATATGAGTATGATAAAATTATTATTTCTATTTGTCCGGCAAATAAAGATATTATTGGGAAGCAGATTTCTGAAATTGCCGCCTTTCAGAAAGTTAGCGTTGAAGAAGCGATAATTAATACACTAATTACCTCAAACGGACAAATAATCTGTTTTAATAATGTCTTAAGTGAAAAAAATGTAAGGATGGCATTAAAGCATCCTTTATCTTTGGTTGGAACAAATGGGGCAGGGTATAATCTCCAGCATGCCAAAAGCGGCGAACTTGTCCATCCTCGGTGTTTTGGAGCATTCCCCCGCGTTTTAGGAAAATATGTCCGCCAAGAAAAGCTGTTAAAATGGGAAGAAGCCATTAATAAAATGACCGGGAAGCCAGCCGATAAATTAAAGCTTAAGAGACGAGGTTTTTTACAGAAAGGGTATTTTGCTGATATAACTATTTTTAATCCAAAAACTGTTATTGATAAGGCAACCTTTGAAAATCCATATCAATATCCAGAAGGGATTGAGTATGTGATTATTAACGGCAAGATTGTTGTAGAGAAAGGAAAACATACAGGAGTGATGGCTGGAACGGTGTTGCAGAAAGAATAAATCAAGAAATATTTTAATCTTATAGAACGGTCTATAAGTTTATTTAATAAAATTAATGGTTTTATACTTTATAGAAAACCAATTATTATAAGATATTTATATTATATCTGCTTTTATCTTTTTTACGATAGTTACGAAAATGTTACAGAGAATCTATAATGAAAAAATTACCATCAAGAGATAAAATTTCTTTTCTCAGAAAAAAATATCCCAAATTTATTTATCAGGGGTATTCTTACAAGATTTCTAAATGCCATAAGGCACCACCTCGGCGGAACTTAGAAATTTTTTTTGATTTTTTGGTTGAGCCCGACATTAAATTTCAGCCAAAAATAATAGTTGAAAATATTAACCAAGCGCAAATAAAGAGAGTAGGGAAGAACGTATTAAATAATTTGATATTCCATTTGGGATTGGTAGAATCTATTAGTTATTGGAAAGCGGCTTGCTCGCCAGAAATTATTATTAAAGCTGGATTTTTAGACAAAAGGCAAATTAAATGGTGGAAAAATTTAATTCTGAATGGGATGGGGGAGTTTTTTTATCAAAATAAAATCGATTTTACGCATACTAATTTTATAAATATAAAAAATCCAAAAAGCAGGCGATATTCGCCAATGTCGTCTGCATTGCGAAAAAAAACAGATTTATATACAAAAAAATTCAAATCAAGGACTTTAATTCCAATCGGCGGCGGCAAAGATTCGGCCGTAACTTTGGAAATTTTTAAAAAGAGTAATGAAAATATTAATTGCTTGGGGCTTAATCCGATTTCAGCGGCAAAGAAAATAATAAAAATAGGAAGATGCAAAAATCCGATTATCATCAGACGAAAAATAGACAAAAAGCTTTTAGAATTAAATAGAAAAGGTTTTTTAAATGGGCATACTCCTTTTACGGCGTACCTTTCTTTTTTAAATGTTTTATGTGCAGTAATTTTTGATTATAAATTTGTTGCCTTCTCTAATGAAAGAAGTTCTAATAAAGAAAACATTATTTATTTAGGAAAAAAAATCAATCATCAATATTCAAAAAGTTTTCATTTTGAAAAACTATTCAGAGATTATACCAGAAAATATTTAGCTCAAGATATAAAATATTTTAGTTTCCTAAGGCCGCTTTACGAAATTCAGATTGTTGAGATTTTCTCTAATTTTCCTAAGTATTTTTCAGTTTTTTTAAGTTGTAATGAAGCTTATAAAACTTATTCTGGAACTAAAAGAACTGCTGGGAAGTGGTGTGGTAATTGCCCTAAATGTTTATTTGTTTATACGGCTCTTTATCCATTTTTAAAAGAGAAAGATTTAATCAAAATTTTCTCTGAAGATCTTTTTGAGAAAAAAAATCTTCTGCCATTAATGCAGGAATTAATTGGGCAGAAGAGATTTAAACCATTTGAATGTGTAGGGACAGAAAAGGAAAGTTTAGTTGCTTTTTACCTAAGTTGGAAAAAAGGAGTTAACAAAAAAAGAAAATTGCCTTTTCTTTTGGAATATTTTGAAAGACAAATTTTACCAAGATATAAAAATTTAGAGAAGGACGCGATGAAAATTTTAAGTAGCTGGAATAGGCATAATAATATTCCGGAGAAATTTGAGAGAATATTAAAGAAATTTACATATACTTGTCATTGCGAGAAGTGAACGAGGTGAACGATGAATCAATCCCGAATTTATAACGGGATTGCCGCATCATCCTGTGCAAAATTTTTGTGCGGGATTACTCGCAATGACAATATATATTATAAAATATGCAATATTTTTTTATTCTTGGTACAAATTCAACTTTATCAATAGCTGAACTTTCAGCTGTTTTTGATTTGGATAAAAAAACAAAAGATGTTATGATAGCAGAAAATAGTTTGATTTTAAAAACGGACGCAAGAATTAACATTGATCAACTTATAAAAAAATTAGGCGGCACTGTTAAAATTGGAAAAATTGAAGCAAAAGTTTTAAAAGGAAATAGAGAAAAAATTTTTGAAAATATAAAAATTATTTTAAGATCATATAAGCGTAAATTTAAATTCGGAATTTCTTATTACGGCAGAACAAAATTCAATATTAAACCATTGGCGATGCAGGTGAAAAAATTTTTTAAAAAGCAAAAGATTAGTTGCCGTTGGGTTACAAGCCGGCAAAAAACATTATCAAGTGTTGTTATTAAACAGAATAAATTAATAAAAGAGGGAATTGAGATAGTTCTAATTGAAAATAATAATAATAATAAAGAATTATTTATTGGACAAACTTTTGCCGTACAGCCATTTAAGGAATTA
Source organism: uncultured Candidatus Saccharibacteria bacterium (assembly GCA_964430135.1). Lineage (GTDB taxonomy): Bacteria > Patescibacteriota > Minisyncoccia > JAHIHE01 > DAOWLE01 > CAYSEG01. The sequence goes on along the minus strand of CAYSEG010000007.1, from coordinate 20,551 downwards.
TCCTATAGGGATTACGGCAGACCATGCCGCGATGCCACTTCTGGAATGCTGCCGCCGAAATTGGCGCAGATTATGATAAATTTATCCGGCGCAAAAACAAAAGATATAATTCTTGATCCGTTTTGCGGTTCTGGAACAATTTTAACCGAAGCAATGCTGATGGGTTTTCAAAATTTAATTGGTTCAGATATTTCAGTAAAGGCAATAGAAGACACTAAAGAGAATATTGAGTGGATTAAAAAGAATTATGAATTAAGAATTATGAATTATAAGTTATATAATAAAAATGCCATTGAAATATCAAAATTTATTAAAAGAAATTCTGTTGATAAAATTATAACCGAGCCGTATCTTGGACCACAAAGGGGAAATTTTGATGTTATTAAAACAAAAAAAGAGTGCCGTAAGGCATCCCTTTCGGGACTTGAGACGCTCTATTCTAAAAGTTTGGCTGAATTTAAAAAAGTTTTAAAACCGAATGGACGGGTAGTGATGATCTGGCCATTATTTCGCGTAAAAAATAAGAAGATTCGGTATATTTCACTAAATACCGCAAGGTATCCTTTTCAAGATTTAAATGGCTTTAAAATAATCAATCTTATTCCCGATAAACTGCGGCAAGATGAAATAATCCAGCTGACTGAGAGAAATACAATTATCTATGGCAGACCAGCGCAAAAAATCTGGAGAGAAATTGTAATTCTGTCATCCTGAATTCCTGAATTTTTACTTATTATTTTAATTTTTTCGTTAAAAATTCTGAAATAAACTCGAAATGACAGAGAGAAAAACAGCATTACATAAGATGGGGTAGTGGTCTAATAAATTTTTTATATTATGTCGTACAATGTATCTTATACGACACATTACCGCGAGAAAAATAACTGGTACAGTATCTAATACCATAATACTAATAAATGAACGGTTATAATCTTAATATTTTTTTAATATATTCAATTACTTTTAACTGTTCTAAAATGTTATTTTCCAACTCAATTGCGCAGAAAGAAGAAAAATATCTCAAGGGATATTTTTTTAAGTAGTCTAACTCAGAAAAATCATTTAAATAATGAGATCCGTAACGAACATAGCCAAATTCATCAATATGAGTTGTTTTTTTAATAGCACTAATATGATTACAGCCGATTGGATAAATTTCCAGCATTTTAGAATTATGCTTGAACTTTTCGCTTGACAGCAAACGGTCATTTTCCAAATGGGAAAAATCCAAACATATCCCGGCAAATTCTTTTAATTCTTTTTTCTCAAAAGGATGATAAACGTTTTCAATATAAATTATATCTTTATATTTTGAATAATCATAAATCAAAGGATATTCTTTCTGCGTATGAATATTAAAAATTTTTGTTTCCCAATTTCTGACTAAATAATCTAATTCTTCAACTTTCATATCGCTTCTTAAATGAACAAAAGGAATTTTTTTAAGATTTGATTTTTTAATTAATTGATAAAGTTCTTTACGTTCTTTTTCGTTTAAACAAGTAGGAAAAATAGATACTTCTTTAAGATGTAGATTTTTTATTTCTTTTATTTTTTTTCGCCAATCAGAACCTCTGGTCGTGGTAACCGCTGGAAGAAATTTTATATTTTTTTGTGTTGTCCCTTTCTGTCTCACTTTGTTTTTTATTTTGTTTTTATAAAATTATATAGTATTTATAAAATTATAGTAAGTATAGTATCAAAGTATAGTGTCGCACAATATTTTTATTCTAATAAGGTCCGATCGGACTTTATAATAAAAAAAGAAAAAATTTAATATTCATGAAATTATCGATATTCGGTTGAAATTATCGATATAATGAATTAGAAAAATACTGTTCGGTTACAGTTATGTTACAGTTATAAAGAAATCTCGCAACAGTATTTTTTTAATTCATTTTTAGAATAAAATTGTGGCAGAAGTTTATTGTACCATAAATCAAAAATAATTCTTTGGTCTGTATTTGGTAACGGCCGTCCCATTTTTTTTGCCCTTTCAAAATTTAATTTTGCGCCGGGATAATCTAAAATTTCCAAAACTTCTACTCTTAAAGGCAAATTTTTATTTAAGTTTCTCAACCATTTGATAAAATTTTTTAATTTTTCTTCAATATTATCTTCATAAACCAAAGCCGGCAGATAAACATAAAAATCAGTCCCCTGCTCTAAAAACCATTCTGCTGTTTTAAATTGGTTTTTGTAAAATTTCGGTTCGGCGCCAGTAAGAATTTAAAAATCTTTTTCGCAAGTTCCTTTAAAGCATCCAACCACGCCGATATTTTTCTGGTTAAAAATATTTTTTAAATCTTTTTTTAAATTTTCCAGATATTTTGCCGTTGAAAGATTTGAATCAATTCACAGATAAACATCCAAATTTTGATTTTTTATTTAATAATTATTTCCGGAACAATCGTCGGGTTTCCACCGCTTATTCTGACAACATTCATCGGCTCTTTGGACTTTTCTTTAGCTGAAAGAAAATAATTAATTATTTTCTTTCGCTGAAAAGAATTTTTCTAAAGTAGGATTAGCAACATTTATTTGCTTGGGCACATAGCAATAATTGCAGTCAAAATCACAGCCAGCAAGCTGAATTGTAAAAACTTTGCTGTAATTTCTCGGATCTTTTTTTAAATTAAATCCGGCAGAATAAGCTGGATTTTGAAATTCTAATTTTTTTTTTAATTTCTTCTATTGGCTTTAATTTAAAATTATCAGATAAACCGATAAACTTTGACGACCAAATTTCATCCAAAGACGCGGAAAACCATTCTTCATTGTCCATATAATCTTTGTGTCTAAAATAAGTATCAAGAGTTTTATGAGGATAAATCGTTTCCTGAACACGGCCTCCAATTTGAGCAATTAAATATTTTCCGTCTTTCATCATCTTCTGCCTGATAACTTCCGCTCTTTTTTGTGGATTATAAAAATTCATAAAAATCCCCCCTCATCCTACGGCTGATCCGCCGCCGTAGACGGAAATCCCCCTTTAAAAAGGGGGAAAATAATTTCTTATTTTAATGATAAATAATCATTTGGTCTATGCTTGTTGAAGTATTGTATAATGTAGCGATATTTTGGCGGGTTGAATCAAGATAGATATTCGGCCCCCAGATAGGATCATGGACAACATATCTGCCATAGACATCTTTGCTGTGGATAACAACATAATGTCCGCCTTTTCGGTGATTTGCCCTAACAAAGATAATCACCGGATGACCAGCAGCGATTTCTTGGTCAATTCTTTCCCAATCTACTCCTGTGTGTTTTGTGTTTACTATAAGGTCCAAAAATCTCCATTGTTTAGGCCAGACAATAAGGTCATAATAAAATATCGGCTGGCGAGCTAATTGACCGGGGGTGATTTCAATGCCATAGTATTTGAAAACCATTGCCACACAGGTTACCGCGCAGCCGTAGTGTTTCATTAAAGATTTTGAAAATCCAATATTTACATTTGCCCAGCGGGAATCCTCTTGTGAATAATACCAATTTTCTAAAGCAAGGCCGGTAGTTGGTTTTGCCTGAAGCGCCTGGAGTCGGGCCAATTCTTTTTCTTTTTCCCGTTTAAGGCGTTCTATATCCCCCAAAATCATTTTTCTTTGCTGGTAAATGCGAGATAAGAGCCCTTGAAATTTTCGCTCTTCGCCTTCTGTCTTTTGAAGTAGAGTTTTTTTAGCTTCTTTTTCTGTCTCTAAAGCTTCTTTTTCACTAATTTGTTTAATCTTTAATTCTTTTAATTCTTCTTTTTTTTCTTCTTGTTTAATCTTCCAGAATTTTAATTCATTTTTTGTTTTCTTTATATCATTCAAGGTTTTCTGGGATTGGCTTTGTATTTGTTCAATGTATTCTACCTGATCTAAAAATTCTGAGAGAGTGTTATTTTTCAAGAGAATTTCTAAAAAGGATTCCTGATCATTTTTGTATATGGTTCTTAATAATTCAGCTAAAATTTCCTTTTGACGGATGATTTCTCTTTCAGCTTTTTCAATTTTAAGGATAGTTTTTTGAATTTCAAGGGATGCTTCATCAATTTGTAATTGAGTTTGCTGGATATCTATTTCTAATTTTGACTCTTGAGCATCAAGAATAGCGATTTGATTTTCAAGATTGTCCTGCTCGGCTTGTTTTTCTCTGATAATTTTCAAGTACTCCTCTTTTTTAATTTCAAGATTTTTTTGCTGTTGTTCATGAGCACTGATTTTACTTTCTATTTCTTCAACTGTTTCTGCTTTTAAATTCTGAATATTGCTAAAAAGAGGAATCGTCAGTAATGCTGTTAATATAAAAATATAGCCGTTGGTTTTTATTTTTTTGAGCATAGTTATTCATCTTATCATTGCGAGGAATCACGCAAGGATGACGAAGTAATCCCGATGCTATAACTCTAAGAGTTGAATAATGGGATTACTTCGTTGTTCATTCCACTTCGTTTTATTCACTCCTCGCAATGACAGTGTGTATTTTATGATTTAAGGAAGTTTAATTTTTTTCTTTGCTTCCCTAATTCTTTTCAAAACTTTCTCCTTTCCCAATACCTGGGCTATCTCGTATGGCCCTGGAGATGCTCTACGGCCGCTTAGGGCGGCTCTTAGGGGCCATAATATTTCTCCTCTGCCCTTTTTATTAATTAAATCTTTTAAGGCATTTTTAAGCCCATTTTCCGCAAAATCCGCATTTTTTACATTATACAATGTTTTTTCTATTTCGTCAAGGTTTTCTTTTGTTTCTGAAAAACTTGTTTTTTTCCAGACAAGAAGTTCCGGTTCATAATATAATTTATCAACAAAGAAAAATTCAGTCAACTCCCCTATCTCGCTCAATTTTTTCATCCGTTCTTGCTCTAAGAAAATCACACTTTTAAGCCATTCAAATGAGACTATCTCATCAGTTTTTTTAATTTTAAATTTTAAATTGTCATTTTGATTTTTGTTAGGTTTGGGGTAGTTTGGCTTTTTTGATTTTTGATTTTTTTCAATCAATTCCGCTTTCTCAAGATATGGAATACAAAAATTAGTCAACTTATCTAAATCTAATTT
>CAYSEG010000007.1:0-15409 GCA_964430135.1 uncultured Candidatus Saccharibacteria bacterium | reverse complement strand
CCGCTTTCTCAAGATATGGAATACAAAAATTAGTCAACTTATCTAAATCTAATTTACGGATATATTGTCCGTTTATCCAATCAAGTTTCTGAATATTAAAAACCGCACCGCTCTTTTGAATTTTATCCAAAGAAAACTGTTCAATCAATTCTTCTGGCGAAAAAATTTCCCGCTCTGTTTTCGGATTCCAACCAAGGAGGACCATAAAATTAATCAAGGCTTTTGGCAAATAACCAAGCCGACGATATTCTAAAACTGAAGCCGCGCCATGCCGCTTGCTTAATTTTGATTTATCTGGTCCTAAAATTATCGGCAAATGGGCAAATTCTGGCGGATTCCAGTTTAACGCTTGATATAAAATAATATGCTTGGGGGTGCTTGAAAGCCATTCTTCTCCGCGGATAACATGAGAAATTTTCATTAAATGGTCATCAATGACATTTGCCAAATGATAAGTAGGATACCCGTCTGATTTTAAAAGAATCTGGTCATCAATTTCTTTATTTTGAAAAATAACTTCGCCATGAATTAAATCTTTGAATTTTGTTTTGCCTTCGGGAATTTTTAATCTAATCGTATAAGGAATTTTCGCGGCGATATTTCTTTTAATTTCCTTTTCGCTTAACGACAAACATAAACGATCATATCTCGGCGCTTGTTTTTTCGCCGTTTGCGCTTGCCGCATTTTTTTTAATCTTTCCGGCGTACAAAAACAGTAATACGCTTTTCCTTCTTTTAATAATTGTTCGGCATACTTTTTATAAATATCCAGCCGTTCAGATTGGAAATAAGGTCCTTCGTCATAATCCAATCCAAGCCACTTTAAACTTTCTAAAATTTTTTCCAAACTTCCCTCAACTATTCTATTTCTATCGGTGTCTTCAATCCGTAAAATAAATTCTCCGTTATGATGTCGGGCAAAAAGCCAATTAAAAAGCGCTGATCGAATATTTCCAATGTGCGGTTCTCCGGTCGGCGACGGCGCAAAACGGACGCGGATTTTTGAATTTTGAGTTGACATAAATTTAAATTTTCAAAAAAGATTCTCTTTTTGTTGTTTTGAATCCCGAAATAAATTCAGGACAAGTGCCATTAGGTATCCCTACGGGATTTTATTTCAAAATCTTTTAAACTATTTTAACAGCATTGTAGATTCTAAGACAAGCCTGCCTATCGGCAGACAGGTTCAGGATAACATTTTAGACGGGGTTGTAAATTTTTGGTTCAGGATTGACGTAGTTTCAATGATGTGGTAGGTTTAAATTAACAAAAAATAGGAGGGTAAAATGCAAAACGAAGAAGTTGAAATTATAAAGGAAGAAAAGCGTAAATTAGAGCAAGAAATAGCAAAACTAAACCAAGAGAAAGAAGAGTTGATTGAGATAATAAGGCGTCAATCAGAGATAATCGACGCACAAAAAGAATGTATGAATTTGCAATACTTATCCTTATGTGAACGTTTTAATACCTTGAGATGAAAACATTCATCTCTCTTTTTTTATTTCAGAATACTCGTTGGTTCAATCGTCCCGATTAAACTATAGGTTTAGTTTTCTAAATAGCCAATGCCATTCCGTTATAAGTTTTCTCGTTGGTTCAGGCCTTTGACCTGAACCAACAGACAAGAAGCTGGAATTCAGCCTTTAGACTGAATTGCTGTAGCAAACGCTCAAAACATCATAAAGAGTGAATTTCAACTTTATTGCGACTTTTCAACTTTCAACTTATTCTTTAGCCATTCCAAAAAACTTTCCATCCAAATACAATCGTCGCTGTGAAAATTCTTTTTGCCCGCCAGGGCTGGAGCAAAAATCTCCAAAGCCATTCCAATCCAATACGTCGCACAATTTTTGGGGCACGTTTTACCCTTCCGGAAATAAAATCAAACGAACCTCCGACCCCGATTGCCAATCTTGCAGAAGGAATTTTTTCTAAATTTTCAGCAATCCATTTTTCCTGCTTTGGAGCGCCGAATGCAACGAAAAGAATATCTGGTTTGGCTCGATTGATTCTATTTATCAATTCAGTATTTTCTTTTTTTAAATTATACTGGCATTGGATTCCCATTTCCGAGTTAACAATATTTAAATAAGAATATTTTTTTTTAAGAATATTAGCAGATTTTTCTGCTATTCCTTTTCCTCCTCCTAATAAATATATTCTTTTTTTTCTTATAAAATCAACTTCACAAATTTTATCAATAAGATCAATTCCCGCAATGCGTTCTGGTATTGGTTTTGGCAGCTTTGCTATATATGCTAAAGGAAAAATAAATAACATACAAATATATATAATTAAATTATATATAAATAAATTTATATTATTTATAGTTTCGACAGATAATATTGATGAAAATCTAGTAAAAGGATATGCGAATTTTACTACTGGATTTATTTTAAGTTTTTTTATTTTTGAATTAAGAAAAAATGCTGCGAACAAAATTCCAATTCCGTCAGCAATTGCAATATCCGCATTGTTAATAATTTCCTGAAATTTTTTATCCTTTTGCGCCGCTATAATCATTTCGGGATTTACTGTCGCAATATAATGTCCACTATTTGATTCTAAAAAATTTTTAATTTTATCAAGAACCGCTTCAGTGGTAATTTGGTCTATTTTAACTCCTAAAATATCAATTTTATTATTTTTAAATTTATTCATTTCAAATCAAATTATAACACATATAATGCGGCCGCATTATATGTGTATGGTTGTTTAGCTGATAGTTTGTCGTATTAATTCAAACCGTTCTAAAATTTTATATTTTGCTCCATCTCTATTCAATCTACTTTCCATCACATCGATATTTTTTACTTCAAGATTCAATCCGTCAAGTTTTCTATCTATATTTATTCCTTTTAGTTCGTTTCCTCTGGCTCTGGCTAAAGTTATATGGACTTTTAATGGATATTTCCCGTCAAAGTTAATCTTTTCTTTTACCAGTTCTTTCTTTAGTTTTTTTTCTAAATTTATTAAGTCTCCATTGGCTTTGCCTTCTACCCAAATCATTCGCGCCCTCTCGGGGGTTGGCCCCAAACAGATTCTATTTAATTCTATTAAAAAAGGGCTAAATTTTGAGGCTGTTTCTTGAGTTATTTTTAAAATTTTTTCAATTTCTTCTTCAGATACATAACCGATAAAAGTCAAAGTAATATGAAAGTTATCAGATTTCGTCCATCTGACATTAAGATTCTTAAGTTTTTTCTGATATGATAGTAATTCTTGCTTTATTGAATCAGGCAGATTTATGGCAATAAAAATCCGTTTTTTCATTGTTTTTATTATAGCATTGTTAAAAGTTTTTGACAAAATTTATGGGTTTGATTTTGTGATTTAAAGAAGGGATAAAATACTATGGGAGGAACAATAGTATTTTTAGTAAAGAGAGACGGAAAATGGAAGAAATATGTGAAAATAGAATTTAGCGGTTTTGACACCGATTATTTTTTGCATAAAATTTTAGAAAGTGTTAGAATAAAAATATGAAAGAAGCTTTACTTTATAAAAAACTTAAAGATGATATAGTTCAATGCGGTCTTTGTAATCACCGTTGCGTTATATTGCCTAATAAAAGAGGAATTTGCGGAGTAAGGGAAAATAAAGACGGTATGCTTTACTCCTTGGTTTATGGGAAAGCAATTGCCGAAAATGTTGATCCAATTGAAAAAAAACCGTTTTTTCATTTTTCTCCGGGAAGTCAATCTCTTTCTATTGCCACTGTTGGGTGTAACTTTAGATGCGCTAATTGTCAGAATTGGGATATTTCTCAGGGCCCGAGGCTTAAAAATGGTGAAATTTCAGGTCGGGATTTGCCCCCAGAAAAAATCGTGCAGGATGCTTTAGATAATAATTGTAAGAGTATCGCTTATACTTATACTGAACCGACAATATTTTTAGAATATGCTTTAGAAATAATGAAATTAGCCTATGATAAAAATTTAAGAAATATCTGGGTCAGCAATGGATTTATGACAGAAGAGGCTTTAAATATGATTGCTCCTTATCTTGATGCAATTAATGTGGATTTAAAATCATTTTCCGATGAATTCTATCGGAAAAATTGCGGCGGAAGGCTTAAGCCGGTTTTAGAAAATTTAAAAAGAATAAAAAAATTAGGAATTTGGCTTGAAGTGACTACTTTGGTTATTCCAGCTTTAAGCGATGATGAAAAAATGTTTAAAGATATTGCCAAATTTATCAAAGAAGAATTGGGCGCAGAAACTCCCTGGCATATTTCTCAATTTTCCGGTTTAATTTCCTGGAAACTGCAGCATTTGCCAGAGACGCCGATTGAAACGCTTGAAAAAGCTTGTCAAATTGGATTAGATGAAGGTCTTAAATATGTCTACAGCGGCAATGTGCCCGGCCTTGCCTCTGAAGACACTTATTGTCCAAGATGTAAAGAGCTGATGATTGACCGGAACGGATACCATGTTATACGGCTTGATAAAAGAGGAAGGTGTGTTAGGTGCGGAGAAAGTTTGGATATTATTGAATAGAAAAATAAAAAATCAAAAATAAAAATAAAAAATTACAAATCAAAATTCAAAATTTTCTATTTTTAATATGTATTTTTAATTTTTGAGATTTGATTTTTGATTTCTTCGCTTTTTATCTAAATAACCTTACTAAAACAAAAATAATTATTGGAAAATTTATGCTTACATTTACCGCTATTTGTCCTCACCCGCCGATTATTATTCCGGAAATCGGCCAGGAAAATCTATCCCAAGCTTCTCAAATCGTTGAGGCGATGAAAAAACTTTCAGAGAAATTTGTTGAATCAAAACCCGAAACAGTAATTATTGTTTCACCTCATGGGCCAGTTGAAATAGATCAAATGGTAATTAATGTATCCCCTACTCTGGCTGGTGACTTTATGATGTTTGGTTCAAATTTGACTATGAGTTTTAAAAATGATTTAGATGTTAGTAAAAGTATTTGTGAAAAATCAAACGAGGCAAAAATTCCTGTTAGTTTAATTGAAAATATTCCTCTTGATCATGGCGCTTTAGTGCCTTTATATTATCTGACTAAAAATTTGCCGGATGTTAATTTGGTGCCGATTGTTTTTTCATATTTAAGCTACAAGAGGCATTTTGAGTTTGGAAAAACAATTGGAGAAGTTATTAAAAAATCAAATAAAAAAATCGCTTTTATTGCCTCTGGAGATCTTTCTCATCGTTTGACTCCGGATGCGCCTGTAGGATATTCTCCACGTGGAAAAGAATTTGATAAAAAACTTATAGAGCTTATCAAAGCTAAAAACGTCAAAGGAATTTTAAATTTAGATCCGGATTTAATTGACCAAGCCGGCGAATGCGGCCTTCGTTCAATTATTATCTTACTTGGTGTCTTGGACGGTTTAAATTGGCAACCGGAGATTCTTTCTTATGAAGGACCGTTTGGAGTTGGATATTTGGTGGTAAATTTTAAGTTACAAAACGTCATTGCAAGCGAATCCGAATGGACAAATAAAGCAATCCCGTGATTTTATAGAATTCTTATTTAGTGGCATGGGGTTACTTCGTCATCGTTCCTTTTAGGATTACTCCTCGTAATGACTAATGACATTTTTTTAGATATCTAGCATTGACATAAAATACAGAGTTTGCTATCTTTTAAATAGAATTGCTCTTTTTAGGAGGTGAAAAATGGAAGAAAAATTTAGAAAGGAGGATTTAGTAGTTCTGAAGTATGCTAGCAACAGGTGTTATACACAAGTTATTACCGCGGAAGAAGCCGAACAACAGACAGAAAATCTCATAATTGATACTGTAAATGGCACTTGGACCTTTGATAGAGAGACTTTTTCAATTGGAGAAAGAGGGATACGGTGGCATGGATCAAGAAAAAAGAGATACGGTATAATCGGCGTGTATGACCGCACTAATATAAGACATCTTGATTTAATGGTAATCGATGGGAAGGAAGCAACAGAAGCCGATCGTTCTTTAGTTGATTATTAAATGAAAAATAAAAGAGGAAAACCTCTTCTTTTTTTTGCTTAAAATTGTAAAAAATGATAAAATAAAACGTAGTTTATTATTGTCATTCTGAGGCGCTTAAGTTTAAGCGCCGAAGAATCTCTGACGAATGTCAGATTTCTCAAACAAATTGAGAGGCCCTTCGTTTTGTTCAGGATGACACATAATAAAAATAAATATGAGTAATTCCTATATCAATTTAGCCAAACAAGCCATTGAAACTTATGTTAAAACCGGCAAAATTATTGATGTACCCAAAGATTTGCCGGAAGAATTTTACAGTCGTCAAGCCGGTGTTTTCGTGACTATTAAAAAAGGAAAAGAACTTAAGGGGTGTATTGGCACATATTTGCCAACACGAAAAAATATCGCCGAGGAAATTATTTCTAATGCTATCTCTTCTTGCAGTCAAGATTATCGCTTCTTGCCGGTCGATAAAGAAGAATTATCAGAATTAAATTATGAAGTGAGCATTCTAAGCGAACCAGAACAAATCAAAGAGATCAAAGAATTAGATGCAAAAAAATATGGAGTTTTGGTAAAAACGCAGGATGGCCGTTCGGGACTTCTTTTGCCGGATTTAGAAGGAGTTGATACGCCCCACCAGCAAGTTTCTATTGCCTGCCGAAAAGGCGGAATTAATCCTGAAAAAGATGAGATTATTTTGTATAGATTTAGGGTGGAGAAATATAGTGATTAAATCTAAAACCCAAAATATAAAACAAAAAAATACAAACTAAAATCAAAAAAGTCTTAAAAAAGTCTTAAAATTATTTTTGATTTTTTGATTGTAACTTTGGCTTTTGTTTTGAGTTTTGGCTTATTTATGTTCATAGTAGATGTAATCCCTGCAACAAAAATTCCCCTTGGTAAATCCCAAGTCTATACTTATTATTCTGCCCACAAAATATCTGTGGGTGCTTTAGTAATGGTTGAATTTTATCGAAGAAAAATTTTAGGAATAGTTATTAATATTCAAGAATTAGAAAAAAGAAAGATAGAAGTTAAGCGCTATCCTTACCAACTGAAAGAAATTTTGAAAGTTATTGATTCAAAACCAGTTTTGACAAGTGTCCAGCTAAAATTAGCCAGTTGGATAGCCGAATATTATTGGGCCCCCCTTAGTTTAACTATAAAAAGTATGCTTCCGGAGATTCCCTCTAAAAAAGCAAAAAAGAAATATCCGTCAATAATAAAAGCTATTTTAGAATCTACTGATTATTTCCCTCTTGAGAGGAGTCAGGGATATGTTAAAACAAATTCAAAAATAGAAAAATTAGTCCAGTCTATAGAGAAATCCAAGAAGAAAAATTTTTTATTGTTTAATTCAAAAGAGGGCGAAAAAGAAAAAATTTATCTCGAACTTCTAAAAAAGTTTCTCAAAAAAGATAAACAAATTCTCATTTTATTTCCGGAAATTTCAAACTTAAAAAAAATAGTTTTAAAAATCAAATCTTTTTTGGATAAATCAGAAGCAGCTATTTTGTTCAGCGGATTGCCGAAAACACTCTATTGGCAAGAATGGCAAAAAATTAGAAATGGTGATGTAAAAATTATTTTCGGCACTCGAATAGCTCTTTTTGCCCCGTTTCAAAAATTAGAATTAATTGTTGTCGATGACGAACAAAACCAAAGTTATAAAAGCGACCAAGCTCCCCGTTATCAAACTAAAAAAACAGCCCTAAAATTAGCAGAGCTTGCCAAAACAAAAATTATTTTAGAAAGCAGCACGCCCTCTGTGGAATCCTACTGGGCGTCTAAACAAAAAAAATATAAGCTGATAATTCAAAATTCAAAATTCAAAATTCAAAATTTCGTTATAGCTGATATGAAAGAAGAATCGCATAAAGGTAATTATTCTATTTTTAGCGAAGTTTTGGTTGATTCTCTTAAAAGAACCTTAAAACAAAAAAAACAAGTTGTTTTGTTTGTTGGTCGGCGGGGAATGGCTACTTTCATAATATGTCAAGACTGCGGCTATGTAGTCAAATGTCCAAATTGTAATATTCCTTTGGTTTATCATATTTTAGAAAAAAATGAAATTTTGACTTGCCATCATTGCAATTATAACGAAGCTCCTCCTCCTTTTTGCCCCAAGTGTTCAAGTCATCGAATTAAATATTCCGGCATTGGCACCCAAAAAGTTGAAGCTGAGATTAAAAAACTTTTTCCTAAAGCAAAAGTGCGGCGGCTTGACAGCGATATAGCTAAAAGCAAAAAACAAGAGAATAAAATTTGGCAGGATTTTACTGCTAAGAAAATTGATATTCTTATTGGAACTCAAATGATTTTAAAGGCTCAAGATTTTAAAAACGTAGATCTAATAGGTGTTGTTTCAATAGACAGTATTTTAAATATTCCGGATTTTCGATCAGGAGAACGCGTCTTTCAAACTATAGCCAAGTTTCTCAAGCTGCCAAAATTAAATAAAGCAAAAATCATACTCCAAACTTATCATCCCAACAATTTAATATTTCGGGTAGCTCTCAGAGGTGATTATGAAGATTTTTATAAAAATGAAATTAAGGATCGCAGGGCCCTCACCTATCCTCCGTTTTCAAATTTAATTAGATTAATTTATAAAAACAAAGACAGAAAACTATGCGAAGAAAACTCTAAAATCTTGGCAGAAAGATTAAAAAATCGAATATACAATATACAATATACAAAATACAAGATACAAGTTTTGGGACCCGCTCCGGCTTTTATTCCAAAAGAACGCGGCAGATATATTTGGCAGATTGTAATAAAAATAAGAAATGAAAGTGAAAAAATAGAAAATAAATTAAAAAATGAACTTTTAAAAATTGTGCCGAATGACTGGACAGTTGACGTAGATCCGGAAAGTCTTTTGTAAAAATTTTAAAAGGGCCCTATTTTTTTAATAATTTAAAAAGTTGCAAAACAGATTTAGTATTAATAATATCTTTTTCTTCTGCCCAGCCGCGGCGAGCCGTAGCTATGCCTAATTCAATGTATTTCAGATGCTCAACAGAATGGGAGTCGGTGCCGATAGAAAGTTTAACTTCCTTTTCAACCGCTTTTTTAATCGCTTCGTCATTTAAATCTAATCGTTCCGGATAAGCATTAATTTCTAAGAAAGTTTCTGTCCGTTTTGCCGTTTTGAAAATTTTTTCCAAATCAATCTGATAAGGTTTTCTTTTTTTGAGAATTCTCCCTGTGGGATGAACAATAATATCAACATTTTTATTTTCCATTGCCCTAATGATTCTTCGGGTCATTTCTTTTTTAGTCATATTAAAATGGGAATGAACGCCAGCAACAACAATGTCCAATTTAGCTAAAACTTGATCTTTTATATCAAGAGTTCCATCAGCTTTAATATTTACTTCAGCGCCTTTTAGAATACGAATTCCTTGAATGCGTTTATTTATTTTATCAATTTCATTCATTTGCTTTAAAAGTTTCTTCTCATTGAGTCCGTGAGCGATTTTTAAAGTTCCAGTATGGTCGGTAATGGCAAGATAACTATGGCCAAGATTATGAGCCGCTTTAGCCATTTCCTCAATAGTTTTAGTCCCGTCACTCCAATCAGTATGGCAGTGGAGATCTCCTTTAATATCGGTGTAATCAATTATCTTCGGCAATTGGTCATTAAAAGCTGCTTCAATCTCTCCCCTATTTTCTCGAAGCTCAGGAGGTATCCACTGAAGTCCTAATTTCTTATAAATACTCTCTTCGCTTCTTCCTGCAATTCGCCTTTTATTTTGAAAGAGTCCATATTCATTAAGTTTCCAGCCTTTTTCTATGGCAATTTTTCTCAATTTAATATTATGGTCTTTATTCCCGGTAAAATATTGAAGAGCCGCCCCGAAACTTTCTTCTTTTATTACTCTTAAATCTACGTCAAATCCTTCTTTTAATCTCACAGAGGATTTTGTTGCGCCTTTAGCCCAAATTTTTACTATTTCCGGCATTGAGATAAATTGCTTTATTACATCTTTGGGGCGCGAGGAAACAATAAGGATATCCACATCTCCAATTGTTTCTTTTTTTCTTCTTACTGATCCGGCAATGCTTATTTTCTCTGCAGATTTGCTTTTCTTTAAATATTTTTCTATTTCTCTGACGGTTGGCAGAATAAAACCAAGTAAAAAACGCCCTTTGCTTTTTTTAATAAATTCAATCCCCTTTAAAATATTAAATTCTGTTTTTAGACCAAATCCTTCTAAGTTCCGCAATTTTCCGCCTTTAGCCGCTTTTTCAAGTTGGATTAAATTTTTAATTCCTAAATTTTTATAAAGAGCAAGGAGTTTTTTTGGCCCCAATCCTTCAATGGCAGTCATCTCTTCAATATCTATCGGGCATTCTTTTTTCAAATTCTCATGATCTTTTATTTTATTAGTCTTGATAAACTCCCTAATTTTTTGAGCTATGTTTTTTCCTACTCCGGGAATTTTTTCCAGGTTTCCTTTTCGAGCCGCTTCTTCAATGTCTTCTGAAAGTGATTCAATACTTCGGGCGGCTTTTTCATAAGCCTGAGGTTTGAAAGGAACCTCTTTCATTTCCAAAAGATCAGCCATCTCATAAAAAATTTTAGCCAGTTGAAAATTTTTCATACTATTAATAATGAAAGAAATTATTTTTAAAAATTTATACTGATTTTATTGTTAACGAACTGTTGAGATAATTATGCCCCGCTTTTAATCTCAATCACATCTCCGTCTTGGATCGTGTAATCTTTTCCTTCAGTACGAATCAACCCTTTTTCTTTAGCGTTTTGAAATCCGCCGGCGTCAATTAAATCTTTCCAGTTAATAACTTCAGCGCGAATAAATTGGTTTTCAAAATCGCTATGGATTACTCCGCCGGCTTCAGGAGCTTTTTTCCCCCGCTTAAGCGTCCAGGCGCGAGTCTCGTCCGGCCCGGTAGTAAAGAAAGTTATCAAATCAAGCAGTTTGTATGATTTTTTTATTAAAGAATCAATTTTTAATTCTTGGGGCAAATTAAACTCTTTTCTTTCTTCAAGATTCAAATCCGCCGCATCAAATTCAGAAAGTATATCAATGACAATAAACTGCCAATTATTTTTTTTAAAGGCGTTAATCACGTCTCGAGAAATTTCATCTTCACGTCCGTTTAATAAATATAATACTTTTTTAAAAGTCAACAATTGATAGCTATTTAGGATTTTACTTTCTTCATTATTCCAAAAGCTTCCAGCTAATTTTTTCCCTTCATTGAGAAGTGTTCGCGCTTTTTTAAGAACTGTTAATTCTTTGATTGCGTCTTTTGCGCCCGATTTGGCTTCTTTTTCTAAACTTTGAATTCTTTTTTCTACGGTTGCCAAATCTTTTAAAGCCATTTCCGTATCCAAAGTTTCTTTGTCTCTTAAAATATCAACCGTGGATTCTATATTGGCAATTTTTTCATTTTGAAAGCAACGAAGAACATAAATTACCGCATCCACTTTTCTGATATTGGCTAGAAATTTATTTCCCAAACCTTCGCCTTTACTGGCGCCTTTTACTAAGCCGGCAATGTCAACGAATTCTACGGTGGCGTAAATTTTTTTTGCCGAATTAGTTAATTCTGCCAATTTGTCCACCCGTTCGTCGGGCACCTCAACTACGCCGACATTTGGGTCAATGGTGCAGAAGGGATAATTAGAGCGGTCAACTTGTTTTTTTGTTATAGCTTGAAATAAAGTTGACTTGCCGACGTTCGGCAGACCAACGATTCCGATTGATAGAGACATAAATAATCTTAGATATTAAGCTTATCAGCGAATCTTCCTATTACTGGAAGTTTTTTCTTTTCTTCATTTAAAACATTCGTGATCCCGATGATATTTAAGACTAGCCAGAAAAGCATAAAAAAACCGCCAAAAAGCCAAAAAATGGGAACAATTCCGAAAACCATACAAGTAACCATTTCAACGATAAATAGAGCCAATCCCTGTTTAGCGTGAAATTTTACAAAATCATCTTTTTCTTTTACTAAAATCGGAATAAGACAAAAAAATCCGAGATAACAGACAAGAGCCAGTAAATTTGTTTTCTTGAATTTCTCAAAGTTTATTTGCTTTTTGTTTTCTTTGTCTTTTTTTATTTTTTCTTTTTCTGATGATTTTTCCATAATAAAATTTCCTTTTATTATTAAAAATAAAATATTCAGCAGCTTAAGCTGCTAATTAAATCTTATATTAATGTAAATTTTTGTCAATGAAGAAGGCAAAATTTCAATTACCGCTTTATTCGCCAATCCCTTTATTGGCTTTTTTAATTTTGACTTCAAAGTTGTTCTTTGATTTTTTAATTTTTTGACCCCGTTTTCCTCATTTTTCTATCCATACTTTGGCTACCCTCCGTTAGAGAATTATTGCGCCTGTTTAAGGTCTATTATTTGAAACTATCCTATTTAATGGGGCCAGCAACATTTTTTATATTTCCTAGCAAGCTCATGCGAAAATTTATTTTCGTGACGGGAAAGCGACGGGAGTTCAAGCGCCGCAACAATGCTTATATTTCTTGCCGCTGCCGCAAGGGCAGGGATCGTTGCGGCCGACTTTTTTCTTAATAATCGGTGAAGTGCTGGCGGATGTCTCGTTTCCTCCCCGATATGTTACGCCGCTTCTGTTAATTCCGGCATCTTGATAAATTTCTGGGGTTGGTCTTTGGACAACACCTACTTTATAAATAGTACTTACTATTCCCGATTGAATTGAATCTAATAATTTCTGAAACATTCTATAACTTTCTTTCTTGTATTCAACCAAAGGATCTTTTTGTCCGTAACCCCTGAGACCCACCCCTCGGCGAAATTCTTCCATTACGTCTAAGTGTTCCATCCAGAGAGTGTCAATTGTCTTCAAAGATACTACTTTTTCCACTTGACGCATTACTTCTGGTGTAAGTTCTTTTTCTTTAGTATTATAAGCGGCTTTAGCAAGAGAGAAAAGATAATCTACTATTTCTTGGCGGGCTTTTTCATCTTGGTTATTTTTGTCCCGAATGTTCATTAATTGAGAATGAACTTCGTTCGGCAAAGAAAAAATAGCGTTTACTACCTCATATATCTCCTCTATGTTCCAATCGGCTCTAATGCCGTTTGTGTGCGCCGAAGTAATTTGCCCAATTTCATCTTTGACCATTTCAAGGATTTTTTCTTTTAATTTTTCTTGAGCTTTAAGATGAGCGGAATCATCCGGTTTAATTGAAGAAATTTCCAAGATTTCTTTTCTTTTTTTATAAATTACCTCTCTTTGCTTGTTCATCACATCATCATATTCTAAAATATGCTTTCTCATATCAAAATGGTATCCTTCAATTTTTGACTGGGCGCTTTCAATGGATTTTGAAATTAATTTATTTTCAATTGGCTGATCTTCTGGCACGCCCAATTTATCCATCAAATTTTTCATTTTGTCTGAACCAAATACTCTCATTAATTCATCTTCCATTGAAATAAAAAACTGGGTAGAACCGGGATCGCCCTGGCGACCTGTTCTACCCCTCAATTGATTGTCAATTCGCCTTGCCTCGTGTCGTTCAGTGCCGATGATATGAAGTCCGCCAACAGCGGCGACGCCCTGACCCAGTTTAATATCGGTTCCCCGACCGGCCATATTTGTAGCAATGGTAATTGCCCCTTGTTGGCCAGCCCTGGCAATAATTTTTGCTTCATTTTCATGATGTTTAGCATTAAGAACTTCGTGAGGAAGTCCTTCTTTTCTAAACATCGCACTTAAAAGTTCTGATTTTTCAATAGCAATAGTACCGACTAAAACCGGCTGGCCTTTTTGGTGTCGTTCTTTTATTTCCTTGATTAACGCTTGGAATTTCCCTTTTTCTGTTTTATAAATTCTATCTGGAAGATCTTGGCGGATCATTGGTTTGTTGGTTGGAATTACAACTACTTCCAGATTATAAACTTTGGCAAATTCCTCAGCGCTGGTCTCTGCGGTTCCGGTCATGCCTGATAATTTATCATAAAGCCGAAAATAATTTTGAAAAGTAATAGTGGCTAAGGTGCGGCTTTCTTTTTGCACCTCAAGTCCTTCTTTGGCTTCAATTGCTTGATGAAGCCCTTCGCTGTAGCGCCGCCCGTGCATCAAACGTCCGGTAAAATCATCAACAATAATGACTTGTCCGTCTTTAACAACATAATCACGGTCCCTTTTAAAGAGTACTTGAGCCTTAAGGGCTTGCTCTAAATGGTGGACGTAAGCAATTCCTTTTTCTTGATAAATATTTCCGACACCAAGCATTTTTTCCACCTTATCAATTCCTTCTTCTGTTAAAGTTACGGCTTTCATCTTTTCGTCGATATTAAAATCCGTATTTTCTTTTAATCTCGGAACAATTTCGACAAAAGTTTTATAAAGCTGGGCTGATTCTGTATCCGGAGCGGAAATTATCAAAGGAGTTCTTGCCTCGTCAATTAAAATACTGTCAACTTCGTCAATAATGGCGTAGTGAAGCGGCCTTTGTACCATTTGCTCAAGAGAATAAACCATATTATCTCTTAAATAATCAAAACCAAACTCATTGTTAGTTCCGTAAAGAATATCGCACTTATAAGCATCTTTGCGCGGGACTTCAGATAAATTTTCCGCTTCAATCGTAACTTCATTTTTGTCCGGTTTTACTTTTGGATTAAAAACAAAGGCCTTTTCATGTTGGATGCAACCAACACTCAAACCGAGAAAGTTATAAATCGGGCCCATCCAATTTGTATCACGTTTTGCTAAATAGTCATTAACAGTCACCAAATGCGCACCTTTGCCTAAAAGAGCATTTAGATAAAGCGGCAGGGTGGCAACTAATGTTTTTCCTTCTCCGGTTTTCATCTCAGCAATTTTCCCCTGATGAAGAATAATTCCGCCGAGAATTTGAACATCAAAATGCCGCTGGCCTAAAGTTCTTTTAGCCGCTTCGCGGACAACAGCAAATGCCTCCGGTAAAATATCGTCCAGAGTTTCTCCTTTTTTTAACCGTTCTTTAAATTCGTTTGTCTTTTCTTTAAGCTCTTCGTCAGAAAGTTTTTCCAATTCCGGCTCAAGATTGTTAATCTTTTCAACAATCGGCCGAAGTTTATTCAAGACTTTCTTGTTCGGATCGCCTAAAATTTTAGTTAAGATGGACATAATATAAAGATAAAAAATGACAATGTAAAATTCAAAGTTTTACTATTTTCTTCACTTTTAATTATTATAAAATAAAATCCCCTTTATTTCAAGGGGGTATTTGGCTTAATCTGCACAGATAGAAATTAAATATAGGCATTAAGCAGCCGATATCGGAAAATTTTTTCATCATCTAAAATGGAGCTGTGAAAAATTTTAACATACAAAAATATTTCTTCTTTATTTTTTTTATCGCTGTTTTTTTGTACAGAAAAATTTAAACATTAAGACGGTTAAATATTTCTAAATATTGAAATAAAATTTAGAAAAAAAA